>CACGPQ010000001.1 GCA_902574955.1 uncultured Synechococcaceae cyanobacterium
TTTTCTTTCTGAAACCATTTTAATTGTCTAAAACTAGAGTTTTGATCCCACTGAAATTCTAATGCTGCTCTAGCATCTGGGATTTTATTAAAAAAAGGAGTTGAAACTAAAATTGTAGGAAAAATAAAAAATCTTAAAATATTAAGATTAAAAGTAAGTTTCTTTGTGATTTTTAACATTGAGGGTATGGAATTTTTAAGGTTGATTTCGTGCTATTCAAATTTAAAGGGGAAAATTATTTCACTAAGATTAACATCTATCTGTCCTTAATATTGCAGCGCCTCTTAAATAGGGATGCTTTATTGGATTATTTGGTGGCAATAAAACTTGAGCCATTATTCTTATACAGAAATCAACATCATTTGATACGTGCATTTGTTGGCAGTCTATAAAGGCTACTGAATCAAGTCCATTAAATTTTCTTGCAATTGAAGCGGGAAAACATGCATCTAAATCTTTTGTTGCAGTGAATGTAATCGATAATATGTTCGTCTTAATCAGATTGTTGCGTGAAATTAATTCATCAATTAATTCCACTACGGCAACTTCTATTTCCCTAACAGAATTCCCAGATGCTGTTGTAGCTCCACGAATAAATGTAATTTTATGATCATCTTTCATTTTTCAGACACATCGATTTAGGGCTTATATAACCAAAGTACTTTATTAGATGAGTCAAACTCAAAAAAGATATTATTGATAATTTTATCAATCATTTTACTTCCAGGAATTAATCCAAGTATTTTTTTCTTTTTTTTCCCAAATGTTAAAGGCTGCATTTTAGGATCAATATTGACCATTTCTGCAGCTAGTTCCCTTGCAACAAATTCATCTCCAACTTTATCAACAAGACCAAGTTCTAGAGCTTGTGTTCCAGTGAAAATTCTTCCATCAGCAAATTTTCTTACTTCTTCAACAGGTAAATTCCTTCCTTCAGCAACAGCTTCAGTAAATTGTTTGTAACTTTCATCTATCAGTCCTTGAAGTAGACCTCTACCTTCCTCACTTAGAGGTTTATCTGGAGAAAGTATATCTTTAAATACACCGCTTTTAACAGTTTCAAATTTAATACCGATCTTATCTAATAATTCAGATAAATTATTTCCTCTTATAATCACACCTATAGATCCTGTAATTGTGCCTGGATTCGCAACTATTTTGTCAGATGCGACTCCAATGTAAACACCTCCTGATGCTGAGATGTTCCCAAAACTTGCTATGACTTTACATCCTTTATCTCTGAGTCTTTTAATAGCAGAGTATATTTCTTGGCTATCACCAACAGTACCTCCTGGAGAATCAATTCTCACGATTAAAGCAGGAAATTCTCTATCCTCGATTTGTTTAAGAGCTTTAAGGACAGAAACTCTAGTTGAACTTGTAATTGGCTCATCAATTACTATACGAGCTATTCTTTTTTTTGACTTTCGTCTAAAAGGCCAAATCATTCTTTTAAGGTAAATTCATAAAACTACTTTTAAAAGACTATCAGCACACCTCATGAATTCAATCCTAAATTGGTTTTTAATGATACTCCCTTTTGCACTGTGGGGTACTTCGATGGCGGCGATGACACCCTTAGTATCTAGTGCTGGGCCTGAATTTGTAGCTTCTTTAAGATTACTTCCTGCAGGGATTCTTGTTCTATTAACAACATATTTGCTTAAAAGAGATTTAAAAATTTATAAATGCGATTTGAAGTGGTTTTTTGTTTTTACGATTGTCGATGCCACTTTTTTTCAGTTGTTTTTAACTTATGGTATTGAAAAAACTGGAGCAGGTTTAGGTTCTGTCTTAATTGATTCTCAACCGCTTTTGGTAGCTATTTTAGCGAGGGCAATTTTTGGAAATTTAATCAATCCAATAGGATGGTTAGGATTACTCTTTGGCTTGGGAGGAATAGTATTTTTAGGAGTTCCACAAGAATTTTTAGGAAATTGGTGGCTGATGTCTGATAAGTCTATTAATGATGTTGCTTTTAACTTTGGAGAACTTTGGATGCTTGCAGCATCTCTAGCTATGGCATTAGGTACAATTTTAATTAGATTCACTTGCACTAAAAGTGATCCAGTTGCAGTTACAGGTTGGCATATGGTTTTAGGGAGTTTGCCTTTAATAATAAAGCACTGCTTAAAATCAAATTTCACAATAATTCCAGATTGGTCAATATTTGATTGGGGACTTATGTCATTTGCAAGTATTTTTGGAGGAGCTTTAGCATATGGATTGTTTTTCTACTTTGCCAATAATAAAGAAATAACTGGATTTAGTACTCTTGCATTTTTAACTCCTGTATTTGCTCTTTTAAGTGGAGGTGTTTGGTTGGATGAAAGACTCACTATTGTTCAGTGGATAGGAGTGTTGTTTGTTCTTATTTCGGTATTTTTTGTTAGCCAGAGAAAGAGTTTATGGGAAAATAGTTTTTCTGATATTAATATTTAATTAGCGTCTTTTTGTAAAGAGTCTAAATAATGCGAATAGTTTTGATTAGTACTCCAATAGGATTCTTAGGAAGTGGCAAGGGTGGTGGAGTTGAATTAACTGTAAATTCTTTGGTGTCAGGTTTAGTTTCTTTAGGTCATTCTGTAGAGGTTATAGCTCCAAAAAATTCAAAGTTACATGAAAGTAACTTAAAAGCAAAATTACATTTTGTGGAAGGTAAAGATCAAATTAGTTGGCAGCATCAGGATTATAATGCTCCAGTAAGTATTCCAGATAATTCTCTTTTAGTAGCAATGCTTGAAAAGGGATTAGAAATGGCTAAACATGCAGATTTATTATTGAACTTGTCCTATGATTGGCTGCCAATTTGGATGACTCTAAATTTAGAGATACCCATTGCACATATTATTAGTATGGGTTCTGAAAGCTCAGTAATAAGTAATTTAATCTCTAAGGTATATGCTAAATATCCAAATAATTTTGCTTTCCATTCGAAAATACAAGCTAATGATTATACATTCATAAAAAACCCAACAATTATTGGGAATGGGTTTAATTTGGATAATTATATTTTCCAAGATTCTGTTAATGGACCCTTGGCATGGGTTGGAAGAGTGGCTCCGGAAAAAGGTTTGGAGGATGCAGTTTATGTTGCAAATGAACTTGGCGAAAAATTAAAAGTTTGGGGACTTATAGAAGATGAGATGTATGCGTCAAAGATAGAAAAATCATTTCCTAAAGGCGCTATAGATTGGATGGGGTTTTTATCAACCGATGACTTACAAAAAGAACTTGGTAAATGCAGAGGGCTGCTAAATACTCCGAAATGGAATGAGGCATATGGGAATGTAGTTGTTGAAGCTTTAGCCTGTGGAGTACCAGTTATAGCTTATAAAAGGGGAGGACCCAGTGAAATTATTCAACATGGCCAAACAGGTTATCTTGCTGATCCTGATGATAAAAAAAATATGCTTTCCTATGTAGAGATTATTAAAAAAATAAAGCGTCATAAATGTAGGGAATGGGTAGAAAAAAATGCCTCTGCAGATATATTTGCTAACAAGGTTGTGAACTGGCTTAATAAGGTAATGCATGAATATAAATAATATTAAATGATTCTTCTTAACTCAAAAAAAAGGCTTATTACCTTATTGATAGTTTTAGTTTGTGGGATCATTATATTTATTTTAGGTTTAGGCACTACAGGATTGGTGGATGAAACTCCCCCTTTATTTGCCGCTGCAGCACGGGCAATGAGTGAATCTGGTGATTGGTTAACTCCAAAAGTCAATGGAATATTCCGTTTTGATAAGCCTCCACTGATATATTGGCTAATGGGTTTTTTTTATTCATTACCGAAAAACGAGATTTGGGATAGTTTAGGGACACTTTCAGCAAGACTTCCTTCAGCTTTGGCATCATTATTTTTAATGTTGATGATTGGAGATACGTTGTTTTGTTGGCCACAAAAGGGAGATAAGCTATTCCTCACTCCAATAGTTGCATCTTTAGGCTTTGCTCTTTCCCCATTAATAATTATCTGGAGTAGAACTGCAGTAAGTGATTCTCTTTTAACAGGAACATTGGGAATTAGCTTGCTTTTGTTTTGGAGAAGAATGGCAAGTGAAAATAATGACCAATGTATTTCAGCGTGGGTATTTTTAGGTTTTGCAATTTTAACTAAAGGACCTGTGGCATTTGTTCTGGCATTATTGACTATTACATTTTTCTTGTTTAGTCAGAAGAATTGGAAAACATTGCTCTTTAAGATAAACCCTAAGAAAGGTTTCTTAATAACAATACTCATAAGTGTTCCTTGGTACATATTGGAACTGATTAAAGAGGGAAAACCTTTTTGGGACAATTTTTTTGGCTACCATAATTTTCAAAGATATACCTCAGTTGTAAATAATCACGCTGAACCATTTTGGTTTTTTCTTTACATAATGGTATTGGCTTCATTACCATTTACTCCTTTTTTGTATCACGGGATATTCAAAGCCTTTAAGGATTTCTTGAAAAGTTCAAAAGAGAGTTGCTATGTTCCTGAAACCCTTTATACCTATTCTCTATGTTGGTTAACATCAGTTTTAATTTTCTTTAGCTTTTCTGCTACGAAACTACCAAGCTATTGGTTGCCAGCAATTCCAGCATCGGCAATCTTAATTAGTAATAGCTTTATAAACTTAAAAAATTCAACTAAAAGTTATCTTTATTTTTGGATTTTTAATATTTTAATTTTGTTTGGTGTGTCAATGGCATTCTTTTTCTCAAATAATTGGTTAAGTTCAATAAATGATCCAGAAATGCCTAATCTTGCATCTGAACTAATAAGCTCTGGGATAATTTTTAAAGCCAAATTATTTTTCTCTTTATTTACACTTTTTACGATAATTTTATTTTCTTTAAAATCCCGCAATATCCTTCTTTATCTTCAAATATTACTTTTAATTGGACAATCTTTTTTGATGCCACCAATAAGAAAATTAGCAGATACTTCTAGACAATTACCTTTAAGGAATATCTCAAAATTAATTTTAGATATTCGCGAGGGGAGGGAAGCTTTAGCAATGATTGGGATAAGGAAGCCGTCATTACATTATTATTCGAGGCAAATAGTTTTTTATGAACCAAACACTGAAGAGGGATTAATTAATCTTTCAGACAGGCTAAATAATGATAAGAGAGCAAATTATGAGGATCAACCCGATTATGAATACAAATCTCTATTGGTCGTGATAGATGAATTTTCTTCCGGTCAACAGCAATGGTTAAAAATTAATCATCAAAAATTGGGCAAATTTGGGATTTATAATTTATGGCGAATTCAAAAAAGTGATTTAAATAAGTATTCAAAATTTCTAGTGAATAGTGGTTATAAATCTGACTGGAAAAATAGAAAAGTTGAAAAATTTTAACAAAGTCTTTTTTTAAGAAGAGCATTTTTAAGATCATCAAGGCTGCACTTGCTGGGGATATCGATATTATTCAAATCTTCCATTAATTCGAGATCGATGACAGAATCTTCGGCTAAAAAACTAAAAACTTCATTAATACTTATTCCCATATCTTGAGCCATCACTGAGATAAGCCTGAGAGTATCCCTCCTTACAGAAATCCTAAGGTCTAAAGGGATATATTCATTTTCAGGGTTTGCTGACTTCATAACTTAAATCTTAAGACATTATTTAGTTATCAGGATATAATCTTTACAATATTCTTTAATTATGCCTTAAACTTTACCTCTTCCGAAGTTGCTTAATTAAATAAATTCATGAACATTTTGTATAGAGGAATTGTAATTATTGAAATTAAAGTTGTAGTAAAAAGAATTTTTGAAGCGATTTTTTGTTTTATACCATAAGCCTCTGCCATTAATATTGTGGATATTGCTGTTGGGGCTCCTGCCTGAAGAATTAATGCTGATGATTGATAAAAATCAAAATTTAAAGATTTGCATGCTAAAAAAATAATAAAAGGAAGAATAAATAATTTTAGTAAAATTGAAAATTTAATTTCTTCATTTAGATCCAAAATCCTCCCCTTTTGATTTGTGATTATTCCAAGTCTTGTTCCCACAATTATTATTGCTAAAGCAATAACTATTCTTGCAGGAATCCAAAGATAATTGCCTAAAAATTCATCTATTTGGAAAAGATATGCAAGAAGTACACCAATAATTCCTTTCGATGCGGGACTATTTATCAATGCATTTAATAGCCCTTTGATGTTTGGGATGTCATTACGGTTGATTTTTTCCTGAAGAAAAAATGGTCCAAATATCCAAGCGAAAAGTGTTGTTCCTAAATCAAATCCAATAGTAAAATTTATAGTTTTTAAGGGTAAAATGGCTAGCGCAATTGGTATTCCAAGAAATGATGTATTACCTATTAGGCCTGCCAGCTGTAATGTGTAATTTGGAAGCCTCTTTTTAAATATTGGAATTATATTTATTAAAGTTATTAAAAATCCAATTACAGAGAATGCTAAAAAAGCGCTTTTAATTAGGTTTATATCTATACCTTCTTTTAATAAGAGACCCATTACACTTAATGGAATGCCAAATCTAATTAGAGGTCTTGCAATATGTTTTGAAATCTTTGGATTCTTTTCCCCGAGAAGAAAACCAAAAATTAAGAAAGGGATGATGTTTATGAAAAGAGAGTAGATGGTATTAATTAAATATTTCTTAAGGCAATCTTAACTTGCCGTAGTGCAGTCAAAAAGTTTTTTTATTCTTTTAGGGTTTAAATTATTTTCCAGATTGCTTTGTCAGGAATTAGAGGAGATTTGTATAAATTTTCTGGTTCTTTAGTCAAAACTCTCCATGTAGGAACCCGACAAGTTACGTAAGCAGGACTTTCTATTAAAACTCCTGGTTTCTCATCAAAAGTGCAAACAAAACCTTCTTTCCAATATCCAGAATTATTTAGGCTACCTTTAAACCAAACCCAGCATTTTGAAGTTTTCAAGATCAACAAATTTTTTTTTATCTTAATCAATATTTAAGTAATAAATCTAATATTTATTACTTTGTAGAATAAGTTTTTGTTAATTTTAGTTTTTTGAAAAATATACTTTAGAGATTAATATCAATAGATTTAAGATCAGGGTAATTAAATTTGCTATCAATATTGGTCTAGACGAAATTTTATAACCGTAAATAATCCAAGACAAAACACCGATAATAAACATTATTAATGTTGTCAAAGATACATCATCTGCCTTTTTTGTTTTTAAAGTTTTTATCAATTGAGGAAGAAATGCCGCTGTTGTTAAAACCGCTGCAAAATATCCGAATATATCTACATTCATAAAATTACTTTAAAATTTTTCTTTAATTAACTCAGTCAAAAATCCTAAGGGATCCCTCATATTTGATGAATATCCAAGCACATCATTTGAAAAAAATTTATAAACAATTTGATTTTGATCATTTAATAAGAATGAAGCTCCTCTTTGAGGAAGGTATTCTTCATTAAGAATATAATCACTCCAATTTTGTATTATTTCATTCATATTGTTTAATCTAAATGTTGCTAATTCGAATGGTCTCAAATAACCTTCTCCAAAAACCTTTTTAAAAGAATTTCCTGAAAATTTTAGAAATTTTAAAACATCAATTTTGTCAAATTCTGAATAGATTTGCTTTGCTTTTTGGTCGCCTGTATAACCTCTAATAACTTCTTTAATTGTTTTAAAAGAATTTATCCCTGATAGCATCAAAAGCATATTGATCCAACCTCCTAAACCAATATCTAAACCCCTTGAAAGTTTAAGATTATTATGGATTTGGTTATCAGAAACAACTTTTAAATTTTCTTCACGGAAGCCAGTAAATTTACAGAATTTTTGTTTCCCTTTTTGGTTACCAATGGCAATGGCAAAAATATCTAAATTTTTATCTTTATGATTATCGATAAAATTTTTTAAATTAATTGCATATTCGAAGCTATCAAAATCTCCCAATAAACCAAATAAAACAATTAATTTGAATTTTTTCTGCCCATAAAAGTTGAATTCTTGAACAAGATTTTTAATATCATTTAGAAATTTGTCAGTCACGATGTTTTAAATGTTTTATAAATAGTTCTCAAAAAATTTTTCTTACTTTGAAAAGTATAAAATTTTACATGAAAAAGTTTTTAAAGAAATTAATTTAACGTTTTTAGATTTTATTATTTTAATGTAAACATTTTGAAGTTATGACTGTAGGAATTTATTACGCAACTACAACTGGAAAAACTGAAGACGTAGCTGATCGTCTTCACAACTTTATCTCTTCAGCAGAAGCACCTAAAGATGTATCTGATGTGGATGATCTATCAGAATTTGAAGGTCTTGATGGAATTATCTGCGGGATACCTACTTGGAATACTGGTGCCGATGAAGAAAGATCGGGAACTGCCTGGGATTCAATCTTAGAGGATATTGGTGAACTAAGTTTATCAGGAAAAAAAGTTGCAATTTTTGGTTTAGGAGATTCTTCTACATATACGGAAAACTACTGTGATGCAATGGAAGAACTTCATAGCTACTTCAAAAAAGCAGGTGCCGAAATGGTCGGTTACGTTGATAAATCTTCTTATACATTTGATGAGTCTAAAAGTATTATAGGAGAAAGCTTTTGTGGATTACCTCTTGATGAGGATAGTGAATCTGATTTAACCGATGCGCGTCTTGAAACATGGGCTTCTCAGCTTAAGGGTGAAATCCCTTCATTGGCGTAAGCTTTTTCAGATATTACTTCCCTAATTTGTAACATTTGTTCTTTCACAATATGTTTTTTTTACATAAGTAATTAAATCTGTAAAGAACATGTAAAAACAATACTGATAAGCAATATGCTCAATTTGCTGTTTACTTAAATCAAGTGTTACAAACTTACGGAAAATCTGATGTCACCTATGACTGGTACGCAGGCAATTCTGGTGTTGTTGGTCGTTCAGGTAAATTCATAGCTGCTCACGCTGCCCATGCAGGTCTAATGATGTTCTGGGCAGGAGCTTTTGGATTATTTGAATTAGCTCGTTACGACGCCAGTATTCCAATGGGCGCACAGAAAGCAATTGTTTTGCCTCACCTAGCAGGTATTGGAATTGGTGGCGTTGAAAATGGTGTGATTACAGAACCATATGGAATTGTTGTAATTTGCACATTACATCTAATTTTCTCAGCAGTATTGGGTGCTGGGGGATTATTACATTCCAACAAATTTGCAGGTGATCTTGGAGACTACCCAGAAAATAGTAAGCCACAAAAATTTGATTTCGAATGGGATGACCCAGATAAATTAACTTTTATTCTTGGTCATCATTTAATCTTTCTTGGGCTTGGAGCAATTATGTTCGTTGAATGGGCTCGTATTCATGGAATTTACGACCCAGCAATAGGATCTACAAGACAAGTTGTTTACAATTTAGATATTGCTGCTATCTGGAATCATCAATTTGATTTTTTAAAAATAGATAGCCTGGAAGACGTTATGGGAGGACATGCTTTTCTAGCTTTCCTAGAAATAATTGGAGGTGTTTTCCATATTTGTACTAAACAATTTGGAGAATATACTGAATTTAAAGGAAAAGGATTACTTGGAGCTGAGGCAATTTTGTCATACTCAGTTGTTGGTGTTTCTTACATGGCTTTTGTTGCTGCTTTTTGGTGTGCTTCAAATACAACCATATATCCGGTTGATTTATATGGAGAACCCTTAAAGCTTCAATTTGAATTCGCCCCTTATTTTACTGACACAGTAGATTTGGGTTCAGGATCCTATAGCTCAAGAGCTTGGCTTGCTAACACTCATTTTTATTTGGGTTTCTTTTTCTTACAAGGTCATCTTTGGCACGCATTAAGAGCAATGGGATTTGACTTTAAGAAAATTGGTCAAGCTTTTGACAATATTGAAAATACAAAAATTACTCAAAACTAGTTTAATCTAATAAAAAACCTCTCCTCTAACAGGGAGGTTTTTTTTTGTAGAATTACTTCACGTATTAAAAACTTAATGGATAATTTAAAAGAAATTAATTGTAAGGAGATTTTCAAAAAGGCTTATGAAAATCGTTACACCTGGAAGAATGATTTTCATGGTTACCAAGGTAAATGTATTTTTTTGACTAATAATAATATTCATAAAGGTGACTTCGTATTAGGTAAAGACTTTAAACCAAATATTCAAAATATAGAAGATGAAAAAGTTGTTAAAAGTATTGCCTCCCAGTTATTTGAAGTGTGTATTCATAGGGTAAAGAGAGAATTTGAAGCAGTGCACTCAGAAAATAATTTTAATTTACTTAAAAATTCTGAAAGTGGGATTGAAATGAGTGTTTCAGGAAAGAATCTAGGTGATAAATATAGAGTTAAAAATAACTGTATTAATATGGTCTACAGAAAAATTCATGGAACCATAATAGAAATTTTTGTTGAAGAATTTTTAGATACAGGAACAGGTTCCCTTAGTAAAAAATACAGTAGTCAACAAATTGATCCAGATACACTTGAGGCAAATTCACAAAAATTGGCATACAAGGATGAATTTCTAAATATGGGTAAAGACGATTATTGGATATTAAATTCGAGGACAATAAAATTCTTAAACCAAAATCAAGAAGAAGAAACACAAAAGTTTGTTTTTGAGGATCTATGCTTATTAAATTAGGTTTTATTCAACCAATCTAAACCCTTTATCAAGTAGTTTTTGATATAGGAGTCTTGCTCTAAAAGCTAGAATTTGTTCTTCATTTTCATTACTAATTACATGAAAATAATTATTATCTAATTTATTTTTGCTAAAGCATACATTTGCTTCTCCTAATCTTAAAGTCCAGTTCTCTTCTTTCGCTAGATGTTGATTAGGTCCAAGATCCCAAGGACATTTTTCAGGATATTTTTCTCTTTTAGAACCCATATGATTTATTTTAACTATCCAATATTAGTAAAAATTTAAAAGTATGGCTATGAAAAATAGTTGATAACTTTTCATAGAGTCGTTGTTTAATCCAATGGGATTAAAAATTTACTCTTTGGTCGCAATTAAACAATAAAATGGGTCTTTATTTAAAAAATTAAAGATATTAAGTGCTGGTTCAGTAAACTTTTTGATGATTTTTGGCTCATTAAATCCGTTTGCAACCAATACTTTTCTCACATATTTGACTCTCTCTTCTTCAGTAGATGAAGTCCATATGTGGGGAGCTTTATGCCAAAATGCTCTGTTTGAAAAGGCAATAATAATCTTGCCTTGACTACTCAAAATTCTTGCAACTTCTTTGGTTAAATTCTCTGGATATTGTAAATATTGCCATGCCGCCACCATCAAGCAATAATCAACGCTTTCTTTATCTAGCGGAATTTGTTGACTTAAATTAAAATTTTGTATCCAATAAGAATCAAAAATTTTGTTTTTTTCAAGTTCTTGTTTGTTTAAACCATGTCCAATAACTTTTTTATATTTTTTCGTCTTAGGTAAATAACTATCCCAACTCGACATTAAATCAAGGACAGTTGAATAATTTTCAATTTCTCTTTCATATAGATTTGATAGATTTTGCCTGAAGTTTGCATCTAGATGATAAACAAACTTTGGATCAGAATAAAATTCTTCATCATTACTCTCATCAAGTTTTTTCCTTTGATAATTATTTAAAACTTCCAAAACAACTAATTTAAAATCTTGATAACAAATCTAGTAAATAGAAATTCTAATTGTGTATAAGAAATTTATTTTCATTTTATAAATTAAAAATTCTCAAAAAAACTAGACATCTTTTCAAAAAAAGTTAAATTATTAATTAATGATTTAATAATGATGATTGAGTTCAAAAGGAGCAAAAAAAATAGGTCTAAAAATGCTCTTTTCAATCCCTATAAAAACGGAATAAGTTCATACGATATGGCATATCTTTCATCAAAAAGAAATTTAAAAAATAAAACTGTTTATCTAAAAATTGATTCTAAAAAAGATTATTTTGCTGCATAGCGATGCCTTATATTAACGTTTCGACTTCAGCAAAAGTAAAAGATAAAGGTAAATTACTCGAAGAAATTTCTATTTTAATTTCATCTTTAACTAATAAATCTAGAAGATTTGTTATGACGAAAATAGATGATAATTGCCAAATGTATTTTGATGATGAGAAACCTTCTTGCTTTTTAGAGATCAAATCCATAGGTTCTCTAAATCCTTCAGAAATGGTAAAGCCAATATCTGATTTTGTATATGAGAAAATGGGGATCCCTATAGATAGGATTTATATTTCATTTGAGGATGTTCCAGCTTCATTGTGGGCTTGGAATGGAAGAACATTCGGTTAAGAATTTTTTAGATATAAAGCTAATGGAAATAAATAAATTAGAGGATTTAAATAATCTTAGAACTGCACCTCAATTAAGTGATAGCCAAGCAAAAAAACTTTTAGCAGAATTAGAAGCAAATTTTTTTAATGCCGATTGGATAACGATAGGAATAATGGCACCTAGTGATAATAAAGCTATTGAGGCCTTACAATCAATTTCTAAGGGATATTCCACAATTAAATTTAGGAATCTAGATTCCCTTCATTCAGATGGAGGTGTTTTTTTAAAAGCTAATCAAAAAACTGGTAATGTTTTTGTGAGATCTGAAAATGGTCTTGGAGAAGGTATTTTGATAACATGTCAATATGATGAAGATGCTCAAAAATCTAATACTTTTGGACCATTACCATTAGATTTTTTTACATAAGTAATTTCTCATTTTTTATTAAGGTTTTAAATAGAATGACAGTTTTTGATCTGATGATATTTTAGGGAACTTGGATTTTAAAATATTTTTTACTTTAAAGCTTTGTTATTATATCTACTGGCATTGATCTAAATTCAAACTATTTTAATTTAATGTTTTTTCAGGATATAATTCAAAATTTAAATAATTTTTGGTCAGAAGAGGGTTGTTTGATTATGCAGCCATACGATACCGAAAAGGGTGCTGGAACAATGAATCCGCATACTTTTTTAAGGGCTATCGGACCAGAGCCTTGGAGTGTAGCATATGCAGAGCCATGTAGAAGACCTACTGATGGCCGTTTTGGCGATAATCCAAATAGGGCCCAACATTACTTTCAATATCAAGTAATAATTAAACCTTCACCGGAAGGAATACAAGAAAAATATTTGACATCTTTAGAATCGCTTGGAATAAATCCTAGAAATCATGACATAAGATTTGTGGAAGATAATTGGGAGTCTCCAACACTTGGAGCTTGGGGTGTAGGTTGGGAAGTTTGGTTGGACGGAATGGAAGTTACTCAATTTACTTATTTCCAACAATGTGGAGGTATAGATTGTAATCCAATTCCAATTGAAATCACTTATGGATTAGAGAGGATTGCAATGTTTTTGCAGGATAAGGAAAGCATCTGGGATTTAAATTGGAATAAAGATTTAAAATATAGCGATATTTGGCTACAATTTGAAAAAAGTCAATGCTCTTACAATTTTTCCGAATCTAGTCCTGATAATCTCAGAAAATTATTTGAAATTTATCAAGCAGAGGCAATTTCTTTAATAGAAAAGAAATTAACTTACCCTGCGCTTGATTTTGTTCTGAAATGTAGTCATGCATTCAATCTCCTTGATGCTAGAGGAGTAATTTCAGTTACAGATCGTGCACAATATATTGGAAAGATTCGAAAATTAGCAAGAGAAGTCGCATCATCATGGGTAGAAGAAAGAGAATCCCTTAACTTTCCATTAATAAAAAAATAATCCAGTTAATATTTGCTTTTATGATTTAATAGTATAAAAAGTTACATCTTGTTGAAACTTATATTTCTTCCATTTTTTGTTACCTTCGATACAGTATAGATACCCATTTCATTGGGTTACTTTAGTGTGAGGTAAAATGAAACTCTTCCAACAAATGTTGGTTGCAGGAGCATCTCTGAGCTTATTAGCTCCAGTTGCTGCTCAAGCTGCCGACGTTGTCAATATAGAAGAAATTAACAGCTATGCACGTAGCCAAAAGAAATCTTCCAGACTTGACAGTAAAACATTCATTAACGAAGTTAGTGAAGATATTGCGAACTTAAAAGGTCGTGTCGATGGCTTAGAAGCCAAGCAAAACGTATTAGAAGCCGGTGGGTTTTCTGATACAACAGTAATGAATGGTAAGGCAATCTTTGATATTGGCGGAGTCGAAAACTCTTCTGGTAATCTTAGCGAAGCTATCGGATTTCAATACACTCATCAATTAAACTTGAATACCAGTTTTACTGGAGATGATGATTTATATGTAAGGTTAAAAACTGGTAATGCTACAGATGTATTTTCCAGTAAGACATATGGTACTTACCTTTCTTCATCCAATGGTAATGATGACACTATTAAGGTGGATAAAATTTGGTATTCATTCCCAATAGGTGAAAACAATACTGTTTGGATTGGTCCAAAAATAGAAAATTACTATATGCATGGTGCTACACCTTCTATCTACAAACCAATTACAAAACAATTTAAGCTTGGAGGTAATGGTGCTGCATATGGAGCAAGTACTGATTCAGGTATAGGTTGGGCTTATAAAGGTGATAATGGCTTCTCTTTAAGCTCAAACGTTGTAAGTAAACAGAACAAAACAACTAATGGATTCTTAACCGATGAATCAAACACTAACTGGTCTACACAAGTTGCTTATACCACTGACACTTATCATGTTTCACTAATAAGTGCTTTAAAGTATAACGGATGGACAGATTCCTACTACACAACTTCATTAGGTAAAGCTCGTCCCAATGGGAACAGCACTAACTATGGTTTAAGAGGATATTGGAGACCAGATAGTGAAAGTCAGGCAATTCCTGAAATTTCTGCTGGTTACGATATCTCAACTGTTGAAGGTCAAGATGCAGATACCGATGCTTACTTCGTCGGATTAACTTGGAAGGATGCATTCCAAGCTGATGATAAAATTGGTATTGCTTTAGGTCAGCCTCAAACAGCAGATACAGATACAGTAACACCATTCACATGGGAAGCTTATTACTCTTATAAGGTTAATGATTCAATTACTGTTAGTCCTGCTATTTTCGGCGCTACCGATAGAACTGGTACATCAGGTGTAGACATTACGGGTGCAGTTGTTCAGACAACATTTAAATTCTAAATTCCTTATTTAGATTAAAAAAAGGGTATTTAGTAGAATACCCTTCTTAAGAAATTTATGAACGCCTAATTTAAATTAGGCGTTTTTTTTTACCAACAATTTTCACCTTCACCAATTGGGATACAAACACTTGATTTTGCAGCTTCATCTGCCAATTTTTGAGCATCTTTATCCAAAACAAAATCAGCATCAATTGGCATATCTGTATTCCATTCTTTGAGCCCTCCTAAATCATTTTCTCCAGCGTTAGCAGATGATGAAATAGCCAGTGCACTTGTGGCTGCAAGAAATAGAGAAATTGAACTTTTTTTATGCATTAATGGTAAATTATTCTTTATTCACTTTAGTAAGCTTAGAATCAATATCCCAGTTGATGTATAAAATGATCCATTAATTACCTAATATTCTTAATAAGTTTGAATAGGATTTGAAAATTAAATCAACTTCATCCGACATCCCATATTTTGCTAAGACTCCTCTTGCTCCTGCATCAAGATCGAATAAATATTCTCTTTCTTCTGCTGACTTAACATAACTTTCTATCCAGCCTACACATACTAATCTTTCACCATTTATTACTTTACTTACTGAATGCAAGTAGGAACTTGGATATATAATAATTTCTCCAGCATTTAATTTAAAGTTCTCTTCCGAATTCATTGTTTCAATAATTAATTCACCACCTCCATAAAGATCTTTATTCGTTAGCGATAGAGTAAAAGATAAATCTGATCTCCCTGAAGACATATATGGATTATCAATATGTCTCCCATAATTCATATTTTTTGATGATTTTGTAAACATTATTCCATGGATTCTTTTTGGCAAAGAAAAACTTTTTATTAATTGGTTTGAAAGGATCTTTTTATTAATTAATTGGGAATTTCTTTTTGATACCTCAGAATTTCTATTTAATTGCAAATTATTTTTTACAATTGAGGCATGACTACCAGCAGTTTTTTTTCCATCTTCCCAGTCATGATTTGCCTCTTCTAATTCATTCTTTATAAGGTTGATTTCTTCAGCATTTAGTAACTGATGGGTTAAATAATTCATTTGCAATATAAAAAATGATACATCTTTGTGTATAGAAGATAGCTTTTAGGGATTTTACAGTTTTGATAAGTATAAAGTAACCATAGATACTAATTTGAAAAAGTGCAAAAACTCAAAAAACTATTTTATACAGCACTAACATGTACATTTTTAATGAATGTAAATATTCCTGTTAATTCAACAGAAAAAGAAGTCAAAGTTTATTCGGGTAGACATTACAACACAGATCGAAGTGTCTATAAAAAATTCGCAGAAGAAACAGGAATTAAAGTTAGGCTTATAGAAGCAGCAGGAATATCTTTAATTGAAAGATTGAAAAGAGAAGGGAAGAATTCTCAAGCAGATTTGATATTGCTTGTAGATGCAGCAAGAATCACTAATGCAGCAAAAGCTGGATTACTTCAACCAATAACTTCCTCTAATTTAGAAAATGATGTTCCTGTTGGTTTAAAAGATCCGAATAAGGAGTGGTATGCATTAACAAGAAGAGTAAGAGTTATGGTTGCCAATCCGAAGGTAGTAGATATAAGCAAGATTAATGATTACAATGACTTAGCTGATTCTTCTTTGAAAGGAAAAGTATGTTTAAGAAATAGAAAAAGTCCATACAATCAATCTTTAGTTGCCAATCAAATAATTAACAAAGGTGAATTAGAAACTAAAGCTTGGTTAAGCGGAATGATTTCAAACGTTTCCCAACCATTCTTCCCAGGCGATATTTCAATAATTAGAGCAGTTTCTAAGAAAAAATGTGGAGTTGGAATTGTCAATCATTATTACGTCGCAAGAATGTTGGCGGGCGTTAATGGAAGGAGAGATGCTTTGTATGCCAAAAAAACCAAGGTACTTACTCCTAATCCTGCACATGTAAATATTAGTGCCGGCGGTGTTGCAAAATATGCATCTAATAAAGAAGAAGCTATTCAGTTACTTCAATTCTTAGCATCTCCTGAAGGAAGTAAAGGTTTAGCTGCACCAACTTTTGAACATCCTTTAAATGAAGTCAATCAGAATGAAATAGTAAAGAACTTTGGTGAGTTTATACCAGATAGTGTCACTGTAGAAGAACTTGGAGAAAAAAATTCTTTAGCTATTAAATTGATGAAAGATGCAGGGTGGAATTAAAAATTAAGATAATTATATAGTTCATAATTTTTTATTTAATGTGTGCTTAATTATAAGCAGTCGGAGAGGTGGCTGAGTGGTCGAAAGCGAATGACTCGAAATCATTTAATAGGAAACTATTCGTGGGTTCGAATCCCACCCTCTCCGTTAAATAATAGTTTAAGGGAGTCCTAAAAATAAAATAAGACGCCATTTATTTGCCCTCTTCTATTCGATGTAATTTTACTGTCTATAAAGTTGATAATGTGCTTTGAATTCTAAATTATTTCTACTCCTAATGTAATGGAAAAGATAGTTGTGACAAACAAAAAACACTAATACTCGGGTATTTGTACTCTATTAATTTCAAGAGGATAGTAGGATAATTAAATAGTAGAGATAAAGGAGGATTTATGAGACTTACTACTCCATTCACTGCCCTTAAAAATGCAACTTCTGATATTTGGAGAATGCATGATTTTAATTATCAACTACCAAAAGATCCAAGACAAGATTATTGGGAAAAAGAATGTATAGACCACCCAACAAGCTCTCATTGCAAAGTTTACTAAAGGCAAGATAAACTAAAGATATAAAAAAGACCCTTTTGATGGTCTTTTCTTCTAAGTAAGTAGATATTCATTTATAATAAAATTAAGGAAAATATGGCTATTAATAATTCAATATCTAAATATGATTGGCAGTATATTCTAAGCGGATCTCTTTTAATTTTAGTTTTTATACTTACAGATTTAATTGGAGTTTTTGATAAAGAGTTTTTATACTTTGTACCAAGATTAATTACTGATCAACCCTATAGGATTTTCACATCAATCCTAGTCCATGCAGATCTCAATCATTTATTAAGTAATCTTGGCGGAATAATAATTACTAGATATTTTTTGATGAGACTTGGAATAGAAAGCAGATTTTTTTATCTGATATTTATTTTAATTTGTTCTTTTTTGAATTTTTTTATTATATGGGTTTACGAAAAAATTTTATCTTATATTCTTGATTTCTATCCCAACTACGCTGCTTTAGGATTTAGTGGAATAATTTATGCTTTATTTGGATTCTTACTATTAACCTCTTTTTATGGAAAGAGTCATTTTTTAGGCAATAAAATTGGTTTAAAATCTAATTATGAAGTTCAAAACATGTCAAGGACAATATGCTTTATAGGATTGATTTTCTCTTTCTTCCCAGGAGTAAGTTTACTGGGTCATATTAGTGGATTTGTCGCTGGTTGTTTTTTATTTTTAATCTAAATAATATTAATTACTCTTTGATCAAATTAATATAGTTATTTTGCTGTGTGCCTAATTTTTTCTTTAACTCTTTACTTTTAAATCAATTTTGATATCAAAATTATCCACTACTCTAATACTTATAAGCAATAATCCAAATGCAATTTGGGGGGGGAAGGTAGTACCAAATAAAATTTATTTCCAATTACCCTATCAAATCTATCTCGGTATGAATGAAAGATTGAGGAATATGAATTCTGAATAAAGGAGCATTTTTAAAAATGGCAAAAGTAGAAAATGATCTTGATATTTAATACGCAGTAGGGAATACAAATACTCAAAGACAAAACATGAAATTCCAGCAATTATGAAAAAACGTAATTCTGCAGGTTAGAGGTTGATCTCAACAAGTACTGCGATAGAAGATACTAAAAATATTTTTGCAAATCTTTATCTATTTTGGTAAAAGAAATAGCAATTAATACTATAGATATTCGATATTTTTTCCAAAAAATTATATACAGCAGAAACTCCTCCTCCCACACTAATTTCTTATATTTAAACAACCTTTTCTCTAAATTTGAGTGTTCTTTAAAGACAAATATTATGGAATAGACAAGTGGCACATGTGACAGTTAAGTAACATCCCATTCATACCTCCCACGAAAAAGAATTAAATGGGATAATCTAGGCATGTGTGAAGGAGTGGTTTACTGAAAAAGTGGAAACAAGGAAACACTTGATTTAGTTAAACCAAGAAAGACCTCTATTAATAGGGGTCTTTTTTTTATGCATAGTCACTCCTTTTATCTTTCCCTATATTGTTCCAAGTGTTTCCTCTATATCCCAAACCGTGTTGTTTGATATTTACCCATTATGTCATCCTTATAAATGTTTTCTATATGGTTTTATAATTGCCGAAATGTGATGTGATACAATTTCATCTTCTCGTCTTTGATAATCACTTGGGACGTTGATCTTATATGAATAGACAAGATTTGAATTTTAAATCAGTGATTTTTAAAATATTTTTTACCTATTTAGTGATTTATTTTTTAGCTCTTATATTTAAATATAACTATGATATTGAGTCCCTTTTTAATAATATTCAATACAAATATTTAATAGTATTAAATATAATTTCTATTTTTTTAGGACTTCCTTTTACAATAATTTTTGACTTTATATTAATAAAACTTTTTGGTTTATATTATATTTTATTTTTTGCTCCTGCCTTAACAATATTAAGTGTAATTCAAGTTCTTATTTTGAGAAAAATTAATTTTAAATTTTCCAGAAATATATTATTTTTTAAAAAACCAGAAAAAAATAATCTTTATAAATTTTTTGACAATATTTCTTTTAGATCTTTTTATATTTTAATCATAAGATCTTTCCCAATCCTACCTCATGTTTTGGGTAGCTATATTATCGCCTCATCAAGAATCAAAAAGAAGGTTATTATAATAAACACATTTTTAGGATCATTTTTTTACTATGTTTTCCTTTATCTAATAATAGGTAATGTTTAGTGAAATTTATTTTTCCCAAAAGGGATCTGAAGTTAAAGAAACCTCTAACGTACATTTTTTATTATTTTTAATTTCACTTATACAAGCCCGCACTGTTTCACCATTTACATCTATTTCACAGGCTCCACAACTTCCTGTGAGGCAGCCAGTAGGGATTTCTAAACCTGCTTTTTTAGCAGAAGAAAACCAGTCATCACCACCTGAAACAAAGGTTTCTTTATTGTTTGGCCATATTACTTTTATATTTTTTGTTTCTTTCAATTTAAAAATGATTTCAGATTTAAATGTTTGTTGAATTCATTCGCAAGATTATCAATAATGGATTGTCTCTTCTCTTTATAAGATATAGATTTTTTATTTAATTTTGGTAGATTTTTACTCTTCCTTATTAAATTAATATATTGTGCTCTCCAACTGTCATTTTCAAAGATCCCATGAATATATGTTCCTGCAATAGTTCCGCCTTTATTATTTTCTTTGTACCAACCAAGATCTAAATCTTCAAAAATAGGATTAATATTTAATGAACTTTGGATGTCATCTAATGCAGTTTGACCATTATGAATTTCAAATCCATTAATTTCTGATTGGCATGGCCATATAGATTTAGAGTTGATTTGACGTGTTAATTTTTTTTTAAAGAAAGTTGTTTTTAATGGTAGTAATCCTATACCTTTAATTTTTTGTTCAGAATAATTTTTGGAACCCTCTTTAAAATAAGGATCTTCGAGTGTAGTCCCTAACATTTGTAAACCTCCACATATTCCAATAATATTTCCTTCGTTATTTGAATAGTCCCTTATATCCTGAGATAAGCCAGAATTTTCAAGAAATATTTGATCTTTAATTGTTTGTTTACTGCCCGGCAGAATGATGAAGTCATACTTACTTAGGTTTTGTGATTTTCTAATCCATTCAATTAATATTGTTTCTTCATTTTCTAGTGGATCAAAATCCGAGAAGTTACTAATAGATGGTAATTTTATAATTCCAACTTTGATTTCAGGATTTTTAGAAAGTGATTTTTTTTCTATTAAATCTAAAGAATCCTCTGGAGGAAATGAATCATTTAACCATGGAATAATTCCTATAACAGGTATTTGAGTTTTATTCTCTATCCATTTTTTCCCGTCTTCAAATAATGCAAGGTCTCCTCTGAATCTATTTATAATAATTCCCTTAATAAGCTTCTTTTCTTCAGGCTTCATTAATTCAAGAGTACCAATTATTTGTGCAAATACGCCTCCTCTTTCAATATCAGTAACTAAAATGCAATTTGCATTTAAATATTTAGCAACTCTTAAATTAGTTAGATCTCTATGAATCAAATTCATCTCTACCGGACTTCCCGCTCCTTCGATAATTAAACGGCAATTCGGATTACGTTCGATAATAGACTTTAAACTTTTTTTAATTACTTCCCAACCTGGAATAAACCAATCTTTATAGTAATTTTGTGCGGTTGTGGTCCCTATGCTTTTACCAAGGTGAATAACCTCGCTTATTGAGTTTCCTTGTGGTTTTAATAAAATGGGATTCATCTCTGCAGAGGGATTAATACCACAAGCAAAAGCTTGAAGTGCTTGTGAATATGCCATCTCTCCACCTTCCCAATCAACCCAAGCGTTGTTACTCATATTTTGTCCTTTAAAAGGTATTGGTTCTTCTCCTAAATTTTTAAGAATCCGGCAAATAGCAGTAACGGTTAACGATTTCCCTGCTCCACTGGAAGTGCCTAGGACCATTATTGGTTTCTTTATTTCATGTAATTTTGCTTCTGAATCCATTAGTAATTTATATTAATTTTAAAATTTATTATTTATTAAATTGAATTATAATTTGTTAAAAAATTTGTGTTAATTCTAGCTTCTGCTTCTCAATCTAGAAAGAAATTACTAGAAAATTGTCAAATCGAATTTATCCAAATATCAAGTGACTTTGATGAAACTACTATTCAAGAAAAGAATATATATAATTTAGCTTTGGAATTATCTTTTCAAAAGGCTAATAGTTTATCTGAAAAAATTCAAAACATATCATTGCCCGAAGAATTTAATTATGGTCCTTTGGAAATACTTGGGTGCGATTCAATTTTTGAATTTAAAGGAGAAGCTTATGGAAAACCATCTAATAAAGAGGAGGCATTTATTAGATGGAAAAAAATGTCTGGAGAATTTGGATTTTTACATACTGGTCATACTCTAATAATTGGGAATTTTGATTCAACTTCCAAAATTTTTAAAATCACTGAAATAATAAAAAAAATAGTAAGTTCAAAAGTTTATTTTTCTAATTTGGAAGATTGGGAAATCAAGAGTTATGTAGATACAAATGAACCTTTATTTTGCGCAGGAGGATTTGCCTTGGAAGGTATAGGCGGCAAATATATAGAAAAAATAGAGGGTTGCTTCAGTAATGTAATGGGATTAAGTTTGCCATGGCTTAGAGAAAATTTATATAGATAATAAAATTGAGCAAAAAAAAACCCTATCCGAAGATAGGGCTTTTTTGTTGAAATAGAAGTTAATCTAAATCAGGCATTTCTAGAGCTGGTTCACTCTTTCTGTCGATTCCTTTTTCGAAACCAGCAGCGGCTGCTCTAGCACGACCAGCATGCCAAAGATGACCAATGAATGTAAACCATCCTAGGAAGAATTGAGCTGCAGCTAACCATTGTCTTAGGTTAACGAAGTTAACAGCGTTAGGCTCTGTAATGATTCCACCAACAGAGTTGATAGAAGCGTTTGGAGCATGAGTCATGTATTCTGCTGCTCTTCTTACCTGCCAAGGCTGAATATCATTTTGGATTTTCTCAAGGCTCAAACCATTAGGTCCTCTTAAAGGCTCTAACCATGGCCCTCTGAAATCCCAAAATCTCATTGTTTCACCACCAAATATAATTTCACCAGTAGGAGATCTCATGAGATACTTACCTAGACCTGTTGGTCCCATTGTTGAACCTACGTTAGCTCCGATTCTTTGATCTCTCACTAGGAAAGTAAAGCTTTGAGCCTGTGAAGCTTCAGCATTTGTTGGGCCATAAAACTCTGAAGGGTAAGCAGTGTTATTAAACCAGATGAACGTTGAAGCAATAAAACTTGCTACACAAATTCCACCAAGAGCATAACTTAACAGTCCTTCACCATTCCAGATAAAAGCTCTTCTTGCCCATCCAAAAGGTTTGGTAAAGATATGGAATATTCCTCCAATAATTGCAGTAATACCCACGTAAACATGTCCGCCAACAATATCTTCAATAGAGTTAACACCGATTATTGAACCAGCTCCTCCCCATGGAGATCTGAATAGATAACCAAGAATAACTCTTGGATCTAATGTTGGGTTTACAAGTCTGACTTCACCACCACCCGGTGCCCATGTGTCATATGCACCGCCAATAAAACACCAGTTTACTGACCATGCTAGTGCTCCTACACCTAGAACAATCAAATGATATCCGAGGATATTTGTCATTTGATTTTTATCTCTCCAATCGGTTGAGAAAAATGGGAAATCTTCTTCAAGTTTTTCTGGACCCGCTAATGAATGGTAAATACCACCAAAACCAAGTACAGCAGAAGCTATCAAGTGAACCACACCTGCTTGGAAGAAAGGCATGATATCAGTAACTTCACCACCTGGGCCTATTCCGTAGCCAAACATTGCAACGTGTGGCATACAGATTAAACCTTGCTCCCACATTGGTTTATCAAAAGTAAAATGATTAACCTCAAAGAGCATCATTGCTCCCGCCCAAAAGACTATTAGTCCAGAGTGAGCAATGTGAGCTCCTAATAAACGTCCAGATAAATTGATTAATCTAGCGTTACCTACATACCAGGCATAACCAGTTTCCTCAATACTTTGGTTTGGAGCTCTCAATAAATTATTAAAGGGCGTTTCCACGTGGAAGAACCTCCTCAGGGAATACAAAGTTTTCGTGTGGTTGATCCACAGAAGACATCCATGCTCGCATACCTTCGTTCAAAAGTATATTTTTTGTATAGAAAGTTTCAAATTCTGGATCTTCTGCTGCACGGATTTCTTGGCTTACGAAATCATAAGCTCTTAAGTTTAGTGCTAAGCCTACAATACCAATTGAAGATGTCCACATACCCATAACAGGTACAAATAGCATCAAGAAATGTAAGAAACGCTTGTTTGAAAAAGCAATACCGAAGATTTGACTCCAGAATCTATTCGCTGTAATCATTGAATAAGTTTCTTCTTCTTGAGTTGGGTCAAAAGCTCTAAATGTTGAACTTTGAACCTTACCATCTGTATAAATACTTGTATCTTCATACAAAGTGTTTTGTACTGTAGCTCCATGGATAGCGCAAAGTAGAGCACCACCAAGAATTCCAGCAACACCCATCATGTGAAATGGATTTAAAGTAATATTGTGAAAACCTTGAATGAACAGAATGTAACGGAAGATTGCTGCTACACCAAATGAAGGTGCGAAGAACCAACTGTGCTGTCCTAAAGGATAGATAAGGAAAATACTTGTGAATACTGCAATTACTGCTGAGAATGCTAAAGCGTTGTATGGTCTAATTCCAACAAGGCCAGCAATTTCAAACTGACGAAGCATAAAACCAATTAGGCCAAATACTCCATGTAATGCAACGAAGTTCCAAAGTCCACCAAGTTGTAGCCATCTTACGAAGCTACCTTGGGCTTCAGGACCCCATAAAAATAGAAGACTGTGTCCCATGGCATCACCAGGGGTGCTTACAGCTGCTGTTAAAAAGTTACAACCTTCAAGGTATGAGCTTGCAACTCCATGTGTGTACCAAGAGGTAACAAATGTTGTTCCGACGAACCAACCACCTATAGCAAGATATGCACAAGGAAGTAGAAGTAGTCCAGACCAACCAATAAATACAAAGCGGTCGCGCTTCAACCAATCATCGAGGACATCAAACCATCCTCTTTGTGGGGCGCTACCAACTGCGATCGTCATGAGAAATCGTTTTTTAGCTTCGGGATACGCAGTGACTGTAACAAAGATTGAGAGTAATGTGGGGAAATATTTGTATATCTGAAATGCCTTGTAAAGCTTTCCTGACTTTTTTATTAAAAATTAGGTAAGAATACTCCCTTAGTTTGTTAAATTATCTGGATTAGGCTCTAAAAAAAGATAAAAATGAATTCAGACCTCACGTCATTCGATAAAATCGAACAAAAAATTGGTGGATCAAGAAAAATTTCAAATTATATTATAGGAGGAATGTTGACTATAGGAGGTATTGGTTTTCTTTTGGCCTCTATATCTAGCTACACAGGAAGGGATTTATTACCTTTAGGAAATCCTTCAACTTTGTTGTTTATCCCTCAAGGAATAATAATGGGAGCATACGGAGTAATAGCTAATTTATTAAATTTTTACTTGTGGTATTTGGTTTACATAAACTTTGGTTCAGGAAGTAATTATTTTGATAAATCCTCAAAATCTGTAGAAATAAAAAGAAAGGGATTATTTAAAGATGTTGAAGTTAAATTAGATTTTGATGAAATTAAATCTGTTAAGTTGGATATAAGTGAGGGATTTAATCCTAGAAGAAGAATTGCTTTAGTATTAAAAGGTAGAAAGAAACCTCTCCCTTTAAGCGGAGCAGGTGAACTTAAACCACTGCTTCAGGTTGAAGAAGAAGGAGCTCGTCTAGCTAAATTTTTAGATGTTAATTTGGAGGGCCTAAAATAAAAAAAAAATATTTTTTAAAAACATTATCTTTTATACAGGTTTTGTTTTTGGTTCAAGCTTGTAGTTATAAAAGTGAGATTGATTCAAATTATTACTGCCAAAAACTTAAATTTAGTTGTATTCAGAGTAATAAAGTAGTTAATTTTAAAACTTCAAAAGGTGATTTTGAGGTAAAATTATTTGGTAAGGATAACCCAGTAACAGTATCAAATTTTCTGGAAAACATAGACAATAATATTTATGAAAATAAAAAATTTTATAAAATAATAAATTATCCCCAAATAAGGTTTATACATGGCGGCGTTAATCCAGAAAATAAATCTTTTATAGAACAAAAACAAAACCTGAATAAGACAAGTCCAACAATACCTTTAGAAATAAAATTCAAAGAAGAAATAAAACCAAGATATAACTATCAAATAAAAAATCCTAGTGAAATAGTAAATTTAGTTAATACTTTTGAGAGTGGATCAATCGCTATGGTTAAAAGCGGTAAGAATAAGTCTTCATCTACTGAATTTTTTTTTGTAACGACTAAGATCCCAGAACTAGATGGAAGATATTCGATTTTTGGAAAGATTATTAAAGGATTAGATGTACTCAAAAAAATCAATAAAGAAGACTACATCAAGGCAGTCCAGATATCTAATTAAATTTCTAAAGAATATTTATTTATTTTCAACATTTCTGTATTAACTCCTGAAGAGCGTTTAAGAGCAACCTTACCAGTCCTCGCTATTTCAAGGATGCCGTATGGCTCGAGTAATTTCTCTAGAGCGACTAACTTCCCAGGATCTCCAACTACCTCCAGAGTTAAGGCCATATCTGATACATCAACAACTTTTGCACGGAAGATCTGTACTATATCAAGGATATTACTCCTAGTATCTTCTTTCGATGAAACTTTTAGTAACATCAATTCCCTTTCAACAGCTGCGAGATTGGTAAAATCTACAACTCCCAGAACATTAAATAACTTATTAAGTTGCTTAGTCATTTGTTGAAGAGTTTCATCATCACCCTCTACTACCATTGTTAACCTTGAAATCCCTTTAGATTCTGCAGGTCCTACTGCAAGGCTATCTATGTTGAATCCCCTTCTAGCGAAGAGACCTGAGATTCTACTCAAGGCTCCAGATTCATCTTCTACAAGAACTGATAATGTATGTTTCATATTTTAAAAGGTTTTTAAATCTCTAATCCATTCATAAGAAATTCTATTGAATACTGAAGGGTCTTCATCATGGATACAATGCCCTGAATTGGATACTATTTTTAATTTTACCCATCTATGGAAATTTGCAATCTTTTTACCAACAAACAAAGGTATGAAATTATCTTTTTCGCCCCAAATCAATAAAAAAGGAACTTTTTTTGAGGCGCTAAGTTTTCTCAAAAGGTGAGAAGCTTTAAATTTTTCATCTCTAGAAGACATTCCAATACACATTGCTCTTAATGATCTAGCTGAAGTTCTCCTTAAAACTGGTTTTGTTACCAAATCTATTAGTTCGCGATCAATATTATCTTTTTTAAAATAGGCAGAATTTAGCCCCAGTTTAATAACCCCTAATTTAGTTGTTAAAAATAAAATAATCTCCAAAGGGAAAAACAAAAAAAATATTGTTATGAAACTATCTTGAAATTTCTTAAATGATGATTTTTTTGTTATGGACTTTTTATTTTCTTGAATTTGATCTGGCAAAGGCGATGCAATAACTGTTGCAATCTGATCCTCTAATGAAACAGCACATGTTAAAGCAACTAGTGATCCAAGGGAATTTCCAATGAGAATTACTTTCCCAGAATTCTTTGGTCTTATTACCTGTGCAATAAAGTCTTTCACTTGATCACACCAAATCTCATTATTTAATTTTCCAATTTCTAAAATCCCAGGTTGATCTGAATCCCCAAATCCTATTAAATCCAAAGAATAAGAGGCAAAATTCTTTTTCGCAAAATACTCCAAATTGTTTCTCCAATGTTTTCGACTTGCTCCAAATCCATGGAGAAAGATAATTGGAATCTCATTTTCTTCGCCTGTAACACTCCAACAAATTTTAAAACCATTCCAATTCCAGTAATTAGGAATGTTTATATTTTTTTTAAAATTATTATTCATATATTTAAAAATTTTCAAGATATTTGAATTATCTACATTTTTAACAAATAAATGTATTTTGAATGTAAATTATAGTAATCATTCAATTTTACTATGGCTAAAGAAATTTTTAGTATTGCAGCAGTTTTTTGGATACTGATACCAATAGGATTAGTTGGTGGTGCTTTGTTATTAAAGTTTCAGGGAGACTGATTCTCACGGATACATCACAATTTGAGTTATGGTCTTAAAGTTAAGTAAATCTTAAGTATGAAGATTCTTTTAGTAGGAGCAACAGGAACACTTGGTAGACAAATAGCAAAGCAAGCTATAGAAGAGGGACACGAAGTAAGATGCTTTGTAAGAAATCCAAGAAAAGCTTCCTTTCTACAAGAATGGGGTTGTGAGCTAACAAAAGGTAATTTATTAAATTCTTCTGATATTGAATATGCATTGCAAGATATTGAAGTAGTTATTGATGCAGCGACTAGTAGGCCAGATGATCCTAAAAGTATTTATGAAATTGATTGGGATGGAAAACTTAACTTATTCAATGCTTGCGAATCTTTAAAAGTAAAAAGGGTAATATTCCTCTCTATCCTCTTAACAGAAAAGTTTAGAAATGTTCCTTTAATGGACATTAAATTTTGCACTGAAAAACTTCTTGAAAAATCTGATTTAGACTTTACAATCTTCAAATGCGCAGCTTTTATGCAAGGAGTTATTGGTCAATTCGCAATCCCAATCTTGGATAGTCAAGCAGTGTGGATGAGTGGGACTCCAACTAAAATTGCTTATATGAATACTCAAGATATGGCGAAAGTTGTTTTAGCAGCAGTAAATAATCCAAAAACTCACAGAACATCATTGCCATTAGTAGGTCCCAAAGCATGGGATTCAAATGAAGTTATATCTTTATGTGAAAAATTTAGTGAAAAAAAGGCGAAAATTTTTAGAGTTTCCCCCTTCCTTATTAGTGCAACTCAAAAAGTAGTTTCCTTTTTCCAAGATTCTCTTAATGTTTCTGAGCGATTGGCTTTTGCTGAAGTAACTAGTAGTGGTGAATCATTAGATGCTGACATGAGCAAAACTTACGAAATATTGGAACTTAAAAAAGAGGATATGACCTCACTAGAGAATTATATAAAGGAGTACTATCAACAAATACTTAAAAGATTAAGGGAAATGGAAGCAGATCTTAATATTGAAGAAAAAAAGAGATTACCTTTTTAATATTGCAATTTTAGAATAAGATAGTATATTTGTACTATATTAAATATTATTGACCTATGTCTGTCTCTAAGTCTAAAAACCTTGAAAGAAAACTAGATAATTTTGCAAAAGAAGCAAAAAATGAATTGAATAATGTTTGCGGATCTTCATTATGGGAAAGCCTTGGGTTTGTTTTTTTTGATCAATTAGAAGATTCTGAAAAAATTGCGAAAGCAAATTTTTACTATGGACAACTTCAAATTATTAATGAAATTAAATTTTCAATTTGAATTGAATTGCATATTTTTACGTATGTAATTTTTTTTAAATCAATTTTGGCCAATCTTTTTCTGATAATATGTACTTAGTAAAAGATTAATTAATGATTGAAACTTCAGGTGTAATAGAAAAAGAGCAGGGGAATGGATTTTATTTGGTTACCTTAGAACAACCTGAAGGACATCAATGTTTATGTAGAGCTGCAGGTAAATTGACTAAATTTAGAATTAAATTATTAGCCGGAGACAAAGTGTTAGTTGAGATAAGTCCTTATGATCTTTCTAGAGGGAGGATAACTTATAGAGAGAGGAATGCAGGAGGTGCTAGACCTACTACTAATAAAAATAATCCCAAGAGAAATAATAAATAAAAAGTTACTTTAGATAATATTTTTTATCGCTTCTTGAAACTCACTTCTTTGTTTAACACCTTGCCATTGTTTTTTTAATAATTTTTCTTTAAAAAGTTGAACTGTTGGTGTGCCATTAATACCAGCTTGTTTTGCAATATCTTGATCTTTATCAATATCTATTTCAACGCCAAGAACTGCACCATCAAGTTCCTTAATTACCCTTTTCAACTGAGGTTTCAAAACATGACATGGACCGCAGCTAGGGGAACTAAAAATTACTAAGATAGGTTTTTTACTCTCGTGATAAAGTTTCCTTAATGCATAACTGCCTTTTTGCCATTCAGAATTTGAATCGAAAGTATCTTCATTAACTTCTTCTTCATTAAAATCTGATGAATTAAGCTTTTTTTCTGGTTCTGGTGTTTCTCTGACTATAGTTTTTGCTAAGTTATTCTCGGCTAGCCATCTTTCAGTAGCTAATGCTGCCATGCATCCAGTTCCTGCAGCGGTAACTCCTTGTCTCCACTCAGAATCAACAACATCACCTGCAGCGAAGATGCCTTCAATAGATGTTTCTGGCCTTCCTGATTTGCAAGCAATATAGCCTTTATTATCTAAATCAATTTTGTTGTCCAAGAATTTCGTATTAGGTGTGTGCCCTATCGCGTAAAAAAGACCTTTTATATTGATTTCCCCTTTACCTTCTTGAGAGTGAATAGTTTCTATTCTCTCAAGCCATTCAGTACCATCCGCTTTATCAACTTTTGTATTCCAATGAATTTCTATCTTTGGATTAGCTTTTACTCTATCAACCATTGCTGCGCTAGCCCTTAATTTTTCTGATCGAACTATCAAATGCACTTTGCTTCCATACTTTGTAAGGTATGCTGCTTCTTCACATGCAGAGTCGCCCCCTCCAATAACAGCTAATTCTTCATCTCTAAATTGTGGGGTGGCTCCATCACATATTGCACAAGCACTTATTCCTTTACTCCAGAATTTATCTTCATTAATTACGCCTAGTCTATTTGCACTTGCTCCAGTTGCAATAATAATTGAGTTAGATTTTATAGTTCCTTCTAAAGTTTTTAATTCAAAAGGATGTGAATCGGTATTAATTGAGACTACATCACTTTCGATTAAATTAGTGCCCCATCTTTCTGCTTGAGCCTTCATTAGATCCATCAATTCAGGACCCAGTACTCCATCTGGGAAACCTGGATAATTTTCAACAAATGTTGTAGTCATTAATTGCCCACCAGGAATTCCACCAGAATTAAATCCTGTTACAAGTAATGGTTGAAGATTTGCTCGTGCGGCATATATTGCAGCGGTGTATCCTGCAGGCCCCGAACCTATAATTACAACATTTTCTATGTTTGGAATCTTCTCTTTATTTTCCATCTATTTGCTAATTTCATTATTTATAATAATAAACTAACCCAAATAATGTAGGGCGGATTTCACTCGATAGATTTATTACTTAATCGTTGACTTTTTGGTCTAATAACTTCTTTAATTCCTTTGGGAAGTTTAAAACAGAATCTTTTAAATTTTCGTTCTTTTCTCCAATATGTAATATCCATTCTCTAAATTCTTCAGCAATCGCATAACTGTCTTCATACCTTTCTAAAGTGTCCATTGCAGAAATTCTATTGGTTGCCCAACACGTCGCTATGTCGATCCTTTTTCTAATGAAATTGTCCATGGAAAGATTTAAGTTGTATATAGATAAACACATCAGAGAACCTATGTATTGTCTAATAAGTTACAACTTTGTACTTCCAAACAATAATTTAATCTTTAATTTATATTTGAGCCAATTTTTGGGTGAATTATAAAGAAAATATAAGGAAAATATAATTAAACAGAGTTAGACTGCCTCGCTGTGATTTGCAAGTAGCCTTTCAACTTCCTCAAAACCCTCTTTAGCTGAATTTATTGCAAGTTCCTCGCTAACTTTTTCTTCTGATATTAATTTTGCGGATATTTTCTTCAAAAGGGTTTCTTTCTTTTCTCTTAGTGAACTAACAATTTCTTCTTCAATGATAGATTTTATTGCTTTAGAAATTATTTTTTTATCATTTGCTTCCTCGAATGTGCCCTGAACTAATTCTTGAATAAATAATCGATGTACCTCACTACTCCTTAGAAAGCTTTCTGTGGCATTAATAATTCCTTCAACAAGAGCTTCATCAGGTTCAGAATCATTTTCTGCCAGCTTAAATTCCCAATCTAAATGTCTTCTTTGCCAACCTGCCGAGTGGAGACTGGGCATGACTGTCTGTGAATAAGTATCAACTGACATTTCATAAATTCTCTCTGCTAATTTCTCGCACCAGTCTTTACCATGTTTTTCAAGATTTTTCCGCATAGCCTGCCTTGGAACAGCATGACCACCATGATGACTGTGACATACTCCATCAGGGCATTCGATTGCTTTTATACTCATTGGATTAATTAATACTTATATATTCTAGATAGCTATTTTTTTTAGAAAAGAAAATATATTTTTAACAAAAATCCAAGACTTTTGACTTTCTTCAATTTATATTTAGTATGTTAAAAAAATAAATAAATTGACAAAGATACTTATTCCTTCCGAAACAAGCTCTGGAGAAAGGAGAGTTTCAGCTACACCAGAAGCGGTAAAGAAATTAAAAAGCCTTGGATGTGATGTTTATATTGAAAGTTCAGCAGGAAAATTATCAGGATTTAGTGACTTATCATATGAAGAATCGGGCGGAACAATAATAAATAACTTAGATCAAAAAATTTGGGGTGAAGCGGACATAATATTTTGTGTTCAAACTCCATCAGAGGATAATTTAACTAAATTAAAGAAAGGCGCTGTTCTTCTTGGTCTTCTTAACCCATATGGTAATAAGGATCTTCTTAGGATTATAAATAGTAATAAGATTTCAGCTTTATCACTAGAGTTGCTTCCAAGGATTAGTAGAGCTCAATCTTCTGATGTTCTTTCTTCACAGGCCAATATTGCTGGATATAAAGCAGTTCTTTTAGCTGCAAGTGAGTTAGATAGATATTTCCCAATGCTTATGACTGCAGCAGGGACAGTCCAACCTGCCAAAGTGGTTGTTCTTGGTGGAGGCGTTGCAGGCTTACAGGCAGTTGCGACAGCAAAAAGACTTGGTGCAATAGTATTTGTATCTGATATTAGACCTGCTGTTAAAGAACAAGTAGAGTCCCTCGGAGCAAGATTTATAGAACTTCCTGAAGTTGAGGAAAAGCCAGGAGAGGCGGGAGGTTATGCAAAAGCTGTGACACCCGAATTCCTATCAAAACAGAAGGCAACTTTAACTAAATATTTATCTGAAGCTGATGTTGCTATATGTACTGCGCAAGTCCTTGGTAAAAAGGCCCCTGTTTTAATAGACTCTCCAATGATTGAAAAAATGAGACCTGGTGCAGTAGTTATTGATTTAGCAGTTTCTCAGGGAGGGAACTGCGAAGGATCAAAATCAAATAAAATTATTATCAAAGATGGGGTAAAACTTATAGGAGCAGGCGAATTACCCTCTTCAGTCCCTTATGATGCAAGTTCACTTTATGCTAAGAACTTAACATCTTTGATTACACCATTTATAAAAGATGGTGTAATTAATTTAGATAAAGAGGATGAACTCATTTCTGGATGTTTATTAAGCGATGAAGGAGTTGTTCTTCAAAATAAAGTTTTTGAAAATTGAGGTTTTAAAATTATGTCTTTTATAAGTCTTCTTTGGGTTCTTTTACTTGGTAGTTTATTAGGCCTCGAGTTAATTGGAAAAGTTCCTCCTACTCTTCACACACCTCTAATGAGTGGAGCAAATGCAATTTCAGGAATAACAATGCTCGCAGCCTTGACTTTAATTGTAAAAGCAGAAGGTAACGTACCACTTTTAATCATTGGTTCAGTTTCTCTTGGATTTGCTCTTTTCAACGTTGTTGGCGGTTTCTTTGTAACTGATCGAATGCTCGCAATGTTTAGTCGTAAATCATCGAATAAGAAGTAATTTTTAACATGAATCTACCTGTAATCATTAAATTCGTTATTGACCTTCTAGCAGTACTTTTACTGGCTTTGGGAATAAAAGGATTGTCAAAAGTAAAATCAGCAAGGGATGCCAATAGATTAGCTGCATTTGCAATGTCGCTATCAGTTGTAGGATTACTTTCTTATTATTTGGGAACTTCTGGAATAGCTGTTCAGTCTTGGATTTGGATAATAATTGGAACAATCATAGGTAGTTTATTCGGCGCAATACTTGCAAAAAAAGTACCTATGACCTCCATGCCTGAGACAGTGGCATTGTTCAATGGTTGTGGAGGAATGTCATCACTTTTAGTGGCCTTAGGAGTAGCTATTTTCCCTTTATCTAATAGTGTTGAAAATCTTGATTTTTTTAAGTCACTTATCAACGAAGTTTCAATATCCGTTTCTATATTTGTTGGTGCCATAACTTTCACTGGTTCAATTGTGGCAATGGCAAAGTTACAGGGTTGGTTATCAACTCCAGGATGGACTCAGAGCAAAGTTAGACATTTTGTAAATATTGTTTTTGCAGTTGCTTCCTTGATAGCCTTTTTTGATTTGATAAACGGCAATACAAGTTCTATTTGGCTTTTAGTTATAGTTTCTTCTTTATTAGGTATTGGAGTTACTTTGCCAATTGGTGGAGCTGATATGCCAGTTGTTATTTCTCTATTAAATAGCTATTCAGGGATTGCGGCAGCAGCAGCAGGTTTCGTTGTAGATAGTCAGCTTTTGATAGTGGCAGGCGCAATGGTTGGAGCGGCAGGTCTAATACTTACTCAAGTAATGTGCAAGGGTATGAATAGATCATTGGTCTCAGTTCTTTTTGGAGGATCTTTATCTGCACAAAGTACAACCTCTTCTGGTTCAGGAGAATATACAAATATAACTTCTTGCAGTGTTGAAGAATGTGCATTGACTTTAGAGGCAGCTAACAAGGTAATAATTGTTCCAGGTTATGGTCTAGCAGTAGCTCAAGCCCAACATACTTTAAGGGAAGTGACAAAAAAATTAGAGCAAAATGGTATTGAAGTTGTTTACGCAATACATCCTGTAGCAGGGAGGATGCCTGGACATATGAATGTACTTTTAGCAGAAGCAGATGTTCCTTACGAACAACTTAAAGAGATGGACGTTGTAAATCCTGATTTTCCAGCAACGGATGTTGTTTTAGTTTTAGGAGCAAATGATGTAGTTAATCCTCAAGCGAAAAATGATAGCTCTTCTCCTTTATATGGCATGCCAGTTCTTGATGTGCAGGAAGCAAGAACGGTATTTGTAATTAAACGAGGTATGAGTGCAGGTTACTCCGGAATAAAAAATGATTTATTTGATCTGCCAAATACCTCTATGGTCTTTGGCGATGCAAAAAAGGTACTAAATGATTTGATTGGAGAATTAAAGGATCTTGGAGTTGGGGAGAAATAATAGTATATCTTCTAGTTTTTCAGATTACTTAAAAAATAAGCCATTTCGAGAAGTTTTACCTTGGATAGGTGGCGACTTACAAACTTTGAGAGATACTTTTGTTATTGATTTTGGTAAATCAAAAAAAAATAAAAAAATATTCTTTCCAATTAATAAAATCCTTTCTAAAAAATTTGAATGTGATTATCTCCTAGGATTTTTAGAATTACCTGAAAACTTTAACTCTCTTAGGGGTTTTGTAATCGTTACACATGGTTTAGGGGGTTCCACTAAACGGTTTGGTTTAAGAAGAATCTCTAGAAAATTAGCAAATAATGGTTTTGGAGTTCTTAAATTAAATCTAAGAGGATCTGGATCCGCGAGATATTTAGCTAAAGGAAATTATTGTGCTAGATGCTCCAGTGATGTTATTTCAGCAATTAATTATTTTAAAAAATTAATTAATTTAGAGTTTAAAGATCTCATTAAGATGAATAATCTTCCACTTTACGGAGTTGGATTATCTTTGGGTGGAACAATTCTTTTAAATGCCTGCTTAGATTATAAAGAAAACAAAGGAGAAAAACTTTTAGATGGCCTAGCCTGCGTGAGTAGCCCTTTAGATTTATCATCATGCAGTCTCTGTATTGAAAAACCTAGAAATTATATCTACCAAAAATGGTTACTTCATCGTTTAAAAAATCAGTTATGGGATGGATTTAATGATGAAGGCAAAATTCTTAATAACGAGAAATTAAGAAAAAAAATTAGAAGTTTAAAAAGTATAAGGGAATTTGATAAGAAATTTACAGCTCCTAGTTGGGGATTTAATTCTTTAGAAGATTATTATATTAAAGCCTCTCCAATATTTAGAATCCAGAAATTAATAAAAAAATTACCTCCAATGCTTTTTATTCATGCCGAGGATGATCCTTGGGTTCCATATAAGGATACTTTGAATTTAAGAAAAAAATCCATTGATAAATTTACTATTTTTATAACTGAAAAAGGAGGTCATAATGGTTTTCACTCGATTAATGGCTGCTGGTCAGACGAAGTCGTAAAGAACTGGTTTAGGAGTATCTAGGACTATTTAAAAATGGTGTTTTTTTAAAAATCCATTTTTCTATTGGCTTACCGTTAATAATATGTGAGGTAAAAATTTCTGAAATTTTTTCTGGAGAAACTTTCTCGTACCAAATACCATCAGGCCAAACAAGAAGAATTGGGCCGTTCTTACATATCCTTAAACAGTCAGCTTTTGATCTTAATATATGAACGTTTTTTATAGAGGGATCATTCTCAAATTTTTTTAAAGTCTTTTTTAGACATTCCCATGTTTTTTGACCTTCATTGCCTTTAAAGCATTTCTGTTTTGTGGGCGTTGCGCATAGTAGAAGATGCTTTTTTATATTCACTTTTATCCAATACTTACGTATTTTTTCCCTTTTTTAATTTCTTGCTTAACAAAAATTCTGGCCCAATTATCCACTTCAAGAATATCCTCCAATTCAGGTCTTAAATTCAAATTCTCCATGTGTGATTCACAAGCTTTACTTATAAATGTTGGAATTTCTTGAAAAGAAATTTTTTCTTTAAGGAATTGTTCAACAGCCATTTCATTAGCAGCATTTAAGACTGCAGGCATAGTACCAGAAGATTTTCCTGCGGCATAGGCTAGTCCCATGCATGGATATTTAAAACCGTCTGGCTCTTTAAAAGTTAATTGTCCAATTTCACTTAGATTTAATCTTTTCCAATTTGTTTTAAATCTTTCAGGCCAACTCATCGCATATAAAATAGGTAGCTTCATGTCTGGCCAACCTAATTGAGCTAATACTGATGAATCTTCCATCTCAATCATTGAATGAATAATACTTTGAGGATGGATAACTATTTCAATATTTTCGTAAGATGTGCCAAATAAATAATGAGCTTCTATAACTTCTAATCCTTTATTCATAAGTGTTGCTGAATCTACAGTTATTTTTTTTCCCATATCCCAATTAGGATGTGAAGTGGCATCTTCCACTGTTACATGCTTTAAATCCTCAACGGCCCAATCTCTGAACGCACCACCAGAAGCTGTTAAATGTATTGCTTTTAAACCCTTAGGCATCTCTCCTGTTGAAAAATCTGCATTTTCATAATTAGGTAATCCTTGTAAACATTGAAAGATAGCAGAGTGTTCTGAATCAGCAGGTAAAAGCCTACTATTATTTTTCTTTAATGCGGGAATAACAATTGGCCCTGCCGCAATTAAAGTTTCTTTGTTAGCAAGTGCAATATTTTTCCCCGCATTTATTGCTGACATTGTTGGAATTAAGCCTGCACAGCCTACTATCCCTGTCACCACAGTATCTGCCTTATCCCATGCTGCAACTGCGTTAATCCCCTCTTTTCCACCTAAAACCAAGGGAGCAATATCCAAATCTAAGTTATTAATATTATCTTTTAAATCTTCAGTAAGATTTTCATCCTCAATTGCAACTACTTCTGGTTTATGTGTTTTAACTTGTTCAGTTAATAAATTAATATTTCTTCCTGCCGAAAGAGCTATGGCTTTAAACTTATCAGGCTGCTCACTAGCTATCTCGAGAGTTTGAGTCCCTATTGAACCAGTAGAACCGAGCACAGTAATGTATTTCAATTTTCTCTGATATTTCTAATATCTTCCCATTTAAAGGTGTATTTAAAAAACAAAAATTTCAAATTGGTTTTTTTCTTAAAATTTAGACTCTTATCCATTTTGTTATTTCTTTTGATTGATCAATAAGTTCAATACCTTTTTCTTTTAACAAATTCCTGATTTCATCAGCCTTCGCATAATTCTTTCCCTTTTTTGCTTTCAATCTTTCATTAATATGCATTGATATTTCTTCTTCTGTTATTTTACTTTCTTTTACTAAAACCTCTTTTTTAAGACCAAGTACCTCAGTCAACTCTTCAAGAGTTTTAAAATTCTCCAGTAGAAAGAATTTTTCATTTAGGTTTATTTTAAAACCTTCAATCCTTTGAAATTGGTTTAAAAAGTTTTTTAATGGTTTCGCTAAATCGTAAATAATTGCAATAGCACCTGCTGTATTAAGGTCATTTCCCAGAGCGTCAGAAAATTTAAGCTTTTTTTGAGATAATTCAAAACTTATTTTTTCTCTATATTCTTCTTCGATAGATTCATTTTTATCAATAGATCTAAGAGCACCTTTTGTAAGGTCCATAAAAGAAAGGGCTGCATTAATGTTTTTCCAAGCCTCTGAAGCACTCCTTAAAGCTTCTTCAGTAAAATCAAGTGGTTTTCTATAATTCACTGTCATAACAAAATATCGCAAAGTCATAGGACTTATACCTGACTTAATTAGTTCTCTAATAGTTTTGAAATTTTTAAGGGATTTACTCATCTTTTGTCCATTTACATTGACCATCCCATTGTGTAACCAATAGTTTGCTAGCTTTTTGCCATTAGCTGCTTCTGATTGGGCGATTTCATTCTCATGATGTGGAAAAATTAAATCAGAACCACCTAAATGGATATCAATAGTATCTCCTAATTCATCTTTAACCATCGCCGAACATTCAATATGCCATCCTGGCCTACCTTTACCCCATGGTGAATCAAAAAATGGTTCATCATCTTTGGCTTTTTTCCATAGTGCAAAATCTTGCGGATTAAGTTTTTTACTATTTTCATCATTAGCCATTCTTCCTTGCTGATTAATATTTTGTTCTTGTATATTTTGATTACTTAGCTTTCCATAATTTTTATTTTTAAAAACAGAATAATAAACATCTCCATCCCTAGAGTATGCATAACCTTTGTCCTCAAGGATGGTTATGAAGGAGCAGATATTGCATATATGATTCGTTGCTCTTGGCATACTATCCGGACGCATTATCCCTAAAGAATCCATATCTTTATGAAATTCAATAATATTCTTTTCAGATACTTCCTTCATTGAACTGCTTTCTTCTTTCGCTCTTTTTAAGATCTTGTCATCAATATCTGTAAAATTTTGAACATACTTCACTTTGAAATTACTGTAAATTAAAAATCTTCTCAATACATCCCAAGCTATATAACTTCTGGCATGACCAAGATGACATAAATCATAAACAGTTACTCCACAACAATAAATTTTTACTACATCATCAATAGGCTTAAAAACCTCAACTCTTTTGCTTAAAGTATTAAAAAGTTTGATCATCTTAAATTAAGTATTTCATAATTTTTATTTTGTCTCCATCCAATTGTCTCCAATACCAATATCAACTAAAAGAGGCACATTTAATTTTACACAATCTTCCATAGTCTTCTTAACTAATTTCGTCGTAATTTCCAAAGAATCCGGTTCAACTTCAAACAATAATTCATCATGTACTTGTAAAAGCATTTTTGCTGGAACATTCATTTCTATGAATTTCTTATTTAGTTGAACCATTGCAATTTTAATAATGTCTGCACTTGAGCCCTGAATTGGTGCATTAGCTGCGGCTCTTAATGACTGTGCTTCCATGCCAGCCCTTCTTGCAGATTGCAGGTCAATTTCATAAGGATCTTTCCCTATTAATCTTCCAAGTCCATTTTTATCAAACTTAAATTCTCTTTTTCGACCAAAAATTGTTTTTACATAACCTTTTGATAGGGCAAGCCTTTCTTGGAGTTCAAGAAATTTGAAAATTTTTGAATATCTTTCTTTGTATTTTATTAGGAATTCTTTTGCCTCTGGAGTACTTACTCCTGTTGAACGGGCAAACTTTTTTATCCCCATACCATAGATAACTCCAAAATTTATTGTTTTTCCAACTCTCCTCTCATCAGCGGATATTTCTTCTTTCTCGAAAATTAATCTTGCAGTCAAAGAATGTATGTCATCATTTTTTTGAAATGCATTAATTAGTATTTCTTCTTCCGCTAAGTGTGCGAGTATTCTTAATTCGATCTGAGAATAATCTGCCGATAAAAGTTTCCAATCTTTTTCAGGCAAGAATGCTTTTCTTATTCTCCTACTAAATTCAGTCCTAACTGGAATATTTTGGAGATTAGGATTACTACTGCTTAGTCTCCCAGTTGCTGTAGCAGCTTGATTAAAGTTTGTATGAACTCTCCCTGTCTTTTCATTAATAAGATTTGGAAGAGCATCGATATAGGTACTAAGTAATTTGCTAAGAGTTCTATGTTTTATTAAATGTTGGATTATTTCATGTTCGTCGACTAAACGTTCAAGAACCACTGCATCTGTACTCCATCCTGTTTTTGTTTTCCGTGATTTCTTTTTATCCAAATTTAATTTTTCAAACAAGATTTCACCAAGTTGTTTTGGTGAGGATAGATTAAAATTTTCTTTTGCTAATTCATAAACTTTACTTTCAATATCTTCTAAGGTACTTTTTAGTTCTTTTGAGAGTTTATCTAAATAAGGGATGTCGATGGTTATGCCATTCATTTCCATTTGAGACAATACCGGCTCTAAAGGCAGCTCTATTTCTTCGAACAATTTGATTAATTCATCTTTTTCCTTTGAAAATCTTTCTTTAAAAATTTTGACAATTTTAAAAGTTAGAAATACATCATAACCACAGTAAATACTAGCTTCGTCAATATCAACAAATGAAAAGTCTTTATTTTTCCCAACTGTTTCTTTAAATGAAGGGGGCTTAAATCCAAATAATCTAAAACTAATTTCACTTAACCCATGCTTCTCTTGATTATTTAGAAGGTAGTCTGCTAACAAGGTGTCAAAGGTTACGCCTTTAAGATCAAGTCCGTGATTAAAAAATATTTGCCTATCAAATTTAGAGTTTTGGAGTGCCTTTTCTTTTTTTGGATCTTCTATCCAATTTCTTAGTTTTGAGAAAACATCTTCAATTGATAATTGATTGGGAGTCTCTTTTTTTGTTTGATGACCAAGAGGTATATAAAATAAATCATCAGTTTCTTCTCCAAGGCATAATCCTATCCCGACAAGCTCTGCATCGATTGGATTTAAACTGTTGGTCTCTGTATCTAAAGAAACTATCTCATTAGTCTTGTCTAATCTTTGAATTAATTTTTCAAGTAATTCGTAATCATTTACAACGGTTACTTTGATTTTAGGAATTTTATTTTCAATATTTTCTATTTCATTTTTACTAGAGACTTTTGGTATTTTCTCCTCCTCTTTAGCTACATTGTTTTTGTCAAAACCCCCTTTGCTAAAAGTTGAATTGAAAATGTCAATTTGCCGAAGTAGTGTTGATAATTCTAATTTTTGCAATGATTCTGAAAGTAGTTCTTGATTTATATTTCTTAATTCATAACCATCACTTAATATCAAAGGAACTTCAGTATTAATTTTTGCTAAATCTCTGGAAAGAAAAGCATTATGTTTATCATTTTTGAGCTTTTCTATAACTGAACCTTTTATAAAACCTTTATATTTTTTATCATTGTTCTGCTGAATATTGTCCAAAGCCTTATAGATTCCATCAAGCGTATCGTTTTCTTTTAAAAGATTAATTGCAGTTTTTGGACCTACCCCTTTAATTCCAGGAATATTATCAGAACTATCACCAGTAAGAGCTTTAAGATCAACTACTCTTTCTGGAGCAACACCTAATTTTTCTTTGACTCCATTTTCATTCATGAGAGTTGGATTACCACTTTTCGCATATGGACCACCACCCATATAAAGGACATAAATATCTTTTTGATCATCTACTAATTGAAATAAGTCACGATCACCAGAAAGTATATTTACACACCATCCTTTTGAAGATGCGTCATTTGCAATGGTTCCTAAAAGATCATCTGCTTCATAACCTGGAGATTTGAAAATTGGTAAATTAAGACTTTCTTCTAGGATGATTTCTAGTTGTTCAATATCCTGAAAAAAAACATCTGGTGCCACATCTCTATTAGCCTTGTAATTTGGATCTAATTCATGCCTAAAAGTAGGTTTTTCTGTATCAAAAGTAATGCAAACTCCCTCAGGACTAATATTTTTGCAATTATCCAGAAGACTTTTTAGAAATCCATAGGTGACACTTGTTGGAAATCCCTCTTTAGTAGTTAGACCCCCATCAATACCTTTGCTAAATGCATAGAAGCTTCTAAAAGCAAGTGAGTGGCCATCGACTAAAAGTAAAATTGGTTTTTTAGAGTTTTCGGATTTTAAACTCATTTTCTCTTCTTAGCCCAAGGTGGAATATCAATAAAGATTTGCTCTCCAGGATCTAATCCATCAATTACTGAAGTTTTATTTCCACTACTAATACCAATTTCGATTTTTTCAAATTTGGGAGAATTGTTTTTATCAACTTTCAAAATTCCTTTTTGACCCTTTTCAGTGACAATAGAAACTGTTGGCACTAAGATTTTTTCTTCATTACCTTCGACTCTAAATTCAAGATCTGCAGTCATTCCAATTTTAATTTCTTCAGAAATATCTTTAAAATTTAAAGTTACTTCAAATGAGGTTACATTATTATCTTTTACAGCTCTTGTAGCTATTTTTTTAACTATGGCACTATATTTTTTTGAGGGATAAGCCTCAATTCTTACTGAGGCTTCTTGACCTATTTTTATTCTGCCAATGTCACTCTCAGGAACTTTAGCAACAATTTCCAGGCCCTCTGATAGTTCAAAAATAAAGTTTTTGGTTTTAGGGTCTGAACTTAAGTTTGTACTTGGTGTGACATAAGATCCTATCTCAGCATATTTTGCAGTTATCTTCCCTGCATATGGTGCTTTAATTAGATAGAAACTTTTTTCGGCTTTTGCATCATTAAGTTTTGCGCTACTAATGTTGTAGTTATTTTTATAACTTTCATAGTCTTCTTTACTTACCGCACCTTCTTGATATAAAAATTCCCTTCTTAAAAATTCAGATTTTTGTTTTTCTGCATTTAATTCAAGTTCTTTAATTTTATATATGAAGTCGTCATCATCAAGAGAAGCTAAAATCTGATCCTTTTTAACGTCATCACCTTCTCCTACTTTTATTTCTTTTATTATTCCCTGTTTTCTAGGACCAATATTGCTTGTCCTGATTGCTTTTACTTCACCACTTGTATTAATTGAATCTGAAAGGATTCCTTTTTCAACTTGAACTACAAAATCAGAAATATCTCTTGACTTATTTTTTTTGAAGGAATTGGTTAAAAAAACAAAAAATATAGTTAAAGAAAGTAATATGATTCCACTTCTTAAATTTATATTTTTTTTTATTAGATCAAGCATTTCTTTTGAAAAACGGCAGTAGAGAATATTTAGGAACTAAATAAATAATCAAGTCGATTATAATTAACTTATCCAAGATTGGTTAAGTAAATACTATATTACTAGAAGATGTTTTCTTGATAATTTTTCAGTAAATTTTTCAAATGTTAAAAGCCGGTATTGTTGGACTGCCAAATGTAGGGAAATCAACCTTATTTAATGCACTTGTAGAAAATGCTAAAGCACAAGCTGCAAATTTCCCGTTTTGTACAATTGAACCTAACAAAGGGATAGTTTCAGTACCCGATCAAAGATTGCAGGAGTTAGGCAATTTAAGCTCTAGTCAAAATATTATCCCAACAAAAATTGAATTTGTAGATATCGCAGGACTTGTAAAAGGAGCCAGTAAAGGTGAAGGTTTGGGAAATAAATTTTTATCAAATATTAGGGAGGTTGATGCAATAGTTCATGTTGTAAGGTGCTTTGAAGATAATGATGTGATTCATGTTTCCGGAAAGGTAGATCCCTTAGATGACATTGAGATAATTAATCTAGAATTGAATCTAGCTGATTTATCCCAACTCCAAAAAAGAAGAGAGAGAATTAAAAAACAAGTTAGAACTAGTAAAGAGGCAGCAAAAGAAGATACCTTGCTAGAAAAAATTGAAGAAGAATTAGAGAAAGGAATTTCAGTTAGATCAATATCTCTTAGCGAAGAGGAAAATTTAATAATTAAGCAATTAGGCTTCCTTACAGCAAAACCAATTATTTATGCAACAAATTTAAATGAAAATGATTTAGCTAAAGGGAATGATTTCTCATCTAAAGTTCAGAGTTTTTCAAACAATGAAAATACAGAATGTATAAAGATATCAGCTCAAGTAGAATCAGAATTAATAGAGTTAGAACCAGAAGATAAAAAAGACTATCTTATGGGTTTGGGCGTAGAAGAAGGAGGCTTAAGTTCCTTAATTCGATCAACATATAAATTATTGGGATTAAAAACTTATTTCACCACCGGAGAAAAGGAGACAAAGGCTTGGACGATTAAAGATGGTATGACTGCTCCACAGGCAGCCGGAGTGATTCATACTGATTTTGAAAAAGGATTTATAAGAGCTCAGACTATTTCGTATCAAAATTTAATTGATTCAGGTTCAATTGCTAATGCAAAAACTAAAGGTCTTTTAAGAAGTGAAGGTAAGGAATATGTTGTAAATGAGGGCGATGTAATGGAATTTTTATTTAATGTATGAGGGTACAGTTCTAGAGATAGGTTTAATTTGAAAATGCTCCAAGGGTTGAATAATTTTGTCACTATTAATTAAATAAGAAATCTATCAATAAACTCCTAAAAAAAATAACTAAATAGGAATATCTAAATGTAGAGATTTAAATAATATCGCTTATAACACTTTCATGTCCTTGACTTGTTAAGTATTCGGTCATTTGAGCTTGGTTTTGATAATTTGCATATTGAATATTGCCATCTGCATGCATTAAAGATCTTAGATAAATATCTCCATTATTTGTTTTCCAGTAAACTTCCTGAAAACCATCACCATCAAAATCTCCGGAAGTTTTTACAGTTAGATTATCGTTTAATAAATCATTTTGAAATCTTACCTGGCTATTTAAAGCAAGACGATCTTCATTATCGTCATCAAAATCTCCATCGCCATTTAAATCTATATAACGATCAGAACCTGTCGCGCCAAATTGAGCTGGGGCAGGAGTAACACCATCTGCAAGATATCCTCCATTTTGTAATCCAACCTCAATTAAAGGGTCATCATAAATCCCAACAACTCTTGTCCCACCACCTGCGCCATGATCGGAATAATCTATTTCTCCAGTAACTGAATCTATTTTCCCAGCAGCCCATCTTCCATTCACTTTATTTGTAAAAATAGCCTCTAAAACTCCATCATTATTCAAATCTAATTTTCCTTGATACTTATAGGAATTCTTTATCTCATCACTAACAGTTCCAGTATTTGCATGAAAATTTCCGTCAAAATCTTTTATACCTTTAAGGTAATAAGCTTCTCCAATAATATGAGAATTGATATTTTCTAAATTCCATATTTCTTTAAGTGCCTTTAGATCATTCTCTTGATACCAGTTCATCACTTGACCATTAAATTCATCATGCCATCCCATAACAGTTTGAGATCCTACACTTTCTTCTTGCGTTGAAAAAGCAGTATCACCATCAGAATCATCCCAAGGATGTTCAAGACCAATTAGATGTCCAAGTTCATGAATGAAAACTTTTTTCCATGATTCTTCTGACATGTTTGAAGATGGAATATCACCCGTCATTGTTAAATGAATTGGACTGTTTTCTTGTGAATTCCAAGAACCACTTACTGCATATCCATCTTCAAGATCATGAATTAATATCGGTACATCTGCCTCTGCCAATGAATTTACTTCTACAATTTTCAAGGCAAGTTGTTCATCTAATTTGGAAATTGTTTCTCTGATCGCAGAATATTGAGAAGCAGTAGGAGTTATTGTTGTTGTATCTACCTGATAGCCCAAAGCACTACTATGAATAGACCAATTATCAGAGCCAGGTGATATGTATAGTTTGAGTGTGTAGTCATTCCCAATGCCAGATCTTATTTCATTAAGTTCAGTATCTGAGGTTATTAATTGTTGAGTAAGAATATTAATGTCATTTACATCATTTACTGTGACAGTAAGAGTTTGATCTGAGGTATTGCTTGCAGCATCTGTTGCTATGACGACAACAACATAAATATTATTTGAATCACTATCAGTTGGTGATTCGTAATCTGGTGCAGAAGAAAAAGTTAATGCGCCAGTTGAAGAATTTATTGCAAATAAAGCAGAATCGTCTCCCCCATTTAATGACCAGGTAACAGTTTCATCAGCAGTAAAAGTATTTACAGTGGAAACATTTTCATTAATGGATACTGATGAAGTGGCATCTCCTTCTGTACCGGAGGGGCCTTTGATTAATGGATTAGTATCATCAACATTACTTACAGAAACAGTAAGAGTTTGATCTGAGGTATTGCTTGCAGCATCTGTTGCTATGACGACAACAACATAAATATTATTTGAATCACTATCAGTTGGTGATTCGTAATCTGGTGCAGAAGAAAAAGTTAATGCACCAGTTGAAGAATTTATTGCAAATAAAGCAGAATCGTCTCCTCCATTTAATGACCAGGTAACAGTTTCATCTGTTGTATATGTATGAACTGTTGTTGTATTTTCTGCAATAGATGTGGAACTGGTTGATGAAAGTGTTGGAGCTGTTTCATCTGCAGTGGTGAAATTATAAGTTGTTTTATCTGTTATTCCTGCATAAGAATTACCATAAAGATCATCAAAAGCAGTTGATGCTATCTGGATGTAAAAAGTAGTTTGTTCTGCTAAATCACTAGTAGGATTTATGGTGATTGTATTTGTTCCAGTTCCTGTAATTAAGGGGCTGGATGCAACATTAAAAGTTTCTACAGTAGAATCGTCGGATGATTTATAGATAACAATATTTCCAGTTCCTTTAGCTACTGCTTCTGAGAAAATTAAAACTATATTGCTGCTTGTAGCTATAGAAGTAGCATCATCAACTGGAGAGGAAGAAAGTAATGTAGGTGGTGTACCTGCGACAGTCGAATTATTAGTGACACTTGTAGAACTTAAAGTTGCAACATCATTACCTGCAGCATCCTGGATAGCATTTGCATCATTGCTACCGGAGGGATCTGTATAGGCAACAGTGACAGCCTCATCATTTTTAACTGTTGTTGTAAGAGTTAGTTCTACCGTAGACCCAGAAACAGTTGCAGCGGTGACGCTATTACTGGAACCACCAGTTGTAACAGCAAAAGCAGAAGTTGCTGCAGTTGTTGCAGATAAAGCCTCGCTATAAGTAAGGATTACTTTTGTACCGTCACTATTTGTTGCAGCAGAGGAAAATGTTGGGGCAGTACCTGCGACAGTCGAATTATTAGTGACACTTGTAGAACTTAAAGTTGCAACATCATTACCTGCAGCATCCTGGATAGCATTTGCATCATTGCTACCGGAGGGATCTGTATAGGCAACAGTGACAGCCTCATCATTTTTAACTGTTGTTGTGAGAGTGAGTTCTACCGTAGACCCAGAAACAGTTGCGTCAGTGACACTGTTACTGGAACCACCAGATGTAACTGCGAAAGCAGAAGTAGCTGCAGTTGTGGAAGATAAAGCCTCGTTATAAGTGAGTATTACTTTTGTGCCGGCAGCATTTGTTGCGGCAGAAGAAAATGTTGGAGCAGTACCATCGACTTGAATACTCAATGTATCGCTTGAACTAGAAAAATATTGAGGATAGCCAATATCAATAATTTGCAGACCACTTCCTCCATCAGCTACAAAAGCGGTCTTACCATCGGCAGAAAGCTTCAGCTTGTAGGCATTGCTTGAAGTGTCGAGATTGCCACTTAGTGTTGGACTTGCAGGATTACTGACATCAATAATATCTAGACCGTGAGCACGATCGGCAACAAAAGCAGTATTGCCATCAGCAGAAAGGACAACATCTTCGGCATTTCCTGAGGTGTTGTAAGTTCCTGTAAGAGAAGGACTTGCAGGATTACTGACATCAATAATATCTAGACCATGACTGTAATCAGCAACAAAAGCAGTATTGCCATCAGCAGAAAGGGTCACCGAATAGGCACTTCCTGAGGTGTTGAGAGATCCAGTAAAAGATGGGCTTGCAGGATTGCTGACATCAATAACCTGAAGACCGCCTCCACGGTCAGCTACAAAAGCAGTATTACCATCAGCAGAAAGGGTAACTGAATTAGCACTTCCTGAGGTGTTGTAAGTTCCTGTAAGAGAAGGGCTAGACAGATTACTGACATCAATAATCTGAAGACCGTGAGCACGATCGGCTACAAATGCAGTATTGCCATCAGCAGAAAGGGCAACATCTTCGGCATTCCCTGAGGTGTTGTAAGTTCCTGTAAGAGAGGGACTTGCAGGATTACTGACATCAATAATCTGAAGACCACTACTATCATCAGCAACAAAAGCAGTATTACCATCGGCAGAAAGGGTTACCCCTCTAGCAGCTCCTGCGGTGTCGAATGTAGATGTAAGAGAAGGACTTGCAGGATTACTGACATCAATAATCTGCAGACCTGATAAGGAATCCGCAACAAAAGCAGTATTGCCATCGGCTGAAATAGTTACGCCAAAGGACCATCCTGAGGTGTCGAGAGATCCAGTAAGAGATGGGCTTGTAGCTACCGATGCATCACCATTAGCGAATAATTCACTGACATCAATGATATCTAGACCATCAAGGTTATCAGCAACAAAGGCAGTATTACCATCAGCAGAAAGGGTTACACCATAGGCTTTTTCTGAGGTGTCGTAAGTTGCTGTAAGAGAAGGACTTGCAGGATTGCTGACATCAATGATATCTAGACCATCACTGTAATCAGCAACAAAGGCAGTATTACCATCAGCAGAAAGTATTACATCATTGGCACTTCCTGAGGTGTCATAAGTTCCTGTAAGAGAAGGGCTAGACAGATTGCTGACATCAATGATATCTATACCGTCATCAAGATCGGCAACAAAGGCAGTGTTACCATCAGCAGAAAGGGTAACTGAAACGACATTTAAGGTGCCGTAAGTGCCGTAAGTTGCTGTAAGAGAAGGGCTTGCAGGATTGCTGACATCAATAATCTGCAGTCCACTGATGCCATCAGCAACAAAGGCAGTGTTTCCATCAGGAGAAAGGGTAACTTTTTGGGCACTATGTGAGGTGTCGTAAGTTCCTGTAAGAGAAGGGCTAGACAGATTGCTGACATCAATGATATCTAGACCATCAAGGCCATTAACAACAAAGGCAGTGTTTCCATCAGCAGAAAGGGTTACATCCATTGCAAAATTTGAGGTGTCGCAAGTTCCTGTAAGAGAAGGGCTAGACAGATTGCTGACATCAAAAATCTGCAGTCCACTGGTGCCATCAGCAACAAAGGCAGTGTTTCCATCAGCAGAAAGGGTTACACCATAACTCCCTGCTAAGGAGTTGATAGTTGATGTAAGAGAAGGACTTGCAGGATTACTGATATCAATAATTTGCAGACCACTTCCTCCATCAGCTACAAAAGCGGTCTTACCATCGGCAGAAAGGGTCAACTTTCTAGCACTTCCTGAGGTATCGAGAGAGCCAGCAAGAGTTGGTGAGCTGCTGATCGATTTCACTCCATTACGATCCCAGGCTTTGAAAGTGATCAGATCACTAATTGTGCCATCGAAAGAGGCAGCCGAGTCAAAAGCTAAACGGGTGTTACTGTCGGCATATAGAACACGTGCCGAACTTTCTGAAACAGTTCCGACATCACTCCACGTGTTACCATTATCTGTTGAATAGTAGAGAGTTCCACCTCCAAGATTGGTTCCAACGATTGCGATTGCTGCAGAATCTCCATCAGTATCACTGAAATTATTCAGAGTGCCACCAGAATCAATCAAGTCTGAGACGAGGGTCCCAACAGCCCCTGAAGGAACACCGATATTAGAAGTAGTTATTGTCAGTGCTGGACTTGCAGATGTATCAAGGGTGGGACGTGCAGCTTCGATTGCAATTAGTTGACCATTAATATTTAAAGAATGATGATCGTTTTGATCCTTTTCAATATCAGAAACTTCAACCCCACGAACTAAAGCTGAAAAAATCGCGCCTTCATCTCCATAAGTATCATCATTTCCGTTGATCTTGTAATCGATTGAATGTCCGAATTCTTCTAGTAGAACATCTACGATTTGTTCAGTATTTGCTGATGCAAGAAAATTTTCATTAAGGTAAATAGTCTCTTCACCGTCTTTACCAGAACTGGTATATGCGCCATTAATTTCTCTTAAGATCTCGTTACTTAATAGTTCAACTTTTATACCTTTAGAGTTATTGAAAATTTGACTAACTAACGAATCAATCCCAGCATCATCAACGTTTTCATAAGTCTGATTAATTATTTTTTGATATCGTGCTTTGTCTTCAAAAAACGAATTTAATTTTTCATTAACTATTTCTATAGATGCTAAAAAATTTATTGATGTAAACGTTGATAAATATGAATTTTCAAAGACAATCTGCTTCTTCAAATAAGTAATAATTATCAAAACTTGTTCAATATTAACGTTTTAAGTAGAACTGCTCAATAAAATTTTCTGAGATTTATATTTCCAAGTTTAAGTTGATTTCTCATATCAATTCTTTTTTTATGAGTTTCTTCTATATTTTGAATTCTTTCATCAATAAATTCCAACAAATTAAAGATGCATCTTTATCGAAGGATTCTCTTTCTTCGCACATAAAGCCATGATCAGCTCCCTCAATTTCTACATAGTTGAATCTCTCTTCTGAAGGATCTAATTTTTTAAATCTTTGTTTAATTTCTAATCGATCTTTTACAGGAATTAAATCATCTGAAGAACCGCAAATAAAATTTAATTTTCCAGAAACTTTTTCAAGCAAATCTATAGGTGCAAAATTAGTATCGGCTCTTGGAACTGTAACCCCCGCTCCATAAAAGCAAAATGAACTTTCTATTCCTTTCAATGAAGAAGCAATAAGTGCGGCATGACCCCCAAAACAAAATCCAATAATAGAAATTTTCTTTTTTGGATATTTTTCTTTAACCCAATTTATAGCTGAGGAAACATCTTCAATAATATTTTTTAAAGTGGTTAAGTTTTTATGATGCCTGCCTAATTTTAAGTCTTCTGCACTATATTCCAAGTCCAATGTTGGAGCTGTTCTTCCGTAAAGAGGTAAGGCTAATACATATATATTTTGTTTGGCTAATCTTTCAGAAAAATTTCTTATCCAATGATTTATCCCAAATACTTCTGGTAAAACTATGGATACATTTTCACATTCATTACCTAAATCTACCCACCACGATCTAAGGGGTAGATCGTCATTATAAATATTTATCCATTTACCTTTCATGACTTCTTATCTAAAAATTTTCAACAATAAAAATAATAACTATTTCATAAGAAATTGTATTGTCTTAAATTTGAGTTTTCTATTACCAAATTGTCATATCAGCAGCCCCTTGTGATCCTTGCATCCAAGAATATTTAGAAACTAAGACTTACTACTATTTTGCTTTTTGAATTTAAATTCAAAAAATGAAATTAATAAAATTAAGATACATCCTAAACAACTTCCTATTAACCCAAAAACAATGGTTGTAAAGCCATCATCGTAGCCATATTGTAATTGTGGTAAGTGAGGGGGTATTGGCATTATTTTTCAACAGAATTTTCAATATCTTCCAGTAAATGTTTAGTTGATCTACTAAAACCATTAGTTTTTAAATAGTTTTGAGCCTCTCTAAATTTTTCAGCTACTCTTTTTGCATAAGGAGTATTCATAGAATTTTGAGTCATTTTGAAAATGCGACTCATTTTATAATCTGATTTAGGTAAACCCTTGATAAGTATTCAAAAATACAAGAATATAAAAATAGGATTTTTTACTTACTAAGAAATTTATTGTGAAAAGTTCTTGATTCTCCAAAATAAAGTTTTTTCAAATTAGAAAAATTGACAATGACAAATATATTATTAATTCTTTTTTTTATACTTTTATTTTTATTATTTTTTTACTCAAAACATAATAAAAGGATAGTCAAAGAAACAACAATTAGTCCAACTTATGTACCTTTCTTAAAAGAACAAGAATTTAATCCAGATATAAGTACAGATAATTGGGATTTACACAAAGCTAGATTAGATAAATTTGGAAGATCACAATATAAGGGATTAACTTTCTTCGTAAGTTCAGAAAATAGAATTTACTATCTTTCTGAAGTAGGGGAGAAAGTTTATTGCTAACAGGAGAAATTATTTTTATAAATAGGAAAAGCCGATAGATATTCATAATATTAATGAAGTATTTATTTTTATTATCAGAAAAGTTCTACAGGTTTATCGAATGGGAGTGGAATACTTTAAAAAATCTAAGAAGAACAAAAAGAAAAAATTTTTTTCTAAGAGGATCATTTGCTCTATTTAGTTTATTCTCTATTCTTTTTTTAATATTTTCGCCTCCTATTGCTTTTGGAATGTTATTTGGAGAGGGATTAAAATTTAGTATTTTTTTTATTTGGATATGGATTTTAAATTTAAAGTTTTTTTGAAAATGTATAATTAATTTCCCGAGATTATTTAAAATTAAGAATATAAAAAATTTACCTTATGCCAAAAATATTCAAACAAAATAAGTTCGCTTTGTTGGGAGCAAATATATTAATAATTCTACTCTGGGTAACTATATCTTCTTTTTTTATAAATTTATTTAAAATTGAAAATGCCCCATTTTATATATATAAAATTTCCTTTTTAATCAGATTCCTGCCACCTATTTGGGTTACATGGTTTCTATGGATAAAAAGAGGTGGTTTAAAAAGATAAATAACAAAAGCATTTTTACGGATTTACTATAAAAATAATTCAGTTAAAATCTGTGAGCTTAATTGAAATTTTCATGTAAGAATTAGGTAATTGAGAGATTGTTTTTAGCTAAGAAACAATCTCTTTTTTTTTAATATTTTTTCTCATAAAAAAGTGCTTGTCAGTATCCCTATTGACAAACACTCATGACGATCAATTTATTTAAAAATTAAACAGGCAATCTATTATCAATTTCAACAACTCCTGAATCCATAAGACGGCCAATTTTAATAACTAAAGACATATCAAGCCTTGAAAATTCAGATTGATGATTAGTTATCCAATCAAGTTCAGAAAGTGTAATAACACCTAAAGTGTTTACTTTAAGAAAAAGTAAGCCTAAATTCATTTTAAAAAATACCTGGGATTATCCAGCCAAATAAGCCATAATTTACAACTAATGCAAATAAGCCCATCATTGCCATTCTTCCATTAGTTCTCTCGGCGTTTTGCCAATATGTTGGTTTTGAATTTTCCATTTTTTTTGAGTTGTAGGTTTTTAAATAGTAAGTTTTAAACGAAGCCGGGAATTATTTGACCTGTTGTAAGATATGCTCCAACAGCAGCAATTAATCCAAGCATTGCGAATCTGCCGTTTAGAGTTTCAGCAACAACTTTTTCTTTCTCGATTGTTTTGACTTTTGTGTTTGTGTTTTTCATTTGATTAGAAGATGAGTAGTTTAAATTTTCGTTTTGAAATTGCTTTGTTAGGTAAGCAACAAGGATAGCTGTAAAAAATACAATTACGGCCAAGAAGCCTGAAAGTGGACTCATTAAAAAATGCCAGGAATAATTTGTCCAGTTGAAATGTAAGCACCTACTAATGCAACAAGGCCAATCATTGCCCAACGACCATTAACTTTTTCTGCATTTTGTGGGTAGCTGTCGTATGAAACAGACTCATCTATGTAAGGACGTGTTTCAGTAGGAAACATGTTCTGTCTACCGCCTGATTCAGTAGTAACGTTTGAATTAGCCATTGAAGTTGTGTAATTGTTAATTAATGTAACACTACTATTAACAAATGTAAAGTATTCAACCGAAATTAAGTTGTTTTCAAGATTTTTATTACATAAATGTTACATAATCGTGACATAATTTTTTAAATAGTTGTTTTTTACTCGTGCAACGCTTTACAGAATGCTTCGCTAACTATTAAAAGTTCAATTAGTTGTTTAAGTATTTATTTTTAAATCTTTAGAAAGATATCAATTTGGTAGAAAAAACTACATCATTCTAAAATTTGAATAATTAGTTTTTAGATATAAACTATTTCACTTTATTATGGAATTCGCAAAAAAACTCATGACCGAAAAAGCTGAAAAGCTTAATGGTAAAGCAGCAATGCTTGGAATGTTTGCTCTTGTTGGAGCTTATTATTTTACTGGTCAAATTCTTCCAGGAATTTTCTAGTAAAAATCCTTTTAAAATTTTTTCAGGGCTTTATAAGGCCCTTTTTTACTGGATTATTATTCTCTTTTTAATTATCTAATAATTCAAATAATTTACTTATTAGAAGCTTTCTTTTAAAAAAAGTTTTATCAATATATTTTTTATTCTCTTCTTTTAAAATTTCCTGACCATTTGAGCCCAACCCTTTAAGGACAAATTCTTTATCTTCTTTAATCCAGTTATTTATCATTCCCCCAGTCGTCTCTATATGGAATTGTAATCCGTAAGCAAAATTACCAATCCTAAAAAACTGTTCCTTACAACGTGCACTACTAGCAATGAGTACTGCTTTATTAGGTAATAAAATCCTATCTCCATGCCAATGTAGTACATGAAAAGCGTCTTCAAACAGTGCTTTAAAGTCTTTATTCGATTTGTCTATAAAAATTTGAGACCATCCAATTTCTGGTAATGCTTTTGGAGGTGATCCATATTTAAGTATTTCTACATCTCCCCCAGCAGCACTCGCAAGCAACTGAGCACCTAAGCAAACACCGATTATAGGTCTCTCATTTTCTAATTCTTTTTTTATAAAATCTCTTTCTAACTTAAGCCATGGATATCTTTCGCTTCCAATATCTTTAACTCCCATTGGTCCACCCATAATTAAAATTAAGTCACCTTTTTTTGTTTGCGGCAGAGCATTTTTATTATCTAAACGAATAATTTCTATTTTTAAATCTCTTTCTTTAGCAAATTGTTCAAAAAGACCAGGCCCCTCTATTTCTAAATGCTGCAAAACTAATAGGCGTTTTATTTCCTTCATTCACTTCCCATTATTTCAGCTGATTCAGAACAGACATTAACGCTAAACCAGTTCATTGCCGACCAAGTTTCTTCTTGGTATGTACCTGCTGCAATACTTACAAAACAATCATTTTCATACCAACTTCGATAACTGGGAGTTACTCCCGTTCCTTTTAATCTATTTTCTAAGCCTTTTCCATATTTTTTAATAACAAGATTTATAGCTTCATTCTCAATTTCTCTTTGCCTTTCGTCAGCAAAACCTCTTAGTGGAATCAAAAAAAGAATTGATGCAATAAGTATGCGAATCATTGAGTCTTTTTTATATGTAGCTAATTTCATATCGATTAATTAATTTTTTAAAATTATTAACTCTATTTTGTCCATTTTTCAATGGTCTTGAGGAGTCAAGAACGGCTGCACAACATAATTGCCAACAAGATTTTGCATCTAGTCCTAATTTCTTACATATATTTTTTGGAGCTTTGATAAATGTATTTATTTCTGCGATATGTTGAATAGTTTCCCATAATTCTCCTTCAAGATAGTCAAGCTCAATACTTGATAATAATTCTGTAGCGACGTAATCCTCAATTAGCTCAGTTAATTCCAAAATATTTTATTGAAACAGGAGGAGTTAAATTATCTCTTAGTATTTGTATAGCAAGATAAAAAAAAAGAAGCTAGTCTACATCTAATATAAACATAAAGACTTTTTTGGCAGGAGTTCTTATCCATAATTATGAGCTACTTCTATCCACCCTTTTTGGTGAAGTTCGTGCCACTTTGCCCAGGCTGAATCTATGTTTAGTTTTTCAGAGGATTTATATCCTCCAGGTTCTCCAAGGTGATTTGTATAGAAAAGATGAGTATGAATTTTAAAAATAGCCTTAGGAGAATTTTTGCATTCTTCGAAAAAGATCATTCTGCTGCCTTCGGGATTTAGTAGGCAGCCGCTTGGCTTGCTAGTGCTACAACCAAATGAGTACTTAGGCTTCATACTTTTTCCTTAATTGGCAGATTAAATATTAATACATTTGTACTATAAATTATATTCTTTTTGTTTTGCTGTCAATCCTTTTAGGGTAATGTACTTATTTACTAATAATTATTTTGTTTTTTAATAAATAAGATAATTTCTTTAAGCTTATGAATTACAGGGAAGATCTAGAAATCAAACTACAAAAAGTAACACTTGCAATGCAGGAAGTTGTAGATGATATACACAAAACTGATCCTGAGAAGCAAAGAATAATTTCCAAACTTATTGAATTTAAAGAAGCAATCATTTCAAAGGGAATTGAACTTAATATTGAATTAGAGGCAGCCTAGAAAAATTCCAAATCTCATGAATGTCTAATAACTTTTAGAATAAAGTTATTAAAAAAGAAGGGTTATTTATCAAATGCAGCCTGGTACTTTTGAATTATTGATCCTAATATTTATTTTTTTAGGTCTTCAAGCCTGGTGGATTATCCCAATAGTTATTAAAAATAATAAATTAAATAAGAGAGGTAAGGATTTAAGAGAGGAAATTAAGCAATTAGAAAAGTTATATAAAAAATAAATTAGTTTATTATTTTTGCAAACTACCTATTATTAGTGAAACTCAAATATCTAATGAAAATAAAAACATTAATTCCATTTTGTTTCCTTTTTATTGGGACTTTAGCTTTACCACAACCTTCTCTTGCTGAAGAAAAGATTGAAGTTATATCTATTATTCAAAGTTCAAAAGGACTAAGTGGTAAAAATTTTAATTATCTCGAGGGTAAGCCTGAATTAAGACTCTTAAAAGTAAAAATTCCAGTTGGGTTGAAAACTCCAATTCATACTCATCCTTCCCCAATGCTGATTCATGTTACCAGAGGAAGATTAAAGCATGTGAGGGGTGAAGAAATTAATTTTTTTAAAGCGGGTGATGCATTTATAGAGAGTAATAATGGGGCCCCACACTATGTGAAAAATGTTGGAAAGAAGCCGGCAATACTTCATGTGGGAGTTGTATCAGTAGTTGGAATGCCTACGGCCATAAATAAATAAGATTTTTCTCAAAGTTGTTCATCAGTATGAGAATTGAACTTTTATGAAGAACAACTGTAATGAGATACTCCTCCATAGTTAAAATACTGGCTTGGCTTTAGTCGATTATATTTTTGATCTATTTCCAGGGGTTGTTCTATATATGGATTGCTAAAGACATCCTGTAACTCTTTTATTTTTTTGTAATTTCCCTTTTCAGCTTCTTCATATGCGGGAACGACCATCCATTCGCGCCAAGTATAGACTGGATTAAGGGATTTCATTGATGTCGATTTTGCTTTAATATTTCCCTCTTTCTTCAAGACTGATTGCCAGTTTTCAAGCCATACTTCCCACCTATTATTGAGCTCGTCATTAATTGGTAAATAGAAACAGTCCTTTAAAGAATCTAAGTTATCAGGTATTTCAGACAGTTTACGGAACAAAATTGTATAGTCTGCTTTTGAAATGACCATGAGATTAAAAAATTCATTTATTAGAGTTTCGTTGTAATGTTCTAAACCAAGCTTGTTTGCCCACATTTTCATCAATTCCTTATTCATTAATTCAGAAAAGTCTTTTTCGATTTGATCTAACTTTTCTTGATCTTGTTTGCTTTGCGAAAGTAACGGACTAAGTGATGAACAGAATGTTTTAAAGTTGATTGCCGCTGCAGAAGGCTGGTTAAAAAATGAGAAATGTTCACCTCCACCTGTCCATGGCTGAAATCTTGGATCAAATAATTCGCAGAATCCAAACGGTCCATAATCCAAGGTGTAGCCACCGGCAGCACAATTATCACTATTGAAATTACCCTGGCAATAACCAACTCGCATCCAGTTAGTTACAAGAGATATAAGTCTAGATCTATATAAACAAGCTAGTTTTATTACCTTACTTTCAAGTGAAATCTCATTTTCAATTTCATCTTTATAGTTTCTATCAATAAGATGTTGAACTATCATCTTTAGTTCATTAAGAGCTTCATCATGAGAATTATTGCGAACTCGTCTTGCAAAAAGTTCAATCTGTCCAACTCGTAAAAAAGATGGAGCGACTCTAGTAGTAATTGCAGCTTGATTATCAGTCATTATGTCAGGTTCAAAATACCTGGACTCTTTGGAATACCATGGCCTCCTTACTTTTTCTGATTGTGAGACAAAAAGTGTCAAAGACCTTGAGGTAGAAATTCCCAATGAATCCATTAATTCCTGTGCAAGAAATTCTCTAACGCTAGACCTCAAGACAGCCCTACCATCTGCTCCACGACAGTAGGGAGTTGGACCTCCACCTTTCAGTTGCATCTCCATTCTTTTCCCATTGAATAAACCTTCAAAAACAGAAATTGCTCTACCATCACCATAACCATTGCCAGTTCCAAAGGGACATTGTTGGTTATATTCAGTCCCGTAAATTGATAATGCATAACCTGTTGCCCAACCAACAGGACTCATTGGATATTTAGCAACAGAAATATCACCTGAGAAAAAACGACAAAAATTTAGGTCTTTAGTAAGATCTGAGCTTAGCCTTAGTTCTTTAAAAAGTTTGTTGCTATGGGAAATATATTCTGGATCTGGAATAGCAGTTGGAACAACTGGTACGTAATGACCTGAATATACTGAACGCGGCTTATGATCATTTCCATCTTTTGTTGATTTAGGATCTGCTTTAAGAGAATTCATAAAAGAATAGTCAGATAGTAGAGAAAATTCATAAAAATTTTCTGTAAGCTTTCCTTTTAATGAATCAGATTTGGTTGACATCAAATTTGCTATCTATTCTTGTAGGCGTTCTAATTTCTTTAAATAAAACATTTAAATGTATTTTATATAGTTTCTATTAAGGATGGTTTTTGCCGATACGTTCGAGATTAAATATAAGTTAAATTTTAATACTTCATTAAAAAAAGGTTCCGCAGTAAAACATTTTCTTGAGAAAGATATTTAGACTTTAGTAATAAAACAAAGCACTTAGCCTTCATATCAATTTTTTAATTAATAACCATTGCAAATACTCAATTATTGACTAGTATTTTTTTGAGTTTGATTAAAAATAATGCGAAAAAGTTAAACTATTTTATCTTTTTTTGACTTGCACCCCTCCACCTATTTCCGCACTATATCGCAGTAAATTTATTCAATTTTATACATTATAATTTTATTTATTTTTAACTTACCCAGCCTTTAAGCAAATCAAACACACTAATAAATAGTCCAAAACCAATAATTGGGGGCGCAACCCATCTTGTCATGAATTTCAAATAACGTGTCGTTTTGATTCCAACTTTTGAATCACTAAGTTCTTCATTAAACTTTCCAGGTACTACCCATCCCATAAAGAAAGTAACCAAGAATCCACCAAAGATAAGTAATATGCCTCCAAAAATCGAATCAATAGTTCCAAGAATGTTTAAGTTTAATGCAGAAGGAATGCCTGCTAAGAATAAGAAAAGAGTTATCAGCCAAACAGATTTTTCTCTTTTAAAACCAAATTTATCCATTAAAGAGGAAACTGGAACTTCCAATAATGAAACAGAGGAAGTTATTGCTGCAATATAAGCTAGTGCGAAAAATGCAACAGCTACAATTCTTCCAACCGCTCCATATGAACCAAGGCCCGTAGGAATTGATATAAATAATGCACCAACTGTTGATTCAGAAATAGCATCATTTAAACCAAACGTTAAAACAATCGGAAAAGTAATAAGTCCTGCCATAAGACCCACCAAAGTATCCAATGATGCAACTCCAACACTTAGTTTTGGAAGATTACTCTTTTTATTTAGATAGGAAGCGTAAGTCACCATTACTCCAATTCCTAAACTTAAAGAAAAGAAAGCTTGAGTAAAAGCATTTCTTATGGTTTGAGGGTTCCTTAATTCATCAAAGTCAAATTTAAACAAAAATGTTTTATATCCTTCCCATGCGCCTGAAAGTGAAGTGGCCCATATTGCAAGAGATAGAAGAATTATAAAAAGTATAGGCATAAAGAATCTTGTTACTTTTTCGATTCCTTTTTTTATCCCTGATGAAACTATTATGGCAGTAAGAACGAGACTTAATAGGTGCCCCAATAAAACACTGCTACCACTACTAATTGAGCCAAAGAAAGTTTCTGCTTCACTTAAATTTTTTGGTAATCCAAAAAATAATGAATGAAACAAGGTATCTGCGGTCCACCCCATTATGACTGAATAATATGATGCTATTCCCAAGGGAGCTATAAAGAAAAGAATTCCTAATGGATACCAATTTTTTCCAGCTAACTTTACTGGTGCAAGCAATGTGCTGGCAGTAGCGTTTCTTCCTAAAGCCATTTCAGCAACAAATACCGGAAGGCATACAATTAAAACGATTAGTACGTATAAAAGTACAAAAGCAGCACCTCCACCTTGAGAGGCTCTGTAGGCGAAACCCCAAAGGTTACCAAGACCTACTGCGCTACCTGCAGCGGCAAGAATGAATCCCAACTTACTAGTCCATTGTTCTCTTGGAGAAATTTTTGAGTCCAAAATTAAAATCTGTTTTTTATAGTTGATTTATAACTCATAAGTAAAAATTAGTTAATACCTTGCTTAATAAAAACTAATCTTTATTCAATTATTTTTTGCAAAAAGATTTAAAATCTAAAAAACATCTTATAACTACCATGACCATTGAAACGACTATTCTAGATTTTCAACTAAGTAATACTTTTGAACAATATGAATCTCATATGAACGCTGAGGAACAGCAGTCGATGTTTAAAGAAATGGGTGTAAAAACATTTTATATTGGTAAATCAATAGATGATCCTAAAAGGGCAACTGTAATTTTTCAAGGACCAGAAAATGTTCTATACGATATTTTTATGAATCCTCAAACAAAACCTATTGTTGAAGCTTCAGGGCATATTTATGAGGGTACAAAAATAACTCGATGGATTTCTTGAAAAAATAAATCTTATATGAATTATCAACTTTTAATTGAATCATATTCTTTTGGGACATCCCTTTCTGAGCAAGAAATAGAACTTTTAAGTCTGGAACTTGAAACTCAAATCATGAACATTAATATATCAACAGATTTTGGCTGTTTTAAATCGGCCCCCATCCATATTTGTGAAGGTCTAAATTTAAAAAAAGATACTTATTGGATTATGTGCCTTGCTGAAATATTAGATTTACATAAACCCTCCCAATTTGGGAAAACGAAAAGTGTGGAGGTTTTCGATTTACTTCTTGAAAAAGGACTTGTTATTGGTTAACTATTTAATTATTTGAGTATTAAAAAAAAGTTGTTTTTTCTTTATTCTGATAGCATTAATCTAGGCTCAGATAAATAAATGAAAGATTCTAATGAATTGATATTGAGAAATATTATTAAGCTAACTAGGTCAAGTGAGAAGAAATTTAAACAAGGAAATTTTAAAGGGGCAATAGATGACAAAATGAAGGCTAATGCAATTTTGAAATCCAAATCTTGTGATGAAAAAATTATTGAAAAATATAGAGAAGAATTATCTAGATTCTATTCCTCAAAATTTGATCTTATTTTCGATCATAAGCTGAAAATTGATGAAATAAAGAGAAATCAAATAGTAAAAATGCTGGAACAAAAAAGTAAGGAAAAATTAAAAAGTCTTGATTATAAAGGAGCAGTAAAAGCCTTTAGGAGGGCTGAAAAATATTTTTCAAATTAAAATCAATCTAAATCTCAGAGATTTTATGAGATAAATTAAATTTATAAGTTTGAGAATAAAAAATGATGAAAGGGTTGATTTTTTTTCAGAATTCGTTTCTTTAAAGATATATCATTTTTGGTACTACTCATGGTTATGCCCCAATCTACCTTGGAAAGCTTATTATTTTTTTTGATACTTTCTCTTCTTGCAACGTACATAGTTAATTTAAAGTATTCTTCGAAATTAAAAATACAGAAGTAGTTTTTTTATTTATCTTTTTTCTTTATTAGATTTATTTCCTTGGATCACTCCAAGTCTCTTTGTATAACCAGCTCAAAAAGGTAAGAGTAAGTATATTCCCAAATGCATAAGTTATTCCTAATAATGGGTCGTAAATATTGGCAATAATCGTCGACATTATAAAGATTATTAACCCTGAAACAACCAAATCCTGAATAGGCAAATGGTTAAAATTCACCGAATTTATCATTTGATAATTGTTTTTAATAGATTAAATTAATTATAAAACCAACAAGTACCTTATTTTTTTATAAGGCAATATCATTTAAGGTATGAATAAGTTTAGGATTGCCAAAATAATTATAGTTTTTTCATCATTATCGTATTTGAGTGTTTCTTTTTTAAGAAATTATAATTCTCCAGAAAATATAGAAAAAAGGTGTATTCTTAAATTTGAAAAAGATTTTAAAAATAATTTGGAAACATCTCATGAAGAATGGAATCAAATTTTAGATTTAGCTGATAACAATTATTTAAAATGTATGGGAATAACTCAGTATTAATTATGGGAGAGGCAAAGAGAAGAAAAAATTTAGGTATCCCGCCTAGAGAAAAAACTGAAGATATAAAGTTGCCTCAACTTGATAAAAAAGCCATACAACAAAAAGTCAGGTCTACATTGTATAAATATCCAATTATTCCTTTTCTTTTTTATGGAGCTGCAATATTGATCCTAATCGGAGGTTTATTTTATGTTTTCAAATCCTTCCATATAGCTTAATTAAAAGGATTATTAATTTTGATATTTATGATTTTTTGGCATCATCAATTAAAAAAAATTGAATTATAATAAATGAGCAATTTTTATTTTGCAAAAATAATCAAAGAAATAATATATGAGAATTATTTACAGTTGACACCATCATATGGTGTTGTAATTTTAGATTAAATTAAAACTATTTATGAAGAAAATAAATAAAAAATATTATGAAATAATGCGTCAAGCTGATAATGCAGTTGGAAGAAAAGAAGTAGTTAGTTTATTAAAAAAAGCTGCAATAATTATGTCTAAATCTGAGGAAAACTTAGCGGCTTAAATTAGAAAACTATTTTATTAGGATAAATAAAACACCATAAAGAATGATTGATGTGGATGCAGCCATAATTATAAATGGTAGTATCATGCCTGAGTTTAACCATCTTAAAAGTCTAATTTTTTTGTTAATTACTCTTGGCATCTTTTCTGATTCCCTTTTTTGCAACCTAACAAGAAAATAAATGTTGTAAATGATTAATTAATCTTTTTAAATATCATTCCTTAGCTATTTTGGAATTAAATTTTCTAAAGAAAATTATTTTAATTGCATCTGGATTTTTATCTTAAGAGAAATTTTTAGGTAATTAATACCTTGTATTCTTCAAATTTCTTATGCATTATTTAGAAACATTAGATTTCTAAATAATGATTAAAAATTTAAAAGAGGGCCTTGAAGAATTTGAAGATTATGATTCAGAACTGTTACTTAAGATTCTAAATAAGACATCACTGGAGAATGAAAAAGGCGATGATAAAGAACTATTTGTAGATGAAAATTGGAAAATTAATTCAAAAAATATGAGTAATATAATTCATTCAGATAATTCAAATTTGAAAAGAATATTATCAGATATTTTCCCTAATAAAAAAATAGTGATTCAGGATAATAATGATGGGTCGCAAACAATTTTCTTATCCTAATTTAGGAAATATTAAAACCTTGCTTATACTATCTATTCAATATTTATTTTTTTGAGAAATATTTAGTAAAAATTACTCTCGCAGAATTTTTTTAAAGATGTTATTGTTCATTTACGTTCATCCAAGTTTATATCTCTGGACGCATGAAATGAGAGTAGGGAACGGGATTCTCATTAACTGCAAAAGACCATGAATAACCTCTTACAAATAAGAGAAAAAATCAAAAGAGCCAATAGGCTATATGAAGCTCAACTTTTGGCTACTAAAAGTGGAGAATTTACTCCATACAGGAGATCCGTCTTTGAAGAAAGAATCAGGAAAATACAAGAAGAAATGAAATTGAAAGACTCAAAAAATTAAATTCTTTTTTGAAACTGATCAATCTAGAGGGGGTATTGTCCCTCTCTTTTTTTATTTTTATAAAAACAACGTAATTATTAATTTATTTTTTCGATTATCGATTATTAAAAAGAACATAATTTTGATGCTTTTACTATTGATTTAAATTATATAAATGGCAAATTTAATTCAGTAATTAAGAGGTAAATAAATATGTTTAAAAAGAAAAATAAACAAATTAAAACCGCACCCAATAAATCAAATTTAGAACAAGTTTTATGGTTTATAGAAAATTATTTGCCCCAAAAGAAAGATCGAGGTGTTCAAAAAAAATTGTATTTGGATAATCTAGAAGTAGAGACTATTAAGATATTTTCTAAATTAACCTCTACAAGTTCTAAAACATTATTTCCAACTACAAAAAATAAGACAATCTCTTTTACCTTTGGTAATTGGGCCTTGCCTTACCTGAAATTGCTTAAGAAAATAGGAATAGCTAAGTAAGAAAATTGTGATCGGCTAAAAGTAGATTTATCCCGCAAATAAAAATAAATAAAGATTAAAAAAGTTTCTGAAAGTTATTTTAGAAATTTAAGGAGGAATACTTACTTTACATAAAAAATACAATTGCTAAATTTAAAATAAGAGATCTATTGATTATGTTCCTAAATTATCTACCTAGTGAAATGGTTGAAGTTGTTGGCTTGACAATGATTTTTTCATTTCTAGTTGGAACTATATTAATTTTGTTATTTACATCAGATCAGGCAAATACAAAGAATCTATATTTAAAGAAGGCTAAATAAATTTTAAATAATTTGTTTATCCATAAAGGACTTCTGTTTTTAATAAAGTTAACTCGCAGGTGTAGAACATAATTTTTAATATTGATATATAAACAAATTTAAGATTATGGGCGAAGCTAAAAGAAGAGAAGAATTAGGATTACCACCTAGACAAAAAAAAATTGAATTAAATAAATCTGACAGATATCTTTCATGGCTTCCAATTACTAAATCAAGAATCAAGAAATACCCTTATATGGGTGTAGCAACAATGGCACTAGGAGCGATAATTTTCTTAGTAAGTGGGGGCGCAAATAGTATTAATTAGTTAGATTTTAGCTTGGCTTAGAATATATCTAAGATTTTTTTTGTAATAGTTTAACGCCAGATATTATTGAGATTATTGAAGCTATACCTAGAAATATCGAGTAAAAAGGTTGCAAATTAATAATGCCAAAATTACCTGTATGCCATTTTATTAACCAAAAAGCATCTATCCCTAGTGGCTGAACAATACTATAAATAGTCCCAGATACAATAGTAATTAGTAATGGGATTGCTGAAATTGCGGTTATTTTCCTATGAATTTTTCTTTGATTTGTTTTTAATTTTTCCATCTATTTCCTCAAATAGAAATGTAATTCTTTTTCGTTTTTGCATGGCATCCATTTATCTTTATTCTTATGTATTCCTTCGCAACCAACTTCTAAAGATCTTTTTTTGGCGTCCTCTTCAGAAAGAAATGTACCCCTCATATGTGCATACGAATAACTATTGAAATTTAGAAATAAGGAAAATAAAAAAATAAAAAATTTAAAATTTCTAAGAAAAATATGCATTATTTCAAATAAGTATTTGTATTAAGGAGAGATTTTATCAAATATTTTTGTTTTGCCAGTTTTACTAAATGAAACTACTTTGTAGTTCTCATAATCATGAGAGTGAGAATGCATTTCCATCCCTGGAGAGCCAAGTGGCATGCCAGGAACTGCTATCCCATTGATATTTGGTTTTTCTCTAAAAAGTTTGTTGATTGATTCAATCGGGACATGTCCTTCAATCGTATAGTTAGCTATTTGAGCAGAATGACATGATCTCAGATTATTGGGAATTTGATATTGGTTTTTAATTACTGAAACATCCTCAACTATATTATCAACAACTTCTAATCCATTATTTCTAAAATGATTGATCCATTTTTTGCAACAACCACATGATTCTGATCTGTAAGAAACAACTTTTGGGATGTCTATATTTTCTTGAGTTAAAGCAATACTCTTATTTGGATTAATTATATTTGTAAAAAGAATTCCATAAAAAATTAGATAATTTAAAAATCCTCTTTTCATCAATATTTTATTAAGTGCCATAATAATTACGAAGATTAAATTTAATATTTAGATTAAACATAAATGAAAATTTATTAAATCGCTATTTAATCAAAATTAAGACACTCATAATTGCCATTAAAAGATTTTCGATAAAACTAATAATTCCCAAAGGAGTTTTTGCATATCCACCAATACATGCACAATTTAATTTTAATTTATCCAAATAAACAGCCTTAAAAACTGAAAGCATTCCAGAAATTCCTAAAATTAGGGCAATAAAAATAATTAAAGAGGGTGGAGAAGAATTAAGAAAACTTATTCCGATTAATAATTCGCAAAAAGGATAAATATATATCCAGCCATCAAATTTAGAAGATATTAAATCATATTTCTTATAACTTTTTCCAAAAGCTTCAATATCCATAAGCTTGAGCATCGCTAAAAGACAAATTGATATCCCCATAAAAATTTGGAAACTTTTAAGCAATGAAATGGTTATCAGAAATGAAGTACCAAAGACTACAATTAAGGGGGTAAATGACTTAATCTGCATTTTTAACTTTTAAGGATAGAGTCACAAATACTAGATGGATTAGCTTGTTTAACTATTTTTAGTCTTTTGATAAGTTTGTCTCTTTCTATTTGATGTTTTAAATATTTAATACATAGATTTTTTTCCTTATATACCATTGCTATTGGAGCAATCTTTAAAGCTATGGCAAAAGTACCGATAACTAAAAGAATGTTTATGGCTAATCTAATATTTGGTCGAAAATTTGATCTCATTCGTATATTTTATTATGGTCTATAACTTCCCTTAAATATAAATCTTTTAGCTCGTCGTTGTATCCATTTTCTTTTGCAAATTTCTCTAATTCCTGCAGCGCTTTTTCTGTCATTAAACAGATTTGGGTATATTGTTTTTCATATCTTCAATTTTGTTGATTAATTCATCGAACCATTCTGTATCATTTTCGGATCTTTTATGAAAATATGTGATTTTAGGTTGATTAATTTCTAATGTCTCATAATCGCCACTCATAAATTCCCCCTAAATTTATACTCTGCATAATTTATCTAGAGAAATTATGCCCATCAATAGGCTCTAATACTTATTTGACATTTACCATGGGGATCAAGTCACTTTTTTAATAGTATATATATCAAGTAATTTATCTCCCAAAAAATGGCAACTAATGAAGAACTGGCAAAAAGAATTGAGACTTTAGAAAAAGAAGTACAACACCTAAAAGCTGTTATGCAGTATCAAATGAGAAATAAGAAAAAGTGATTTATTCTTATCTCATAGCAATTACTTTTAGTTAAACAAGCATTTCCTCTTGGTAGTTTTGTGCATGTAATGTCAAAGCTAAATATTAAAAATTAGTCAATAACTTGGTAATTTTAAAAAAATAATTTTTAATCATTGATATTTAGAACATATTTGTTTTTATATGTATAAAAGTACTTGATATGATTAACTCCATAGCTATTACATTGTTATTATTGGGATCTTTAGTTGCTTACAAAAGACTCAAAAGAAAGAAACGGCGATTTCACGCACCGCCTACTAATCAGCTTCCTAGTTAAAGATTGAATTCCTTTTTCGTCTTCTCAAAAAAGGGTTGTATCTATATCCCAGATTAGAACTACTGCTATAGATAAAAGCAGTAGACCAAAAATAACTTGAGGAGGTGAAAAAAAATAACATCAATGCAACATAAATATTATCAATCAGCTTCGCTTATGAAAATTTTAAAGGGTAATCAATATTATTTGGTTCTAAATGTTTTACATAACATGCTGTTGTGCAATCTAATCCCTCACTATTGATGCTACAAGAAGTTAAACATTCAAAAAAACTTTCCAAAGCGTCTGAATCTTTAATACTTGAATAAATGCCTTTTTTCATAGTCAATCTTCAATGCTGAAGCTTATCTAGCAATTAATTTTTAATAATGTCAAATTTTAGGTAAAGTACCTATTCACCTTTTTTAAACTATTAAATCTATAAGTTTTCCCCCACCCTCATTCTAATATTTTCTTATATTTTTTCTCGCTACTTCAATAGATTCAACCCTGGAGTCTTTCATGACTGACTTACTTGATCGCATAAATACACAACCATAAGAAATTAAAACTGCGTTAATCATGGAAGATTGCTTATAACTATCTTCAAAAGGTTTAGATACTTTAATCCTCGATCTGGCTCTATTTATTAAAGTAAATTTTCCATAAAAAAAGGGCGTTAGCTTCGCCCAAATAAAAAAGCGGGATAATCCCCATCACCCAACCTTTTTAAAATCTTAGCACTACATATGGTGTTTGTAAGTATTTAAAATTACCTATTGATGGGGTTGTTCGTTTCTGTTTATTTTGTCATTATGAGAGTCCCCATCACCTAGGCTCGTAAGAGTCTTTTTTTTGTTATTTTTCCTTTTAGGCTTATGTGTTTTTAATTAGTGTTTAAAGACTTTTTATTTAAATTTTAAATTGGATAATTAATAATTAAAAAAAAATTTTTATTCATGCAAACTTACATCGTACACTGGCAATTTCCAGATCAAGAAAGTCATATGCAAGGGGCAGAAGCTTTTGCGGGTTTTGTGGAAGGAGGATGCGAAGGAGATGAATTTGAAGGATTTAAAGTTATTAATCGAGTACTAAATCCTGAGGGAGCTAACGGTTGGGCAATAGTTGAATCTTCAAACCATCAGAATATTTGGAAATGGAGTAATATCTGGGTCGATAATTTTGGCGTAGAAATTGAAATCACACCAGTTTTAACAGATCAAGAATTTCTCTCTGTCCATAAAGAGATTGCAGCAGCCTCAAATTAGCAGCTAATCTTTTGAACCATTGTTATTGCATCTACCATAGAGGTATTAAACCTTATTTATTCTGGAAAACTCTTCCCCCTTTTACATAAAGAGCATTTACCAATGTAATTTTCACATTTAGATAAAAAAATAATTATTATTGGCCCAAAACTCTTCCGAAAATATATTCGTTAGTGGAGGTAAATTTTCTTCACCATTCTATTATTTTTATAATGACGAGCAAGGTACTCAACTTATTGAAAGTTTGAGTTTTGATAAGTACTAATTATTTCCTGGCTCTACTTAGGAAATAATTTCAGTAATAGAATCACTTAGTCCGTTATTAGTTAAATAATCAGTCATCTGAGATTCGCTTTGGTAATTTGCATATCTGATATTTCCATCAGCATGCATTAATGCTCTTAAATAAGCAGTCCCATCTGAGGTTTTCCAATAAACTTCTCTAATTCCATCAGAATCAAAATCGTTGGATTTTTTGGCGATTAAATTATCTATTTTTAAATCGTTCTGGAATCTTACCTGACTATTTAGAGCTAAACGGTCAACAGTTTCTCCGTTGTATTGGACATATCTATCTGCATCAGAGACTCCAAAATTAGCGGGAGCAGGAGTTACTCCATCTGATAGATAACCATTATTTTGAGCACCTTCTGCAATTAATGGATCATCATAAATTCCAACTACTCTGGTGGTACCATCTTGACCATAATCAGAATAATCAACTTTTCCTGTTAATGGATTAATTGATGCTGTAACCCACCTGCCGCTTTTCATATTTGTATAGATAGCTTCTAGTGTTCCATCACCATTTACATCTAATGCATGTTGGTATTTATAAGAACTGCTTACATCCTCATCAGCAGAATTTGCATGAAGATTTCCGTCATAATCTCTTATGTTATTGAGTGTATAATTTTGTCCTTTTACAAGTTGAGAGACAACTTGTTTTACACCATTTAAATCCTCCACAATTTCTGCAATCTTTTCCTCTATTGCAGCGTCTCTAATCAAAATTGATTCGGTCTCTCCAACTTGAGTTGTTCTTTCTGAATCAGAGAATAATTTGATATCAATAGTTTCATAACCTTCTGTTTCTCCGTCATTTGCAATTGAATGTTTAAAAGAAAAAGTACCGTCGCTGCCAACAGTTCCAGAACCAGTAAGTGATCCACTCGCAAAATCTGTTATTGAGATATCAGTGCCACTCAATGACCAATAAAGAGTGGAACCTTCTGTAATATTTTCTGTGCTGGCAGTTGTTGTAAGTTCATATCCCTCCTGAGGAGAGTTGATTGCTGTTGATAACGAATAAGTTCTTTTGGAGATATCAATCGCTGAAGCAGTAACAGATTCTGAAAAACCATGGCCATCTGTATAAGAAATAATTGCTCTTACTTTTTTACCTTCTTCTGATGAAGTAAGTGTATAAGTTGAATCTGTTCCAATTTGTGCCCAGGTGGTTTCATCAGAAGATGACTGCCAGACATAGGATAAAGTACCAGTTCCATCTGGGTCTGCTGTTGATTCTGTGATACTTAATGCCTGACCAAATTGAGGGGATCCTGATATCGTAAAAGTAGAATCGCCATCATCAATTAAATCAACAGTAGATGTAGTGACAGATTCTGAGAACCCCTGAGCATCTGTATAAGAAATAATTGCTTTTACTTTTTTACCTTCTTCTGATGAAGTAAGTGTATAAGTTGAATTTGTACCGATTTGTGTCCAAGTGGTTTCATCAGAAGATGATTGCCAGACATAAGATAAGGTACCAGTTCCATCTGGGTCGGCTGTTGATTCTGTAATACTTAATGATTGCCCAACTTGAGTAGTCCCTGAAATCGCGAAAGTTGCATCGCCGTCATCAAAAAAAGAAAAATCAACGGCAGATGTGGTAATAGATTCTGAGAAGCCCTGTCCATCTACATAAGAAATAATTGCTCTTACTTTTTTACCTTCTTCTGATGATGTAAGGGTATAAAATGATTTCCATCCAATTTCACTCCAGGTTGTTTCATCAGAAGATGATTGCCAGACATAAGATAAGGTACCAGTTCCATCTGGATCTGCTGTTGATTCAGTGATACTTAATATCTGTCCAACTTTAGTAGTTCCTGATATTGCAAAAACTGCATCACCACTATCTGAATATAATATTCTTTGAGCTTCGTTCCATCCCGAACCAGAATTATCATTTTCAAAAAATGTATATCTAATCTCTACTCCATCTAGACTATCTCCATGATTCCTACTCTTACTATCTACGATTTGGACAATTGTATATGGATTTGATTGAAATACAGCAATTTCTCCTTCATAAAAAGTTTTACTGTTGCTGTTATAACCTGAGGCACTTGAAAAAGAGTAATTTTCAAAATCTGTTTGAGTATCTCTTGCAAATGCGTCACTATACAACCAAGTTGATATTCCTCCTGAAGTAGAGAAAGTAATATCAAAGTCAGTTGAATCCCCTGATGCAGGGTTTAAAGATTTAACTCCAAGACTTGAAAAACTTGTAATATTATCAAAGTTAAAGGATTGGTAAAAGCCCTTTGCATTTGTTGATTCACTAAATCCCTCTGCATCTGTATAAGTTAAATTTACTCTAATAAGCTTTCCTTCATCAGAAGAAGTTACCAAATATTCTGAAGTTGTACTTACTGAACTCCAAGAATTACCATCACTAGAAATTTCCCAATTATAAGAAAGAGATCCATTACCATCAGGATCCGCACTTATTTCTTTTATTGAAAGAGTATTACTTCCAGCAGGAAGTCCATTTATTGCATATTTAGCTGAACCATCATTAGACACTGTATTAAAATTAAAGTCTGTTTTATTACTAATTCCACTATAAGAATTATCTACTGAATCATCCAAAGCAGTGCTTTCAATTTTTACATAATATTCTGTTGATTCTGAAAAATTGATAGTTGGATTTATCGTTATAGTGTTTGTTCCTGAGCCTGTTATGAAAGGGCTTGTAGATACATCAAATGATTCAAAAATTTCATCATTCAAACTTTTATAGATAGTAATACTTCCCGTTTTTGTTACTACTGCCTCTGAAAAAGTCAGAACTAGATTACTATCTAATAAAACTGAAGTTGAATTATCACTGGGAGATAAAGAAACAATATTTGGTATATCAGCAATATTTCTTAGCTGACTTTCACTTTTTGTAACGTCATTAAATTGTATATTTTCAATATTTTTTAAAGTATCAGTTCCTTCTCCAATAATTTGAATATCTCCAGAATTAATAGTGTAAGAATAGTCTGAAAGATTGTTGCTAAAGATAGCAATGTCATCCCCACTCCCGCCATCAAGAGTATTATTCCCAGAATTTCCTGTAAGAATATTATTTAGAGAATTTCCAGTAGCATCAATATTAGATGAGCCTGTAAGAGTAAGGTTTTCAATGTTTGCTGAAGCTGTAAAAGTTACTGAAGATTGAATTAAATCTGTACCTTCTGAAGAACTCTCGGTAACTACATCACTGATTGAATCAACGGTATAAGTATCATCTCCATTTCCTCCAACCATCGTGTCATCACCACTTCCGCCATCAAGAGTATTATCCCCAGAATTTCCTGTGAGAGTATTATTTAAAGAATTTCCAGTGGCATTAATATTAGATGAACCTGTAAGAGTGAGATTTTCAACGTTTGCTGAAGCTGTAAAAGTTACTGAAGATTGAATTAAATCTGTACCTTCAGAAGAATTCTCGGTAACTACATCACTGGTTGAATCAATGGTATAAGTATCATCTCCAGTCCCTCCGACCATTGTGTCATCTCCAGTTCCTCCATCTAAATTGTCATCTCCATTATTTCCGTTTAAGGTATCATCGCCATTACCACCATTTAGTATATCACTGGCATTATCTCCATTAAGAGTATCATCCCCTCCTTCACCATTGAGGGTGTCTGCTCCGCCATTACCATGGAGAATATCATTGCCATCACCTCCACTTATTGTATCCGCGCCACCGTTTCCTGTTAGGTTGTTTGAGGAAGAATTGCCGATTAAAGTATCGTTTGCATTACCTCCAATTGCATTCTCTATTACTGTTCCTGGCCCGATTATTAAGTTACCCGTGTCTCCAGCAATATTAGATGAATATAAATTTGAAGCGCTTTTCTCAGAGGCTCTTAAATCAATTGTTTGTTGATTGCTGAAACCACTGAAGTCAATTGTATCTGTACCAGATCCATCTACGATAGTAAATGCCGTAGTTGATATCCAGTCTTTCATTTCATTGAAAATAGCACTTGTTGATGACGCAATATTTGTATTAAATCCATAAGTAGTATCCCCACTAAATGCGTTTGAAATACCCTTACCGAAACTGCTATACAAGTCATCAATGGCTATTAAGTCCGCAGCCATAAAACTACTTAAGTACGCCTTGTCAGCTGTAATCGATGTGTTTTCAGTTTGGTCAATATAAGACATTACTGAAGTTTGCCAATTATCATTTTCAAAAATGACTTCTGACGAATCGCTATAGCTAGCGTTACCGTTATAGTTTCCTTGATGCCCAAGTCCTAGACCATGGCCAATTTCATGCAAAATTGTGTGAAAAGTATAATTACCAAATCCACTAAGGCCGCCGTTCCAGCTCGCTGCAACGTTTATATTGACATAATTTATGGATGTCCCAAGTGTAGTCCATTCTGCACTGGCACCTGAATCTGCGTCTCCAAATCGGAAGTCGGAATCTGGATCAGTTGTAGATTGAAAATCTATTCCAGTTACAGCTTCTAAATATTTAAAAGATTCTTCCACTAAAGTTGCTCTTGCTGTACTTAAACCATCACCATCAAAATTATTCGCAGAAGTGTTATAAGTTAGAATTCCATTTTTTGCGTAAGTTCCACTATCACTTAGATTCCATGTTCTTGTAGTCAAAGAAAAGTCTGACCAAAAGCCTGTCGTTAGGTATGTAGCTAATTCCTGATTTGTTCCTGCGGAACCTGCACTAAGAGAGTAAAGACCTTCTGTATTATGTTTTGAATATTGCCCACAAATTTCACACATTTAACTAAAAAGTTAATTAGTAGAGATAATTAATTATAAACAATCTCATAGTTAAAAAAATTGTATTTAATTAAGTAATTAGGCCTTGTTTTTTAATAGAGAGTCTATTTGGAATGCTGTATTTTTCCAATTAAATTTACTAGCAATTTTTGGTCCAGAATTCTGCATGCCTTTAATGATACTGTCACTGTTTAAGATTTCTTCCATACAAGAAGCTATTGAGTGCGGATTAAGAGGGTCTATGAATATTCCATAATCTCCTAAAACCTCTTTTAATGCTCCTCTATTTGAAGCGATAACTGGGGTACCACAAGCCATTGCTTCAATTGCGGGTAATCCAAAACCTTCCCATAAACTTGGTATAAGAAGAGCTTTACATGAATTTAAGAGAATTAATTTTTCTTCTGGGGTTACCCAAGGTTTAAATTCACATTTATTTCTTAGACCAAGATCATTAACTGCTTTTAAAATCTTTTTAGTAAATTTTTCTTTAAATGGACCAGCAAAAAGTACTTTAAAATCTAAATTTTTTATTTTTGTTATTGCATCGATTATTCTTAAGAGATTTTTGTGTTGATCATGCCTACCTAATACTAGAAAAAAATTTTTTCTTTCTTGTTTTATGGGGTAGATCTCTTTATGATTTATGCCTAATGAAATAATTTCTAACTTCTTTGAAGGAATTTTAAAGAAACTAAATAATTCATTCGCAGTTGCTTTTGAATTGCATAATACTAACTCTGCATTATGAAGAATTACAGGCAGGTAGGTGGAGTAAAATATAAACTTTTGCGATATTCTAGGAAATCTTAGTGGAATTAAATCATGAGCCAAAACTACTTTTCTTGTTTTGGAAAATATGGGTGATTCAGGTACCGGGGATAAAAAAAATTCTGGTTTAAGATTATTTAATAATTTTGGAACCTCAAACTGCATCCATATTTGTCTTTTTAAATGGGAGGTGATTATTTGATTCTTATTTTTATTTAAAAAAAAATACTTATTTTTATCTAGATTTTTATAAATTTCATTTGAGACTACTCCTAATCCAGTATTTTGATTAGAAATATATGAGCCGTTATATACAACAAATGCCACAAAATTTAAAAATTAAATAATGAATGGAAGATACTTCTTCTCTTTATTTAAAATACCAATCGATGCATATAAGCCAAATAAATTAAAAATTAGCAGGATAAAACTTTTTGAAATTTCTAAATTTCCATAGACTACTGCCTCTCTTATTTGGTCAATGTATAAATAGAAAGGATTTAAGTTTATTATCCATGTTAAACTTCCAAGATTTTCCTTCATGTATAAGATTGGCGATAAAAGAAAAACTAGTTGAAGTAATATTGGTACTAGTTGATATATGTCTCTAAATTTAGCTCCCAAGAGACAAGTAATTAAAGGGAACCAAAACATAAATAAAAGTAAATTAATAAAAGGCAATAATCCAAAAAAAATAGTATTTAACAAAACATTAAATTTAATAAATGCCAATACGATCAATACTAATGAAAATGATTGAAATAGACTTTGGATCTGAAAAATCCATTCTTCTAAAGAATAAAAGATTGGATCGGTATTCATATTTTTTATCTTTTGTTCGTTTTGGATTAACAAATTTGGAGATGCAGAGATGGCTGTACTCAAGCTGTTCCATATAACCATTCCTATTCCAAGATATAGTATATATTCTTTAATATCTTGAACTTTAAAAACAGTTCCATATACGAAAGACAATAACGATATAGAAAGCAAGTTTGATAACCCTATCCAAAAGCTACCTAACTTTGTTCTTACAAACCTTTCCTTGGTTCTCGCATTAGCACTAAAAAAGCATACGTTCCTTATCTCCCATGCCTTTTTTAGGGAATAATAAACACTTTTAAAACTAAAATAGTTATTACTTGCTTTCATAATAGAAATCTAATGCATCATTAATACTTCCTTTGAAAGCAATTGATCCTTTTTGAAATACAAACCCTTTTTTGCAGAACCTTTTAAGAAGTTCATCAGAATGAGAAGCAAAAAAAAATGTACCGGTTCTGTCTAAAAAGGAATCTAATCTTTCTTGTGCACTTATTTTGAAATTTTTGTCTCCTGTAGCAAATCCCTCATCTAAGGCAATCGATTCATGTTTTCCTGATGTTGTTAATGCAAATTGTAATCGTGCTTTCATACCTTCACTATAAGTTTTAATTGGTAATTTAAGAAATTCACCCAGACCAGTAAAATTTACTATCTCTTCACAAAAATCTTCAAACCCATCAAGACAATTATTAAGTTGTAAATAATGCGCCTTAATAGCAGTAAGTCCATTTAATTCAAGACTGGTTATAAAACTTTTTTCTATTATTGGATAAATCTTTATACTTTTGTAAAGATCTCCAGAAGTATGCGAATAAATACCCGAAATTAATCTTAGAAAAGTTGTCTTACCCGCGCCATTATGACCAATTAAAGCAACTCGATCTCCCTCATATACTTTGCAATTAATGTTGTTTAATGCATTTATAAAAGAACCTCCCTTTTTACTTTTGATTACGCCACCTGTGAAAGTTTGTACTAATTTATTTTTAAGAGTTCTAGTTTGTACTTTACTAACAGGAATGTTTAATGAGACTGA
>CACGPQ010000002.1 GCA_902574955.1 uncultured Synechococcaceae cyanobacterium
TGGAAAAACTAAAGTTTTATCCTCTTCTGAAGCTTTGAAAATTGTTAATGGTTTAGAGTTAATAAAAATTGAGTATATGGAGGGTAAATTTTCTCCTGGCCCACCTTCTGAAGATATTCACTATTGCATAGAAGAGAAGCTGATAAGTTTAATTGGTGAAACTGGAAAAAAATTACATACAGGTAGAAGTAGAAATGATCAAGTTGGTACAGATATAAGATTATGGCTAAGAAAAGAGATTGACAATATTGAAATTTTAATAACTGATTTGCAAAAATCCTTCTTAAATCTTGCGAAATCCAATATTTATACCTTAATTCCTGGATATACTCACATGCAAAGAGCTCAACCATTATCTTTGGCTCATCATTTATTGGCTTACATAGAAATGCTCCAAAGAGACCGTGAAAGGTTTAAAGAAGTACGCAGAAGAGTTAATATTTCTCCGTTAGGAGCTGCAGCATTAGCTGGAACAAAAATAAAAATAGATAGGCACTTTACAGCTTTAGAATTGGGTTTTGAAAAGATTTATAAAAATAGTATTGATGCAGTAAGTGATAGAGATTTTTGTATAGAGTTTGTCTCTGCATCTGCTTTGTTGATGTCTCATTTAAGTAAAATTTCAGAGGAAATAATTTTATGGGTAACTGATGAATTTTCTTTTGCAAAATTAACAGATAAATGTGCAACAGGTAGTAGCTTAATGCCACAGAAAAAAAATCCCGACGTTCCAGAATTGATAAGAGGTAAGACTGGCAGAGTGTATGGACATCTCCAGGCATTGTTAACGATGGTCAAAGGGGTACCACTCTCGTACAATAAGGATTTTCAAGAGGATAAAGAGCCAATATTTGATACTGCAGAAACAATATCTTCTTGTATTAAAGCAATGACTATTCTAATGAGTGAGGGTATTGAATTTAATATTAAAAATCTCTCTGATTCTGTAGAAAAAGACTTTTCTAATGCTACTGATTTGGCAGATTACTTAGTTGGTAAAGATGTTCCTTTTAGGACTGCTTATCAAGTTGTTGGCGAAATAGTTAAATATTGCCTGGAGAGAAAAATGTTATTTAAAAATCTCAAAATTGATGAATTTAAAAAATTTCATCCCGAATTTGATGAGGATGTTTTTTTTGATCTTAAACCTCTGAATGTCGTTAAATCAAGAAATAGTCAAGGTGGCACAGGTTTTGTTCAGGTAGAAAAAGAGGTAAAAAATTGGCAAAAAAAATTGATACTTTGAAATTCAAGTATTTTTCTACAACAAGGGTATGCTTTGAAGTAGAATAATAAAGTTATTGGACTACTTATTGTAGTTTTTTTATAAGGTAAATTTTCTTTGTTGAGTTTAAAGTGAGTATTTTTGTTGGCAATTTGCCGTTCCGCGCAGAGCGTGAAGATGTTATAAAGTTATTTGTTCCTTTTGGTGAGGTTTTAAATTGTTCTCTCCCCTTGGAGAGAGATACTGGAAGGAAAAGAGGATTCGCATTTATCGAAATGGCAGATGAAGCAATTGAGTCAACCGCTATAGATGGTTTGCAAGGCACCGAACTTATGGGTAGGCCATTAAGAATTAATAAAGCCGAGCCAAGAGGTTCTGGTGGATCTCGTAGAGGACCAAGAGGCGGCTATGGCGGCGGTAATAATGGTGGTGGCTATGGCGGCGGCTATGGCGGCGGTAGTAATAATAGTGGCGGCTATGGTAATAGTAATTCTGGATCTAATAGTTCTTACGCTAATAAATCCTCTGGTGCAGAAGGTTGGGAAGACAGAAGTTATGTAAATTCTTCTGAAAATACTGAATATGAAAATGGTAGAAGCAGGAGAAAAAGGGGAGTATCCAATGACAGTAATGCTTCAAACGAGATAAATTAGTAACCCATATCTTCAAGTGCGCTCGTCAATTGAAATAAATGTTCAATATTTAATTCTTTTTTTATAGACTTATTTGATATTTGATTTCTCCAGATTTTTGCTTTCGGTATCCCTTCAACTAAATTTATAAGATGTTTACAGATATCCCACGATTTTCCTCCATTTTTTAAATGCGACTCTATGTATGGAATTAATGAGAATATAATATTTGAAGCAGATTTGGGTTTTGCATTAATTCCATAAATCTTTTGATCAATTTCAGACCACCTTAAAGGATGTTTATATATTGCCCTACCAATCATGACTCCATCAAAATCATTTAAGGCTTTTAATGATTCATCGATATTTGTTAAACCCCCGTTGATTTCTATTAATAATTTTGGATTTGCTTTTTTCAATTTTTTTACTAAATCATAATTTAATGGAGGTATAGTTCTGTTTTGCTTTGGATTTAGACCTTTTAATATAGCTTTCCTTGCATGAACTGTAAATCTGTCTGCACCAGCATTTGCGATAATTCTTACGAAATTATTCAAGTTAACGAAACTATCATCATTGTCTACGCCAATTCTGTGTTTGATTGTAACCGGTAAGTTGCAATTATTTTTTAAGGCTTCAATACATTTTGCTACTTTTTCAGGGTCTTTCATAAGTGAAGCTCCAAAATTTCCAGAACAGACTCTTGGACTAGGACAACCAACATTAAAGTTTATTTCGTCATAACCCCAATCCTCTGCCATTCGGGCTGTTTCTTTAAGGATTTGTGGATCGTCCCCACCAAACTGAATTGATATTGGGTGTTCCTCACGATTAAAATCGAGAAAATTTTCTTTTTTATTCGTATAGACTAAACTCTGAGCCACAATCATTTCTGTATAAAGCAGAGCTTCAGAACTTATTTTCCTCATTATCATTCTGAAGTGTTTATCAGTACAATCCATCATTGGAGCAATACTTAATTTATGAATATTTTTAATAGAATTAGGTTGTGTTAAATTCATTACTTTTTTGTGATTTAAATATATGAATCAATTTCTATCAAGAAGAGCTTTTATTCTAATTCCTACCATGTCAATCTTAAAAATAATCTTTAAGCCTCTTCAAGTATTAGCATCTTCACTTTCTCCTAAAGAAGAGTGGAATTTCTCAAAGGATGAATGGAAAGCTAGGCTCAATCCAGAATCTTATTATATTTTGAGGGAGGAAGGTACTGAAAGAGCTTTCAGTAGTCCATTAAATAATGAGAAAAGAAAAGGGATTTTTCACTGTGCAGGATGCGATTTGCCGCTTTTTTCCTCAGATAAAAAGTACGATAGTGGTACAGGATGGCCAAGCTTTTGGGATTCAATTCAAGGATCAGTAGAAACAAAAGTTGATTTCAAGTTAATTGTCCCTAGAACCGAATATCATTGTTCTAGATGCGGAGGTCATCAAGGACATGTCTTCAATGATGGACCACTTCCCAGTGGCAAAAGATTTTGTAACAATGGATTAGCATTAAGGTTTGTTCCTGACTAAAGATTTGTGCGGCCTTCCGCAACTTGTTTTGTGCAACACTTTATTGGAGAATAGTTTTATTAAATTTTAGAAAAATGATTGAAAATCAATCAGACAGTATTGATAATAAAGAAAATGATGTTTCTAACCAGGATAATAATCCTGAAGATATATCATCTACGCAAAATTCAACTACTGAAAATGACGTAATGTCTTCTCACGAGACAGAGGAAATAAATACTGAAGAATTAAAAAATACCATTTCTAATAATGATGCAAGATTAGAACAATTAGAAAAAGAGCATGAAACATTAAAAAATCAATATATAAGGATTTCAGCAGATTTTGAAAATTTTAGAAAGAGGCAGTCTAGGGATCAGGACGATTTAAAAATTCAACTTGTTTCAAAGACTTTAACGTCAATACTCCCTATTGTTGATAATTTTGAGAGAGCAAGACAACAACTTAAACCAGAAACTGACGAAGCTCAAGCTCTTCATAGAAGTTATCAAGGATTGTATAAACAATTGGTAGAAGTTTTAAAACAACAGGGTGTGTCACCCATGAGAGTTGTTGGTCAGCAATTTGATCCAAACTTGCATGAAGCTGTATTAAGAGAGCCTAGTGAAGAGTTTGAAGCTGATTTTATTATTGAAGAATTGCAGCGAGGATATCATCTAGAAGGTAAGGTGTTGAGACATGCATTGGTTAAGGTTTCTATGGGACCTGGTAAACAAAATTCACAACAGGAAGTAGAAAAGGATACAGTTGAAGGGGATGTTGATTCAGAGGTAAATACTTCTGAAGATTAATAAATTCTAAATTCTTATATGAGCATTATCTAATGGCTGATTTTTACCAAATACTTGGAGTTTCAAGAGATGCTGATGCGGATACCTTAAAAAGGGCATATAGAAAATTAGCAAGACAATATCATCCTGATGTTAATAAAGAACCTGGTGCTGAAGATAAATTTAAAGAGATTGGCAAGGCTTATGAAGCATTAGCTGATCCTGAAACACGAGCTAGATATGATCAGTTCGGAGAGGCAGGCCTTGGTGGTGCGGCTGGAATGCCTGATATGGGGGATATGGGCGGCTTTGCAGATTTATTTGAAACCTTTTTTAATGGTTTTGGGGGACAAAATCCTCAGGGAGGAAGAACTCAAAGAAGAGGCCCTCAACAAGGAGATGATCTAAGGTATGACCTAAATGTTGACTTTAAAGATGCAATTTTTGGCCAACAAAGAGAAATTAAAATTCCTCATCTTGAGACATGTGAAGTCTGTAGGGGAACAGGCGCCAAACCAGGAACCGGACCAAAAACTTGTTCAACATGTGGAGGAAGTGGACAAGTTAGAAGAGCTACGAGAACACCTTTCGGAAATTTCACACAAGTTGCTGAATGCCCTTCATGTAATGGAGCTGGTCAAATAATTGCAGATCCATGTGTAAGTTGCGGCGGTAATGGAGTAAAGCAAGTCAGAAAAAAATTAAGAATTAATATTCCTGCAGGAGTTGATACTGGTACTAAATTAAGAGTTTCTGGAGAGGGAAATGTTGGTTTGAAAGGGGGTCCACCTGGAGACCTTTATGTTTTTATCAAGGTTAAGAATGATGCAAATCTAAAAAGAGATGGTGTAACTATTTACTCAGAAATAGCTGTGAGTTATTTACAGGCTATTTTAGGCGATACTGTTGAAATTACTACAGTTGATGGAAATGTTAATTTAAAAATTCCAAGTGGTACCCAGCCAAATACAACTCTTTCACTTGAGAATAAAGGTGTACCTAGACTTGGTAATCCTGTTGCGAGAGGAAATCATGAAGTTCTAGTAAAGGTAAAATTGCCAACTCGTATAACTGATGAAGAACGAAAGCTTTTAGAGGGGTTAGCTTCTCAATATTCAGATAAAAATATTAATTCTAGTAGTGGACTTTTTAGTAAATTATTTGGTAAAGAATCCTGATGAATTCTTTAAAGCATTTGGATCTTAAATCTGTTCCATGTCCTTTAAATGTCGTCAAAATCAAATTGACTTTGGAGAAGTTATCTAAAAATGAACAACTTATAGTTGAATTAGATAAAGGCGAACCAGAAGAAATGGTATTTAATAATTTAAAAGAGATGGGATTTTTGTTTAAAACAATTAAAGAAAATGAAAAATTTATAAAAATAAAAATATTGAATGAAAAATAATAGTAAACATTTAGGTTTAGTTACGAAAAAATTTAATGATTTTTTTTTAGTTGACTTAAAAAATCAAGAAAACTCTGTAAATAGTGATAAGTTTTTGTGTAAGGTTAGGAAGTCTATAAATTTCAAGGATCAATTAATTTATGTTGGAGACGAGGTAGTAATTGAAAATATTGATTTAAAAAACAAACGTGCAGTGATAAAAAGTCTAAAAAAAAGAAAAAATTTCTTGGTTAGACCCTCAGTCGCAAATATTTCTAATATATACGTTGTTTTTTCTGTTGAAGAGCCAGAGTTAAATTTATCTCAAGTAAATAGGTTTTTGATATCAGCAGAATCTATCGGTGTTGAAGTGTCATTAGTTTTGACAAAATGTGATTTAATTTCAGATATAAAAAGATCTTCGTTAATCGATAAATTTAAGAAATGGGGTTATCAAGTAATAACTTTAAGTTTAGAAAAATCTGATTACTTTAATAATTTATTAGCTGAGTTAAAGCAAAAAGAGTGTTCGATTTTTATGGGACCATCCGGCGTTGGCAAAACTACTTTACTTAACATGATAATTCCAGGTCTTCAAAATAGTACTTCTCCAGTTTCCAATAAAATAAAGAGAGGTAAAAACACTACTCGAAATGTAGAGTTATTTTCTATATCAAATCATAGTTATATTGTGGATACTCCTGGTTTTAATATGCAACCTATTAAGATTGATATTAGTTTGTTACCAAATCTTTATCCCGAAATATATAAACAGATAATCGATGAAGAAATTAAGTGTAAATTTCGTAACTGCTTACATTTAAACGATGAGGGGTGTAATTTAAATAAATCTTTCGAAAGATATTCTTTTTATAAAGAAATGATTGAGTCTTCTAAGAGTCGCTATTATCAAAACCAGGAAGATTAAGATTTAATCCACCAGTCAAATCATTCATCCTTTCTTTCATAGTTGTAGTAGATAATTCATGAGCTTTTTGAATAGCTTGTAAAATATTCTGCTCTATTTTTTCTTTATCTGCATTTAAAATATTTTCTTCTACTTTTACTTTTAAAGGAAGTTGATTTCCACTTATCCAGACCGTTATCATCTCGTCATCACTTTTTCCTTCAATCTCCATATTTTCAAGTTCATCTTGTAATTTTTGAGCATCTTGCTGAATTTGTTTAGCTTTTTTAAAAGCTTCTGTAAGTTGTCCAAAGTTAGGAAGTCCAAAACCTGCCATTTTGTAAAAAAGTTTCTTTAGTAAGGATAGTCAAAACCAATCATTCTTACTTCAGGTTGCAAAAAAATTCCTTTTTTTTCTAGTACTTTTTGTTGAATTACTGTTATTAATTGATATATATCTTTTGAACTTGCTGAAGAGGTGTTAATTATAAAATTTGAATGCATTGTAGAAATTTCTGCACCGCCAATTTTAAATCCCTTTAAACCCATATCATCAATTAATTTTGCAGCATAATTATTTTTAGGATTTTTAAACACACTACCAAAACTAGGCTGATGATAAGGTTGTGTTTCTGTTTTAAATTTTAGGTTGTTTTTGGTTGTTTGAATTAATTCTTCGAGATTTCCATTAGGTTCAAAATGTAATCTTGCACTAATAATTGTTAAATCATTTCTTTGAAAAGAGCTATATCTATACTCAAAATTGATATCTTTTTTTTCAATTTCAAGTTTTTCATGAGTTTTATTCTTTATAACTTTTACTGAAATAAGATTTTTTGCTAGCGATAAATTACTCGTACCAGCATTCATATAAATTGCTCCTCCTAATGTTCCTGGAATTCCGACAGCCCATTCCCCTCCTCGTAATCCATTTTTAGCAAGAGAATTAGATAATGTTGGGAGCATTACACCTGCTTCCGCTTCAACAATTCCTGAATATGGCTCTATCCTTAATGATTTCAATTTTTTTGTACAAATAACTAAGCCTTTTATGAAAATATTATTTATTAAAAGATTTGAACCTGCGCCTATTATTTGACATCTTTGTTTGTTTAAATTAGCCCATTTTATTAGATATGAAAATTCTTCAATGCTTCTTGGTTCAGCAAAATATTCAGCTACTCCGCCCACTTTTATAGTTGTATAATTTCTTAAATTAAAGTTTTCAGAAAAATTTTTCTTATTCATACATTAGTTATCTTTTTTAATTGTTTTTGTATTTAAAATTGACCAGAAATTATGACAATCACCAGCTCCCATATTCAAAATTAAATCTCCTTTTTGAGTTAATTCGTAAAAATTCTTTTTAAGTTCATAATAATTATTTATGTAAATAACATTTTTATTTTTTTTATAAATCAGATCAGTGATAATTTTCGAAGTAATTTTATCTTCGTTTCTTTCTCCAGCTCCATAAATACTGGTTACATAGATAAAATCTGCTTTTGATAATTCTTCAGCAAATTCTTTAGTAAATTGCATTACTCGAGAGTATCTATGAGGTTGAAATATAGCTAATAATCTACTTTTTTCAAATTCATTATTATGTTTTTGCTGAATCAATAATCTTCCTAATTTAATCGTTTCTTTTATTTCGTTTGGGTGATGTGCATAATCATCATATAAACTTCTTTCTTCTATTTGACCTCTGAATTCAAATCTTTTTTTCGGCAATTTCAGATATTTTATATTTTTCTTAATTTCTATAAAATCTACTCCTATCATTCTTGAAGCTGCTATTGCTGCGGTGATATTAGATAGATTATGTAAGCCTGGAATTGGAATATTTAAACTACTAATGAAATTTCCATTTTCATAATATTTTCCAATTGTATACTTTGAATTAATTGCAGTCGGAATTATTGCATATGCTACGTTTTTAGCAGTAATGTTTGACCAATTAAAATTAGAATAAAAATTATTTTTTGAGGTTTCACAATCAAAATTAACTAGTAATTTTTTAGAGTTTTTAGCGAAACTTTTAAAAGAAGATATGACTTCACTTAAATTAGAAAAGTGATCGCAATGATCAAAATCAATATTATTGATTATTCCTATATCAGATTTATATTTGTTAATTGTCCCATCAGATTCATCAACTTCAGCTACTAAGTATTTTGTATTTTCTAAATGACAATTAGAGTTGTAAATAGGAATTATTCCTCCAGTAATTGAAGAAGAATTACGTGTACATAACTCAAGTATTGTAGAAAGAAATGTACTGGTTGATGTTTTTCCGTGGCTGCCTGCTACCGCCAATGCAGTATAAGTGCGCATTAGCATTGCAAGTATCTCTGAACGATGTTTTATTGATAAATTTTTTTCTCTGCAGTATGAAAATTCTTCATTTTCTGGCTTGATTGCAGAGCTTACAACAAAATTAATCAATTTGTTGGTAAATTTCGTAATAACAAATTCAATATTTTGTCGAACTTGCGAAGTAAATATTACTGCACCTAATTCCTCTAATTTATAAGTTTCATCGTTTTTAATTAAATCTGATCCTGAAACTGAACAACCTTTTTTAAGTAAACCTATTGCTAATGCTGACATCCCAATACCTCCAATCCCAATAAAATGAAAATGACTTTTCAATAGTAAATTTTTTTCCAATGTTTATCTTTTACTTAAATCAAAATAACTTCTAGGTAAAATTTTGCTATTCTTTCTTAAAAAAAAATGTTTTTTTTCTTGAATTAATACAAAACTAGACTTATTTGCTTAATAAATCAAAAAAACCTTACGTTATTGCACAAAATTCAGTATGATCAGCAACTTAGGTTAATCATTTAGAAATTATTAGTTATGACTTTGCGTGTTGCAATTAACGGCTTTGGCAGAATTGGTCGAAACTTTATGCGTTGTTGGCTTAGTAGAGGGGCTTACACCAATATTGAAGTAGTTGGAATTAACGTTACCTCAGATCCTAAGACTAATGCTCATCTATTAAAGTATGACTCAGTTCTTGGTCAACTTGATGGTGTTGATATTCAATATACTGATGATACTTTTGTAATTAATAACAAGACAATTAAATGTTTCTCTGATAGAAACCCATTGAATCTCCCTTGGAAAGATTGGGGTGTAGATTTGGTTATTGAATCTACAGGAGTATTTAATACAGACGTAGGTGCAAGTAAGCACTTAGAGGTAGGAGCAAAAAAAGTCATCTTAACTGCTCCTGGTAAAGGGGATGGCGTTGGTACTTATGTGGTTGGAGTAAATGCTGATACATATAAACACAAAGATTATGATATTTTGAGCAATGCTAGTTGTACAACTAACTGTTTAGCTCCAGTTGTTAAAGTTTTAGACCAAACTTTTGGGATTAGCAAAGGTTTGATGACTACAATTCATAGTTATACAGGGGATCAAAGAATTTTAGATAACAGTCATAGAGATCTAAGAAGGGCTAGAGCCGCCGCTACAAACATTGTTCCTACTTCTACTGGAGCTGCAAAAGCAGTAGCACTGGTATATCCAGAAATGAAAGGAAAACTAACAGGAATTGCAATGAGAGTTCCAACTCCTAATGTTTCAGCAGTAGATTTTGTTTTTGAATCTTCTAAATCGGTCACAACTGAAGAAGTCAATAATGCTCTCAAGGAAGCATCTCTAAGCTCAATGAAGGGCATTATTAAGTATGGAGATGAACCACTAGTGTCTAGCGATTATGCAGGTACCAATGAATCATCAATTGTAGATAGTGATCTTACTATGTGTATTGGAGATAACCTTGTAAAGGTCCTTGCATGGTATGACAATGAGTGGGGTTATAGTCAGAGAGTTGTAGATTTAGCAGAGATTGTTGCTAAAAATTGGGAGTAATCAAAAGTGTTTGAAAGGTTTGTTTTTAAGTAATTTGATTTTTTTATTATCTTTAAATTCTATTGATGGTTCACCATCAGCAAAAAAACCAATCTCATAAATATCTTTATCAAGTTTAGATAAATTCTCTGCCCATTTTTTTGGCAATGAGAAAACTAATTCATAATCTTCACCTCCAAAAAAATAATATCGGTCCCATTTATCTCCTTTAGGCCAATCCTTATCTTTAGGTATTTTTTCATAATTTATGATCGCTTTACAGTTGCTAGCTGTTGCTAAATCTTTTAAGGCTTGAAATAGACCATCACTGCTATCAGTACATCCTATTCTTCTTATTTTTTTGTTTGAGCGAGTTTTGAGGAGATTATTTAGAAAATTTGGGTAAACTCTAGGGCGACAAAAATGTTCAATGGACTTAATGATTAATCTTTTATTAAGTGAAAATTCATTATCTAAATTAATTTTATTTTGTATCAAAAATCCCAGTTTGCTAAGACCATGAGTACCTGTAGTTAGGATTATATCTCCGGCTTTACATGCGTTTCTTCGTAATTCAAGCTCACCTTGAATTCCAAAGGCCGTAATTGAAATGATTTTTTGATCTCCCTTTGAGCAATCTCCTCCTAGAATCACGCCGCCATATTTTTTCAATGCTTTATTTATTCCTTTGTATAATTCTTCAACCCAAATCCACTCAGTTTTAGCAGGTAGAACTAGAGTTACTGTAATACCTATAGTTTTTTTGCTTCCACTGGATAATAAGTCAGAGATGTTGCTAACAACTGCTTTCCACCCAAGGTCCCTAGGGCCAATAGTAATGTCATTGAAATGAACATTTTCTACCAAAGAATCAGTATTAACAAGTAAATTTTCATTTTTAGTTTTGATTAAAGCACAATCATCTGAAATTTGATTTTTAGGCATAAATTTTCCTAGCCTATTTATTAATTCTTTTTCTCCTATATCTTCTAATATTTCTTTATGCATTTAATTTGAGGTTTTCAATCCCTTCTAAAACATCAATTGAAATTATTGTGTCATCTTTAGTAAGTTCTTCTAATACATCAAATCCATCTATAACATAACCAAAGGCAGCATTTCTTCCGTCAATTAAATTGCGACCTGCTGGATTTAATTCTGCTTCATATAAAAAGAAGAAAAATTGCGATGAGCCATCATCTACTGCGGTGTTTGAATGAGACCATCCTAGAGTTCCAAGTGTTGCAAAAGGTAATGTGGGCGTCTCTGTGTAAAGACCTAAATCTTCAAAAGTTTGATTATAGAAAGTATCTTTTTCATCAGGAATTCTAATTTCTAAGGGAACGTGACGTTCTTCGTTTGTTGCAGGATCTATGTAACCAATATCTTCACCAATTGGATCCCCTGTTTGAAGTACAAAAAATTCTTCTGCTCTATTGATAGGTAAATCTTTGTAGAAGTTTTTTGAAGATAAATCTATAAATGCTCCTGCTGTCAGTGGTGCGTTAAATCCATCCACAATAGCTTGCATATCTCCTTTGGAAGTTTTTATATTGACTTTTGCTCTTCCCAGTAATCTTGGTAAATTATTAAATTCCTGGGGAATAGAGTATGGAAATTCATTTGGTAAAAAATATTCTTCTAATCCACCTATTTTCTCTAAAGCATCTCTTCGGGTCGCTATAAATGAGTATTTATCTTTTGATTTAGAGTAATCTTGAAGACTATCAAAATTTTCTTTGAGCTCTAAAAATGTTTTTTCAGAAATTTTCTTTTTATCGTTCGGTAATTCTTGAATTATTTTATTCTGGTATTTTTTTAGTAAAGATTGACATTTTGTAACAGTTTTCGTAAGAGCGGGCCATCTTCCTCCTCTTACAAGGTCACTAGTTTCTTCCAATTTGTGTTGAAGTTCTTGTAACTCAACTTGCTTGATAGGGAGTGCGTTTCTAAGGATTGCACTAGGGTCTTTTACTGCATTTCCAGTAGGTAAATCAGCTAGTACTTGAATCGGTTTTAAGAGAAAAACTTGTAAAATTACAATCGATAGAATTAAGAAAAGTTTGTTCTGATTTGATAAGAATTTTTGCATAGCACTCTTGCAGGTTTATGATCCTTGGGGATGTAATACAGGAATGATTTCCAGTAACGATTTTCGCACAGGTACGACCATCGAATTGGATGGACAAGTTTGGCGCGTTGTAGAATTTCTACATGTCAAGCCTGGCAAGGGTTCTGCTTTTGTGCGAACAAAATTAAAATCAGTTCAAAGCGGCAACGTGGTTGAAAAAACTTTTCGAGCCGGAGAATCAGTACAGCAGGCTATCCTCGAGAAGTCTAACCTGCAGCATACTTATGTGGAGTCTGGTGATTATGTTTTTATGGATATGATAAGTTTCGAAGAGACAAGACTCACCTCTGAACAAATTGGTAAAGGTGCAAAGTATTTGAAAGAGGGAATGGAAGTTAATGTAATTTTTCATAATGGTAAAGTTTTAGAAGTAGAACTTCCAATATCTATCACTTTGAAAGTTACAGAGACTGATCCTGGAGTTAAAGGTGATACTGCTAGTGGGGGCACGAAACCAGCTATTCTAGAAACAGGTGCTCAAGTTATGGTTCCTTTATTTATTTCTGTGGGAGAAATGATTAAAGTTGATACTCGTAATGATAGTTATCTTGGACGTGAAAATTAATGGCTATGAAATTAGATCATGATGACTTAAATCGCTTAATAGAGAAAATCTCTACAAGTGATATACAAGAGTTCTCGCTGGAGGGCGAAGATTTTAAACTCGAAATAAAAAGGAATGTATTTGATCAAAGCCAAGTTATTAATAATTTAGTTTCTAATACTTCATTTGATAAGCCAACAATTTCTAATCAAAAAACTACTAATGATAATATCCCAGTTGTTAATGAGCCTGAATCGCCTCAGGTGGCACCCCCAGGGCGTTCTGATCTAACTGAAATTACTTCTCCTATGGTTGGTACATTTTATAGGGCTGCAGCGCCTGGTGACGAGCCATTCGTCGAAGTAGGGAATAACGTTAAGGTCGGTCAAACTATTTGTATTTTGGAAGCAATGAAGTTAATGAATGAAATTGAATCTGAATTTAATGCTGAAATAGTTGAGATTCTCGTTGAAAATGGAACACCAGTTGAATTTGGTCAAGTTTTAATGCGTGTTAAGCAGTCTTGAATTGTTTGTCATTTCTATGGCAGCTTTAATAGCTTCAATCATGCTCTGAGATTGAGCAATTCCTTTGCCAGCAATATCAAATCCCGTTCCATGATCCGGAGATGTTCTTATAAAAGGTAAACCGATTGTGGTATTGACTGAGTAATTAAGAGCTATCACTTTCATTGGTATTAAACCTTGATCATGATACATGGCAAGAATGCCATCATGCTTTTCAGCATTTTTGTCACTCCACGCTTTTACAGAAGAATTCCAGCAACTATCTGGTGATAAAGGGCCTAATAATTTAATATCTCTATTTTTCTCATTCCATGTAATTAATGAATCATTGAGCCAATCTTTTTCTTCATGACCTAAAATACCTTCTTCGCCAGCATGAGGGTTTAATCCTGCTACTTTTAAAGTAGGTTTGTCAGTATATGTATTACAAAAATCTTTGAAAAGATCCAATTTAGAGTGGATTAATTCTGTTGTTAATGTCTTGGAAACCTCAGAAAGGGGTATGTGGGTTGTAGCTAATAAAGTATTAAATCTCCAACCTGTAATTGGTGATTTTGCTGTGAATAACATTCCAACGTTTTTTACTCCACACGATTTTGCTAATACTTCAGTTTGACCAGAGAAGTAATGACCTGCTAGAGACCATGATTTCTTGCAAATTGGTCCAGTTACAAGTGCTGAATTCGGATATTGTTTTACAATTTTTATTGCTTTTGTTAAATATTGGAAACTTGAATTCCCGTAACTTGATTTAGTGTCATTATCTGATGATGAAATTTCTAGATCATGTATTTTGAAATCTTTAGGATTTGCAAGGTTCTTTAAACCTAATGATTTTAAATATTTATATGCATTATTAAGATTTTTTTTTGATCCAACTAATATAAAATCAATATTTTTTGGTATCTCATTAGAACAAAGTGCTTTCAAGATTATTTCAGGTCCAATACCTGACTCATCTCCGACGCAAATTACCACTTTCAATAATTTTTTTGGTTTTTTAAGATTCATAAAAGTTTTTAAATTTATTTTTTTAAATATTCAGATAGCAATTTTTTAGGCCCATTTTATAGTTTTTATAAATTAGTTTATATCCCAGTGTTTCGCACAAAAGTTTGTTTGAAACTCTTCTATTTTCCATCCAAAAAGATTGAGCTATAGGGGATAATTCATCTTTTGCAGCCTCAAATAATATTGGTTTTGGCATTGTTAAACCGAGTAAATCGTAGCAATATTGAATAACTTCTATCTGCGAACAGGGTTCATCATCTGCAATATTAATTATTTGGTGAAACTTTAAATAATCTTTATTTTGTAATAAATAAATAATCGCATTTGTAATATCAGCAACATGAACTCTTGAAAATACTTGCGCTTTTTTTAAAATGACTCTAATTTTTTGATTTTTGATTGCTTCAAACGTGGATCTTCCAGGTCCATAGATACCAGGTAATCTGAAAATTTGCACGGGCAAACTAGATTCAATCCATTTTTTTTCGCAATTTAATCTATTATGACTTCTTTTTTGAAAAGGATTAGGCTGATCTATTTCGGAAACCCAACCACCTTCGGTGTTTCCATATACACCTGTTGTAGATAAATATCCAACCCATTCAAGAGATGAATCTTGTAGTTTACTTTGAAGGCTTTCTAATACTGGATCATTTCCATTTTTATCAGGAGGTATGCAACTAAGAATATGCGTGACTCCATCAAAAATTTTGTCATCAGGAACCACACCGTTTTCACTATTGAAAATAAAACTATTTGGATCTTTGCTTGCAGATCTTGAGCTTGTTAAAACAGTGCAACCGAATTTTCTTATAGCTTTTGCAAAAAAACTACCGCTGAAACCACATCCTAAGATTAAAAATTTATTTTTATTTCCGAGTAAACTTGCAGGTTTTTTCATATGGTTTATATTAGTACATATGTATTAATTGATGATGAAGGCAGCTCTTGAGCCCAATTTAAAATCACAAACTTTCTGTATTAGAAAAAATTACCCCCGTCTTGTAGAGAAAGAAGTATGTTCAGTTAATTTTAAATTCTATCAAAAGTTATTTGTATTTCTTATTTCATTTTTGACAATTTTAATATTCCCAGAATCGCCAAGAGAATTGGAAAATATATGTGAGAGTTATAACTCTAGAAAAATATGTAATGTTTGGTAGTCATGCTGCTTTATATTCTGATTCATCTTTTATGTAATTTTTATTTTTTACCTTAAAATTAGGGTTAGCCCATTGTAGTAATCTAATAGCTAATCTTAAATCTCCCTCTAACCAAGCTCTTATAGCCATTGCTCTTCGGGGATCATAAAATTTTTGCCTTCTATACCAAAACAAAGCATTTTCATCTGATTTATCTCCATTACAGGAAAGACATGCAGGGACACAGTTTTCTGTTGTACTTAAACCTCCTTGGCTTCGTGGTATGACGTGGTCAATAGATTCAGATGGTTTTCCGCAATATATACAACTTTTTCCTGTAAACCTATGAATAGATTTTCGCCATTGTCTAAATCTGAACTTAGGACATAAATCCTCTAAAAAAACCGCATCGTTAATATGCATTCAGAATATTTAGTTAAATAAATAATGGCCTTAATATATTAAAAGTCAATCTTTCAATATCAATTTTTAGCTAAAATTCAACGAAAAAGTATAATTTAGTGTTGGTAGATACAAAATAAAATTAATTAAACATTAATTTTAAAACTTCAACTAATAGCTATATCTGTCAAGGGTTTCTTCTGTAAATTCATCTGTAAATTCATCATTAGTTTCTTCTAATTTTTTTTCTAATTGTTTTCTTTTATTCTCTCTATCTTTTGTTTCTTTTTCTTTTCTTTTTTCTTCGTTTTGTAATTCTCTTTCTAGTTTCCTATTAGGATGAAGATTATCTAAATATTCGACGCAATAACTAAATTTTTCATTTTCTCTTATAACTGTTTCAGTAATTTGTGAAGCTGCTCTTTTAGGCGAGACTTTGAAAATCCCTCCTTTTTTTTGTTTGATATAAGTATATGCTGCTTCCCAACTACTTTCATGGTCATTTCCACCATCTCTCATGGTACAAAAAATTTCTGCTCCAAATGTGCTTGCATTGACTTTCGATATCGTAATCGTTAAAGGAGCAAAAATTCCTAAAGTTAGTAATATTAGTTTTTGATTATTAAGTCTTTGCATTTAACTTTTTTCTTCTATTTAAAAGTATCTTTTATTAATAATATGTCTATAGAAATTTAAGATTTTATTATTCCAAATAAGTTTAAGCATTTAACAACTAAAGGAAGAATTAAAAGAACAGTTATCAACCTCACTGCGTGTAGAGTTGCGACTGCAGCTCCTACTCCATATTCTGACCCCACAAGACTCATACCGCTAATACCTCCTGGAGCAGCCCCTAGAATTGTTGTTATAACATCTATATTAAGTAATCTGCTCGTCCATAATCCAATTGCTAATCCAGTAATAACTAGAGTAAAAGTAATTAAGATAGCCGGTCTCCATAAGTTTTGCAGTTGGATTAATGAGTCCTGAGTTAACGATGTGCCAATTACTGTTCCAATTCCAATTTCTAAAACTGTTCTCGTGCCAATTGGCCAATCTGCTGTACCCACTTTGCCGCTTATGCTAAGTAAGCTTGCACCTATTAAAGCGCCTGCAAGAGGAGCTGCTGGGATACCTGTTTTTAGAGCTAATGTTCCAAAAATACCACCGGCAATAAGATAATAAATTAGATTTATGTTAGACATAAATATTGAAGATGTTTGGTCATAATATTAGAAAATATTTTTTTTGGTTGGGTTTATAGTCAAATTATCTTTTTCTTTTCCTCTCGTAATGTCCCCTTTTTTTGGCATAATATTACTTAAAGCATGAATTTTTATGTCTTCACAAATTTCATTCAAAGATAATAAAAACCGCATAAAAAAGAAATTATCTTTTTTTGAGGGTGGCCATCAGCTTGAAAAACTAGAGTTTGCACTTGCAATAGCCCAAACTAAAGGAGATGAAAAAAAATCAATTTCTCTCAGAAAAAAGATTGTTGAATTAGGCGGTAATGTTGAAGAGCCAGGCACTTAACTCACTTTGCTTCAAGATATTTAGATGCAACTTCTAATGCTTCACCAGCTTGTTGAGATGTTATTGTGCCGTAATCAAGAAGAGTTTTACTGATAGCAGAAATTACTGTAATTATATCTCTATCATTTACGTATCCTAAATGACCGACTCTAAATATTTTCCCCTTCAAATGATCTTGACCGCCTGCAAGTAAGATATCAAACTTATTTTTTATTGTTTTTCTAAATTCTTCGGCATCCATTTCTCCAGTTTTTATTGCAGTAATTGAAGGACTTAAATATTTTTCATCAGCAAATAATTTTAGATTTAAAGCCTTTACAGCATTGCTCATCGCTAATTTATGTTTATTATGCCTTAGAAAAATGTTGTCTAATCCTTCTTCACGCATCATTTTTAAAGACTCATCTAGAGCAAAAAACAAATTAACTGCTGGAGTATATGGATTACTATTATTTAAAAGACTCTTTCTGTAGGATTTTAAATTTAAATAAAATTTTGGTAAGTTAGATTTTTCTGCAGCTTCCCATGCTTTTTTACTCATTGATATAAAGCTAAGGCCTGGCGGAATCATGTATCCTTTTTGTGAGCCTGAAGCAACGATATCTAAGCACCATTCATCTACTGGTACATTGCAAGCTCCAAGACTTGTGACGCAGTCAACAATTGATAATGCTGTGTTGTGTTCGCGAATATATGAACTTATAGTTTCTAGATCATTAATGACTCCTGTTGATGTTTCAGAATGAGTTAAGATAACTGCTTTTATTTCTTTTTGTTTATCTCCCTTTAATATTTTTTTGAATTCTTCTGGATTAAGTGGAGTACCCCAATCTGAATTAATTTTAATTACTTCTAAACCAAATTCCTTAGCAACTTTTACCCATCTTTCGCCAAATTTTCCATTTTCTCCACAAATTACTTTATCTCCTCTACTTAAGGTATTTATTATTCCAGCCTCCATGGCGGCCGTCCCACTACCAGTGATTGTTAGAACATCATTTTGAGTTTGATGAAGCCATTGTAAATTTTTAGTAGTACTCTCTACGAGATCTTGGAATTCTTTACTGCGATGGCCTATTGGATGCTTACTTAATGCTTGTAAAACTTTTTCTGGAACTGGTGTGGGTCCAGGAATCATCAATGATAATTTTTGTTGTATGGCCACTTTTTGTTAAATAGGTCATTCTTAGATTAGTTCTCATTATATATTTTTCAATTACTTGATTTGAAAAAAGGATTTTCTTTACCTTTGTGGGTTGCTGGAGCTGCTAGGTCAGCATTAAAAAAACTAGTAGGGTTACCATTTGAGAATTATGAACTAATAAAAATTCCTAATGAAAAAAAAGAAATAAAAATCGAGATTCATTCTGTTGGCTTACTTAAAAATGACTCGCACGCATTAGGAATTACCTTTGCAAAGTCAGGCTTAGATCTTGACATTACACAAAACTTAGAAATATGGACAATAGCCTCTTTAGAAAAAATTTCTTTTAATAATCCTGTTAACACAATTCCAATAAATATTATTGCAGGATCTGGTGTAGGTATAAGAGAAGATACTTCAGAGATATGCATTTCTAATTTTGCAAAAGAAGTTTTATATGAAAATTTATTAGATAGTATTCCTCAGGGCTTTAATTTGAACTTAGAAATTATTTTCCCAAAGGGAAAATTTTTAGCCGAAAGAACAAGTAATAAGTCTTTTGGTATTGTTGAAGGATTATCTATTATTGGGACTTCTGCTGAGACTTATTCCAGTGCTTCACCTGATCAATTAGAAGAGGCTAAAGTTAATCTAACAAAATTAATTCAAAACGATTTTAAAGGAGAAGTTGTTTTTGTTATTGGTGAAAATGGGTTAAATTTGGCCAAAACTTATAATGTTAATCTGCCAATTATTAAAATTGGAAATTGGATAGGACCATTATTAGTTGATGCAGCAATAAAAAAAGTTAAAACTGTAATTCTTTTTGGTTATCACGGAAAATTAATTAAATTAGCAGGCGGTATTTTTCATACACATAATCATTTGGCTGATGGAAGAATTGAGATTCTTGTTTATTTAGCTGTTCAAGAAAAGGTACCTTCTCAAATAATAGTTAAATTAACTCAGTTAAATAATCTTGAGGATGCATTACTAATTCTTGAAAAATTTAATCAATCTCTAGCTGATAAATTATTCAAGAATCTATCAAATACGATTGAAAAGCGTTCTTTTACTTATGTTAATAGGTATGTAAAATCTGATATGAAAATCGCATCAATCATTTTTGATAGAAAAAGGAAAATAAGGTGGGCAGGAATTTACGGTAATAAGTATATTTCTTATTTTCAATGAGATTAATTCTTGATTCATTATGCTTTTGTAAATAAATTGAGCTAACTTTTATACATGAGTCAAACATCTTTAAATAAAGAACGAGATCCTTCAATATTAATTTTAGATTTTGGATCTCAATATTCTGAATTGATTGCAAGAAGAATTAGAGAAACTAATGTTTTTTCCCTTGCAGTCAGTAATTGTATTTCAATTGATGAAATTAATGATATTAATCCTAAAGGGATCATTTTGAGTGGAGGCCCAAATTCTGTATATGAACAAAATGCTCCAAAATGTGATAAAAAAATTTTTAATTTAGGAATTCCAATTCTTGGCATATGCTATGGAATGCAATTAATGGTCAAAGAACTTGGAGGGTCTGTTATTTCAGCAACTAATAAAGCTGAATATGGTAGAGCACCAATAAATATAGACCAAGAATCTGAACTCCTTTGTGATGTAGAAGATAAATCTATAATGTGGATGAGTCATGGCGATTCAATTAATTGTTTGCCTGATGGATTTAATAAAATTGCGCATACCGAGAACACACTACATGCAGCAATTTCAAATGATGTAAAGAAATTATTTGGCGTACAATTTCATCCTGAAGTTATTCATTCAGAATTTGGGATGACGGTAATTAAAAATTTTGTTTATAAAATTTCTTGTTGTGACGCTGATTGGACAACCGAAACATACATAGAGGAAACTATTCCTAGGATAAGAGAGCAAGTTGGTAATAAAAAAGTTTTGCTTGCCTTGTCAGGAGGAGTTGATTCCTCAACTCTTGCTTTTCTTCTCAATAAAGCAATCGGAAATCAGCTTACATGCATGTTTATTGACCAAGGTTTCATGAGAAAGGGTGAACCAGAATTTTTAATGAATTTTTTTGATAAGAAATTTCATATTAAAGTTGAATACATTAATGCAAGGGAAAGGTTTATTGCCAAATTAAAAGGAATTACTGATCCAGAACAAAAAAGGAAAATTATTGGTGAAGAATTTATTAGAGTATTTGAAGAAGAAAGTAATAGATTGGGACCCTTTCAGTATTTGGCTCAAGGTACTCTTTATCCTGATGTAATTGAAAGTGCTGGTACTAATATTGATCCTAAGACAGGTGAAAGAATAGCTGTAAAAATAAAGAGTCATCATAATGTAGGTGGACTGCCAAAAGATTTACAATTTAAATTAGTTGAGCCATTAAGAAAACTTTTTAAGGATGAAGTCCGAAAAGTAGGATCTGCTTTAGGTTTGCCGGATGAAATTATAAAAAGGCATCCATTCCCAGGACCAGGATTAGCTATAAGAATTTTGGGAGAGGTGAATAATGAAAAACTTGATTGTTTAAGAGATGCAGACTGGATAGTAAGAGACGAAATTAAAAAAGCAGGTCTTTACAATGATATTTGGCAAGCTTTTGCTGTATTGTTACCTGTCAAAACTGTAGGAGTAATGGGTGATAAAAGGACTTATGCATGGCCAATAGTTTTACGTTGTGTATCTAGTGAAGATGGTATGACAGCCGATTGGTCAAAAATCCCTTTTCAGATTTTGGAGAGGATTGCAAATAGGATTGTAAATGAAGTAATTTCAGTTAATAGAGTTGTTTATGATATTACAAGCAAACCTCCTGGAACTATTGAGTGGGAGTAAGAGATCTCAGCGTTTTTGAGATGTTTGTATGAACGTTATTTCATATACTCAACTTGTTATAAAAGAAATTTATTAGTACTTAAGGTCTCTGTATTTATCGTTTTTAGCAATGATTTCCATAGCAGGTTTAAGCAATTTTTTATAGTTTTTCCAACTTCCAATAGATTTAGAATTTATAGGATAACGAACTTGAACGTTGCTGCGAGTTAAAACTGAACGAGAATTGAGATGAGGTGATAAATATGTATCTTCCCACTTCCACCCTAACCAAGAAATTAAATCCTTGATTTCTTTTTGAGGATTGCTAACTAAAGAGTCATAATTTAGGTCATATATTTTTGATCTAAGTCTATTTTTATATTCTGTCATCACTGCTTCTTGATCTATGTATACTTTTGCAGTATCCACAAGGGACGATGAATATTCATTTCCCATAGCAAAATGTGCTCGAAAAATTGAAAGAATATTATCTAAAGGATTTCTAAAACAATGAATTATTTTGGCATTAGGTATTTCTTCAGCGATGATCCCAGTATATTGATAATTAAATAAGTTTTTATTAGTTGTAATATCCGATTTTTTATTCAATTCTTTAATCTTTGTCCAATAGTTTTTAGCAAGAGATAATGATTGATTAATTTTTCTACTCTCTAAAAATGATTGTTCTAGGATATCAATCTCCCCTAAATCATCAACACTATTATTCATACTTAGAATTGATTCTAATAAAGTAGAACCACTTCTAAACATTCCTACTATGAAAATACTCTGAGGAAATTTTATATTATTTTTTTCAGTAGTTTTTATTTTATTGGATTCAGAAAGTAATGATTTAGATTTATTGAGTATTATCTCAGGTTTCGATGGACGAATAGTAAGTTTTATTTTATTCGCTAATTCTAGATACTTAGAACTATCATTATAATTTTTTTCTTTATGAAGAACATTTGCTCTTGCGAAGTAAATATCAATATGATCTTGCCTTGATTTGTTAGTTAATATACTTTTAGAAAAAAGGTTATCTCTCCACATTTTATTTTTCTCGGAATATTTAAGATTAGAAATTGAAAAATATGCTCTTGCATAATTAGGATTTATTTCAATTGCTTTTAGACAAGATAATTCTGCCTCTTTTAATTTGCCAAAATTTTTCAAAATACCTCCCAAATTGGAATGAAAAATAGCATTATTAGGATTTATTTCAATTGCTTTGCGGAAGGAAACTTCTGCTTGATGCAAATTTCCAAGATCTCTTAAAACGTTTCCAAGATTGGAATGAGCATTCGCAAAATTAGGATTTATTTCAATTGCTTTAAGATAAGAAATTTCTGCTTCTTTTAATTTGCCCAGATTTCTCATTAAATTTCCAAGATTGAAATGTGCGTCAGCGAAATCAGGATTAAGTTTAATTGCATTGCGATAACAAAATACTGCCTCTTTTAATTTGCCGAAACCTACTAATATGACTCCATAATTAGAAAATACTCTATAGTCTTCGAATCCTTGATTAATGAAATATTGATAATATTTTGCTGCTTCTGAAATATTTCCTTGTGAATGCAACTGAAATGCTTTACTTAATATTTGTTCTTTAGGAGGGTTAATCTTTTTTGTGTTTTTATTTAGTTTTTTATGATATTTATCTTTATTTTCAAAACCATTCATTTTTTTAGTACTGTTCAACTTTGTGTTGATTATAGTTATAGAGTTCTTTAGAGACTATCGAATCTTATTTTTTAAAAGTCAAAATTTTGATATCTACCAAAGAATTCTCCACAATGAGTACATCAAGTATGCTCTATTTACACGATGTGAGGGTTAAGTCGGTTTTTCCATATGTTTTTCAAACAAAATCTGCCCCAGTCGTAGTGAGGAATTAGAGCAATGGAACTATTGAGTAGTAATAAATAATAGAGTTAAAGTATAGTTTGTCGTAAGTTTGTTTTAGCACCCCTCTACTTTTTTATATAGAAGTCGTAAATTAGACTTTAGAATGTTTGTTTATTTAAAAACAAAATTGTTGAAAAATGTGGTTTGTTTGATTAGTTCCTCTGGGATATGTTCTGACCAAATAAAATTATTATGTTGCTCATCAAGCATGGGATTGAACATTTTTTTGACAACAATATGAAATAACAAAGTCGGAGTATGAGTTGCTCTTGAGTTTGGTTTATCAGTAAAAAAATAATTAGAAAATCCTATTTCTCTAAAGTTTGAAAAGTAGGTTCCAATTTCTCTTTCTTGTATTCTTTTTGCAGCATGTGTAATTTTTTCTTTAAACATTAATCTTCCTCCAATAACCCAATATAAATTTTTAAGAGGTTCCTCTTTTCTTTTGATTAGTAAATATTTGTTTTGGAACGATATTAGAAAATCTATACAAAAAATTGGCATTGACTTAATTATTTTTTGATACTCTTTTTCTGGTAAATAATTCATAGATTTATCAAATTCTTAATAAGCACAAATTTAATTTAACTTATTAGGACATTTTTTCTCTAGAATAAGAGTAACATCATAAGAAATTATATAAGTAATTGCCTTATGAGTTTGTCTTCATTTTGCCGCACTAAAAACATCCTCCAAACCTGTTGTTATAACAGGGGTCGTTTTGTTGGAACTTTTGGGTTGGAGTAAGTTAACAAATTTTTTAAAAAATTTAAGACTTTTTATTTAAGGAATATTTTAAAAAAGATATTAGTTGTAATGAGCGAGATTATTAAACTAAGTAGAGCTACTGTTGAGAAATATCTTAGTTGTCCAAGATGTTGTGTACTTGAAAAAAAATATCAAATAAAACCACCATCATTACCGTTTACTTTAAATATAGCTGTAGATAATTTATGTAAAAATGAATTTGATTACTACAGAAAAATTCAGGAGCCTCATCCTTTATTTATTGAACATGCTATTGATGCTGTTCCTTTTAAACACAAAGATTTAGAACGGTGGAGAAGTAATTTTCAAGGGATAAGATATAAGTCAATTGAACATAATTATAATTTTGGTGGAGCTGTGGATGATATTTGGCAGAAAAACAATGGTGACCTTATCATTATTGATGTAAAAGCAACATCTAGAAATAATTTTGATTGGTCTGAGACTTTTCATAAATATGAATATGCCAAAGCTTATAAGAGACAATTAGAAATGTATCAGTGGTTATTTAAAAAAAACGGTTTTCAAGTAGCTAAAGAAGCCTATCTTTTATATTTCAATGGAAAGAAAAATGAAAAGTTATTTAATAACCAATTAAATTTTGATGTGCATCTAATAAAATTAGATTGTTCTACTTCATGGGTAGAAAATAAGATAATTGATGCGGTCAATTTATTACGTTCAGATGTTTTCCCCAAACCTTCTTTAAATTGTGAATATTGTAATTATTTAAAAAAGCGTTGGCGGTTATCAATGACTTAACATTAAATTAATCACTTAGTATTTATGATGTGGGAAAAATTTTTTCGAAATTTCTGGAAATATAGTCAATAAAAGATAATCTTAAACTATATTATAAATTCTACTTTTGATAAATTCGCAAAACTCTGAAAGAAAGATAACTAATCATCTTCAACAAGATGTAGTAAAAATATCTGGCAAAACAATTTTTATTAATCCTTTTTTGTATTGGCGAAGGTTTGACGAAAATACCAATAGATGGCTGCGAGAACCTGGTCAAATGTCAGAGGATCAAATTCAATGTAATAGGAATCGTTTTTATCCAGAAGTAGAGTGGGCTGATTTAAGTAATGAGCAAAAACTCATTAAAGATGCAACTGTTGAGATGTTTTTAAAAACTCTTGAATTGATAAGTACATTTCACCCTTATCTTACTTCTGGGCAGCTATTAGAAGTTGAAAGAAAAATGGCGATTATAAAAAAGATTCCTTTTGAACAGTGGGTTAAAAAATCTTTCGCTAAAAAAGCGAGATTACTAGAAAATGAAAAAAAGAAATTTCAAAGAGAACGTTTTTTCAGTAGCTGGAGAGAGTGGTTTAGTCTTGAAAATACTCAGCAAGCTATTTTGCCTTTAATTGTTACGTTATTTGTTTCAGCATTTATTGGCTGGTCTTTAGGAATCTCTAAAAATAGTTGTAATCCTTATTTTGAACAAAACATTGATCAAATAAATTAATTTGTTTTTGATAGTTTTTAAGTATCTAAGTTAGTATAATTTTAAAAACATAAATTTCTTATTTAAAATTTTATTAATTTGAATAATTGCTAAAAAATTTATAATTATGAGTAAAAATTTTAATTCAAATAATTTTAAAAATGACTATTTTCATTTGAACAATGAAGATAGTGATTATAAAGATTTAATTACTAGACTTAAAGAGATTAAATCAACCATAGCTTTATTGGAAAAAACAATTTTTAAATAAATTTTATATTTTTGATAAAAACAAGTCCTAATAAAAAACTTATTTCATTAAGGAGACAACCTTTAGTCTTACTTATTTTTTCCTCTATTGCGTTTTTATTGATTCTATTTAGGTTAATTTTTTTACAACTTTTAAATTATGAATCTTTTAAGAAGATGTCAGATGAGAATAGGATCAGACTTATTGCTGCACAGCCAATACGCGGAAGAGTACTAGATAAAAATGGTTACGTTTTAGCGGATAGTAGAGTTAAATATTCTTTAATAATCAAACCTCAATCAGTTAATAAAAGTAATTGGGAAAAGCATAAATTAATTATTTCTGACTTGTTAAATATTGATAGTAATGTAATTCAAAAAAAATATTCTGATGGTCTAAAAACTCGAAACCTTTCAGTAGTTATTCTTGATGATTTAAATGTAGATCAATTAATAAAATTCAAGGAAAATGAAGGTAATTTAATTAGTTTTGAAATAGCTACAAAATTAATTCGAAATTATCCTTATAAATCCCTTGCTGCTCATGTAATTGGTTATACTCAGCCAATTACTGAATCAGAATACAAATTCTTATCTAAGAAGGGTTATAAATTAAATGACTTAATAGGAAGAACAGGAATTGAATATGTTTACGAAGATTTTATAAGAGGTGAATGGGGTGGAGAAATGGTTGAAGTAAATTCATTAGGAAAATTTCAAAGATCGTTGGGTATAAGACCTCCATTACAAGGTAATGATATTGAACTAACAATTGACCTTAATCTCCAATTAATTGCTGAGGAAGTTCTTAAAGACAAAAAAGCCGGAGCGATAATAGTAATGGATCCAAGAGATGGTGCAATAAGAGCGATGGTAAGCAAGCCTAATTTTGATTTGAATTTTTTTTCTAAGGATTTTAAGCCTGAAAAAGAATACAATAATATATTTAATTCTCCAGAAAAACCTCTTTTAAATAGAGCATTAAATGCTTATGATCCAGGAAGTGTTTGGAAAATTGTAACTGCTTTAGCGGGCTTGGAAAGTGGAAAATTTCCAAGAGATACCATGCTAGATACGAAGCCATGTATAACTTATGGGAGTCAATGTTTTAGAGAGCATAATGATTTAGGCTTTGGGGTAATAGGTTATGAAGATGCTTTAAGAGTTTCTAGTAATACATTTTTTTATCAAGTAGGTTATGGAGTAGGAGTTGATGAAATTCATAAGGTCTCACGAAAGCTTGGTTTTAATTCTTTATCTGGAATTGAAATTTCTGAACAAGAAAATATAGGATTAGTAGCTAGTAGTGAATGGGCTAAAGAAGGTCGAGGATGGGGACAACCAGGAAGAACCCCTTGGGTTCCAGAAGATATTGCGAGTATGTCTATTGGACAATTTGTTGTACAAGTTACCCCTATTCAAATAGCTAGAGCATATGCTGCTATTGCAAATGGCGGTTATCTAGTTACTCCACATTTGACTAAAAAAGCTGCAGAAGGTCTTTTAGGTCAAAAACGTATTCCAATTGACATTGATCCACAAAATATACAATTGATAAAAAGTGGTCTCAGGAAAGTAGTAGAGTCTGGAACAGGGGTATCAATTAATTATGGAGTTTCAAATTTACCTCCAGTGTCTGGTAAAACAGGAACTGCTGAAGATGGTGAAGGTGGATTAGATCACGCTTGGTTCGTTTGCTTTACTCCTTCGGAAAAGAGTGAGTTGCTTGTAGTCGCTTTTGCACAAAATACTCCTGGTGGAGGTTCTGTACATGCGCTTCCTATGGCTAAAAAAATTTTAAAAGTTTGGAATGAAAAAAATTGATAAGATTTTTTATAAAGTTTATGTTTTTAATTTTTTCATTTGCAAAAGTCTTTGAATAATATCTTCAATAGTTTTTGTATCTATAGGTTTACTATATGAGGACAAAAGTTGTCTCCCTAATACTTGGCTTCCTAAATGCACTAATTGAATGCGTAATGAGGTCAGCAGTTCTAATCCTATGCCACCAGAAAATGTTGCAATTGCAATAGGTTGACCATTAAATAAATTCCTAAAGTCATCTCCTGAAATAGAAAGCCATGCTATAAAGTTGGAGAGAATGGGAGGTATAGATCCATTATATTCAGGGGCACAAATCACCCACCTTTCAATCTTGAAAAGCTTTTTTTTTAATTCTTCTATTTCATTTGGAATATTTTCTTTGCTGTGAATTCTTGGATTAAATAATGGAATATCAAGAGTGGTTAGATCTAAAATTTCAGACCTTATTTTAAGTTCATTACTTTTTTTAAGAAATTTTTCAGAAAGTTCTAGATTTTTACCACAACTAGCCGCAATGATTATTAGATCTTTTGTTTCAGTCATAAATTAGATAAATAAATTTAATAGTTAGCACCTGTTTTGCGATGGTGAACTGCCGTTAGACTATCGGATTTTAGTATATTACCGTGTAGTACTTCGGCATAAATTACCCAATGATCCCCACATTCCATTCTCTCTTTTACAGAAGCATCTAGCCATGCGAGCGATTCAGGAATGATTATCTGTTCATTAGGAGTTAATTCAATATTTATTCCTTCAAATCTATCTTCTCCAGGTGCAAAGGGTTTTGTGAATCTTTTCAAAGGTTCTTTAAAATCTTTTTCACTAAGAATATTTAATGCGAATGAATCTCCTATTTGCAGAAGAGACTCTACCGATCTATCTTTTGCTACTGCAATACTTAACCCGGGGGGAGAAAAACTTGCTTGACTAACCCAAGATGCAAGCATGGCTCCTTTAATATTATTCTCATCTTTGCCTTTAGAGGCTGTCAGGACACAAAGAGAACCAATTACTCTTCCAAGAGCTTGTAACTTTGGATCCGTTTTGCTTGTAATCATTCCAGTATCAGATTTTCTGGGTTTTTTCTTTGTTTTTTTTATAATTTTTCTTCCAAAGTGAGTTCCTATTTCTTCTAACTCTTTAATCTTTGGTTTATTTGGACTGAATTTAATCCTTATAGGGTCAAAACTAAACTTAAAACCACCGTCTTTTAATTTTGTTTCAAGTAAATCTATAGCTTCGCCGCTCCATCCAAAACTCCCAAAAATTCCCACTGGCTTATCTCTATTCCCCTCTGCTAACAATGTTCCTAGTGCACTAACTATTGGAGTTGGGGCGTGACCACCCAATGTGGGCGAGCCTATTAAATATCCATCAGCATTTTGGATAGATTTTACAAGTACATCATTAGGTGTGAATTCACAATTAATACTTTCAACTTCTACAGAAGTTCTATTTATCCCTTTAGCCAATGCATCACCTATTGAGGCGGTATTTCCATATGCACTTGCATATATCAGAGCGATTTTAGGATTATTAGTTGAGAGATTTTCTCCCCATCTAATATAGTCATTGAAAAAGCTTTTTAAGCTATATTCGATCGCGGGACCATGTAATGGTGCAATAGTTTTAACGTCATAATCTGCAATCTTTTCAGTTATTGATACTACTTGATTAGACATTGGTGCCATCAAGCAATCATAAAAATGTTTCCTATCAATTTCTGTACTAACTCGATTTGTTTCAGACCAATATTTAGATGCAATGTGTGCAGAGAAAATTTTTTCACTAATAAGTATTTCTTGATTACGTTCATAAATTATCAGGCCTCCAGGCCAACGTGCTGTTGGAATAGGAATTAACTCTAGTGAAATGTTATCTAATTCTAAATTAAGTTCTTTTTTGATTATGTTTATTTCAGGTAATTGAATTTCAATAAAGTTTTCTAAGGTAGGATTTCTTTGATTCCAAAGTTCGCTAATAAGTTTATAACCTGGATTAGAGCAAGTAATAGTTGTGTTTTGAAATTGTGTACTTATATTTTTTATAGTTTCAATAATTTGGGGATTAATATGACCAGAAATGAAGTTGATTTTATCTAATTTAAATTGATCGCAAAACCTAGAAATTACTTTATTAAATGTCTTTAAATGTTGTTTTTCAGGTGGATGAATAATAAAAAGTTCCTCATGACTTCTAATGAAAAAAGTATTAAAAGAGGTTCCTTTTTCAAGGTTAAATTCAAGTTCAAATCTTTCTTTATTTTGGTCTAGGAATCTTAAACAAGAAAAATTTTCAGTAATTTCAAATTCTGCTAAGTTTTGATTTTCTGCAAGTAAGCCTATATTACTATCTGACATTTTAAAGAATTATTTTCTAATAGTGATTAGCAACTTTTCTGTGGTGAACTGCTGTCTTGCATGATAAGTCAGAAACATTACCATTTTCAACAATTCCGTAAATTATCCAATGGTCTGGAGTCTCCAGTCTGGAATTAACTTTACAATCTAAAAAGGCGAGTGAATCTGTGAGAACTGGTCCTCCTTCAGCGATGTTGCTAATTACATCTACATCAGCAAATCTATCAGCTCCAGGGGCAAATCTTTTTAAAAAATGTCTGAACATTTTTTGATAGTTATCTTCTCTCAAGATATTCAAAACAAAACCTTTCCCAACTTGCATATATGATTCAATAGCTCTATCTTTTGCTACTGCAACTGTAATACCTGGTGGGGAAAAGCTTGCTTGACTAACCCAACTTGCGACCATTGCACTTTGTCTAAAAGTCGATCCTTCCCCTTGGCTCGCTGTAACTACATATAATCCTCCACTTAATCTGCCTAATGCTTTATCTAAATTTGAATCAAGGCTCTTCATAGAGGCAATATTCTTTTTTTTATTGATCAATTGACCTAAGTCAGTTCCAGCTTCTTCAAATTGTTGATAAACAATGGGGTCTGGAATATTTTTAACTCTTAAAGGGGAGAAAGCTTCTTTTTGACCAAGTTCTCTTAATTTATTTGCTAAGGAATCTATTGGTTCATCATTCCCACCAAATGCATCATAGACAGCAGTAAATTGTTTTGGCTTTAGTGCTGCAAATAAAGTACCTAGAGATTCTTTTAATTCGTTATCTGAGTCTACTGGCCATGTGGGAATGACTACTGCTTTTGATTCGGAAATTAAACTTGTTAATTCTTGCGGATCAGAAGATCTTAAATCAATTAATTGAACCTGTGCATCTGCTTTACTTATTCCATGAGATATCGCTTGACTTAGTCGATCACAATAGCCATAGTCGCTTATATAGCAGACTGACACAAAATCATTACCTTTGCTTTTATTGCTACTCCATTCTAGATATTTTCCTTTCCAAAAATTGACTTGATTATGAAGTAAAGGCCCATGACCAACAGCTATCGTCTTTAATTCAGGTAGCTTATCTATTCTTTTAATTGCCTGCAAAACGCTTCTAGCGTTTGGACCCATGAGGCAATCGTAATAAAAACGAAAATCATCGTATATTTCTTTTTGATCACTGTCAAAAAATTCGTCAGAACAATAATGGAGTCCAAATGCATCGCATGTATAGAGAACATGTGTGCTGTGATCATATGAAAATATGGTATCTGGCCAATGTAAATTTGGTGCACTTATAAATTCAATATTATGTTCTAAACCGCTATAAGGATTAGTTCCAAGATTTAAAAATTCTCCACTCTTTACCTCTAGACGCTTAAACGGAATATGTATTTGGTCTTCAATAAATTTAAGGGCTAATTTTGAACCAACCACTGTGATGTTTTGGTTTAATTCTAGAAGATTACCTATTAAACCAGAATGATCAGGTTCTGTATGACTTGTAATTAGATAATCGACTTCTTGCAGATTTACTTTTTTTAGTAATTCTTCAAACCATAATTCTTCGAACTTTGCGTGACTAGTATCAATAATTGCTAGTTTCTCGCCTTTAATAATAAAACTATTGTAAGTAGTTCCATTTCTTAAACCAAATTCAATATCAAATCTACTGCGATCCCAATCCAAAGATCTTATTGCACAAGAATCTTCAGCAAAGTTTTGAGATTGAACCGTCAACTTATTATTAGTTTGTGCCAATTTAGAATTACTTGTCTGGGCAGAGGCTATCATAGAATAATTAGCTTTATAAATTAACTTTAGTTATATAGAATATAAATTCGCGTGATTATTTTTGCGAAATAACCGAAATTACGCTTTTCTTTAATTTTTAATCTTCTTATTCTGGATAAATGACATCTCAACTAATTAAAAAAATAGTTACTGGAGATGAGATAAGAAATGCTTTTTTAAAATTTTACAGTGAAAAATTACATAAAATCATTCCAAGTGCATCTTTGATTCCAGATGACCCTACGGTTATGCTAACAATTGCTGGAATGCTGCCTTTTAAACCAGTTTTTTTAGGTTTAAAAGAAAGACCATCAAAAAGAGCTACATCTAGCCAGAAGTGCATCAGAACAAACGATATAGAAAACGTTGGAATTACAGCTAGACATCACACTTTTTTTGAAATGCTTGGTAATTTCTCTTTTGGAGATTATTTTAAACGAGAGGCTATTCAATGGGCTTGGGAATTAGTTACTAATATTTATCAACTTTCTGTTGAAAATATAATTGTGAGTGTTTTTCACGAAGACGAAGAGTCTGCAAAAATTTGGAGAGATGAAATTGGTATTCATCCAGATAGGATAGTGAAACTAGGCGAGGAAGATAATTTTTGGTCATCTGGCAAAACGGGTCCATGTGGACCTTGCTCAGAACTTTATTATGATTTTCATCCTGAAAAGGGTCTGCAGAATATTGATTTAGAAGATGGAGATCGTTTTATTGAATTTTATAATCTTGTTTTTATGCAATATAATCGTGATTCTAATGGAAAATTGACAGATTTAAAATTTAAAAATATTGATACAGGAATGGGTCTTGAAAGGATGGCTCAAATTCTACAAAAAAAGCAAAATAATTATGAGACAGATTTAATTTTTCCTATCATTCAAAAAATTTGTGAGATTGCAAATATTGATTATTTTTCTTCAGACGATAAAAACAAAATTTCTTTAAAAATCATTGGTGATCATACAAGAGCTGTTATTCATTTAATTTCTGATGGAGTAGTAGCAAGTAATCTCGGCAGGGGATATATATTAAGAAGGCTTATTAGAAGAATGGTCAGACATGGGAGATTATTAGGTATAACAAATGAATTTTTACCCCATATTGCTAATGTTGGGATCAAATTAATGCAAAATAATTATCCTGATTTAAAAAATAATAATGATTTAATTTTGAATGAGATAGAAATTGAAGAAATAAGATTTAGGGAAACTCTTGAAAGAGGAGAAAAATTGCTAGATGAGTTAATTTCTTCAGGGCAGAAATTAATTTCTGGTTTTAAAGCTTTTGAACTTTATGATACTTATGGATTTCCTCTAGAACTTACTGTAGAAATTGCTGAAGAAAATTGTATCAGTGTAGATGTAAAGGGTTTTGAAAAAGAAATGAATGCACAAAAACAGAGAGCTAAAGCTGCTTCAAGTAATATTGATTTGACATTAGAGGGATCATTAGAGCGAGAAATAGATCTTTTTAACAAAACTATTTTTAATGGTTATAAGTCACTCCTTTCGGAAGCTGAAATAAAGGGTATATTCTTGGATTCAATATTAGTTAAGCAAGCAAGTGAAGGTCAGAAAGTTTTAATTGTTCTTGATCAGACAACTTTTTATGGAGAATCTGGCGGTCAAGTTGGTGATATTGGAACGATATTTTCAAAAGATGTAGAGGTCTTGGTTGATAATGTTATGCGAAAGAAAAATGTTTTTTTACATTATGGAACGATCAAAAAAGGAATATTAACTATTGGACAAAAAGTTAAGACTAATGTTAGCTCCTTTAATAGAGCTAAGGCTGCTGCAAATCATACAGCTACTCATTTATTACAATCGGCACTTAAATCAGTTGTTAATGAAAGTGTTGGCCAAAAAGGTTCATTAGTAGCTTTTAATAAATTACGATTTGACTTTAATTCCTCTAATCCTATTTCTAAAGATCAAATTTCTAAGATTGAGACTTTAGTAAACTCTTGGATTATGGAAAATCATGCCCTAGAAATAAAAAATATGTCTAAGAGTGAGGCTCTTGAAAAGGGCGCAGTCGCCATGTTTGGAGAAAAATATGATGATGAAGTGCGTGTTGTTAATGTGCCAGGAGTTTCAATGGAACTTTGTGGTGGCACACATGTTAAAACTACATCCGAATTAGGTTCTTTCAAAATAATTAGTGAGGAAGGAATCTCAGCCGGAGTAAGAAGAATCGAAGCATTATCAGGCCAATCAGCATTAGACTATTTCAGTGATAGAAATGCATTAGTAAATCAACTAAGTGATTTGTTAAAAGCAAATCCTAATCAACTTTTTGAAAGGGTTAATAAATTGCAAGCAGAGCTTATTAATAAGAATAAAGAGATACAAAAAATGAAAGATGAAATTGCATTTTTTAAATACTCTTCTATAAAATCATCTGCAGAAATAGTAAATTCTTTTTCAATTTTAGTAAATCAGATTGATGGCTTAGATGGGAATTCTTTGCAATCTGCAGCACTTAATTTAACTTCTCATTTGGGAAATAAAGCAATAGTGATTCTTGGGGGAATACCAAATCCAGAAAATAGAAAGTTGTTATTTGTAGTTTCTTTAGGTGATGATGTAGTAAAAATAGGATTACATGCCGGTAAATTAATTAATGAGATTGCAAGAATTTGTTCGGGAGGTGGAGGAGGAAAGCCTAACTTTGCTCAAGCAGGTGCTAAAGATATTGATAAGTTAAGTGATGCTCTAGATTATGCTAAAAATTATTTGCAAAAAACATTAGATAGTCATTCTGATAAATAACTACTTTTTCTGAGACTAATTTCGATTTGATCCATTAATTTTCTTGCTTCACCAATAGTTAATTTTTTTTGATCAATTGCTGATTCAGTATTAATTCTTATAGATTCAACCAAAGAAGCTGAACTGTAATCTAATAATTGTAAAATTTCAGATTTACTGTCCTCTTTAATAATATTTTTGACCTTATAAGAATTATCTTGATTTATGTCTATATGAACAACGTTTGTATTGCCAAATAAATTGTGCAAGTTTCCTAATGCTTCTTGATAGGCTCCAGTCATAAAAATTCCAATTAGATAATCTTTATCTTCCTCTAGCTTATGTAAATTTATTAGTGATTTAATTTTTCCATCATCAATAAAATTATTTAGTTTCCCATCTGAATCACAAGTTAAATCTGCAAAGTTGCCTTTACAGAAAGGCTCCTCTAAGTGCCTATGTATTGGTACTATTGGAAAAATCTGATTTATTGCCCAGCTATCTGGAATAGATTTAAAGATAGATAAATTTGCATAATAAGTTGATGCAAGAGTTTCTGTAATTTCAGATAAATCAGGGTGATTGATTTCATCATTATTCAGGTTATTAGAAATTTCTTTTGCGCAAGCCCAAGTAATTTCTTCGGCATAAGCTCTTTCTGCCAAACTTAAAAATCCTAATCTAAAAGCGACTAAGCAATCTTCTTTAAACTTTTTTGCATCATTCCATAGTTCAATTATTTGAGATAAATTTATTTTTTTATTTTTAAGTTTTTTTAATTCATAGAAAGTTTCAAGTAAATTTGAAATTATTAATTGTTGATTTTTTTTATCAAAAATTTGTAGTTTGGAACTGACATGGCTTGTTCCTAAGACATTAAAAATTAAAACTGAACAATGACTAATTATTGCTCTTCCACTTTCTGAGATTATGGTTGGATGCTTGATATTATTTAATTCACATGAATCCTTAATAGTTGCAATTACATCGTTAGCATAATTTTGAAGAGAATAATTAGTAGAGGTGTTGGAGGAAGTTTTAGTTCCATCAAAATCTATTCCTAATCCTCCCCCAACGTCGATATATTGCATTGGGGCTCCTAGTTTGCATAGTTCAACATATATTTGACTCGCTTCTTGTAATGCGTCTTTGATCACAGCAATATCACTTATTTGACTGCCTATATGAAAATGGAGCAATTTCATTTCGTTGATAAGTTTTGCTTCTTTTAGTTCTTTTATTGTCAACATAATTTCTGGGATTGATAATCCAAATTTGGAATTATCTCCAATAGATTTACCCCACCTACCACTACTTTTACTTGATAACTTTGCTCTAATTCCTATCAATGGAGTCGCTTTAAGCTCTTGAACTGCTTGAATAATCCTTTTTACCTCATCTCGTTGTTCAATAACTATTATTGGATTTTTGCCGAGTTTTCTGGCCAAAGTAGCAATCTCAATATATTTTTTATCTTTATATCCGTTGCATATTAATAATGAATTTTGGTTTTCAAGAAGTCCAAGGCCAATTAATAGTTCTGATTTACTTCCTACTTCTAAACCAAAATTCCATTGGCTACCAAACTCTATTACCTTTTCTAGGATGTTTTTCTGTTGATTACATTTGACAGGAAAAACGCCTTGATAAATGTTCTTATATTTATAGGTTTTTATAGCTTTTAAAAAAGAGTCATGTAATGCATTTAAGCGATCTTTCAAGATATCATTAAATCTTATGATTAATGGAGGATTGATTTCTCTACTCTTAAGTTCTTTGACAAGCTTAAAAAGATCAATTTTATTTTCAGATTTTATATCTTTAGTTACTGATATATTTCCTTTGGAATTTATAGAAAAATATTTATCTCCCCATTTGTCTATGTTATAAGTCGAAATACTATCTTCAATAGTCCAAATATTCTTTAATTTTTTTGGCTCAAAATTGGTCAATTTATGTCTTAGTGATTAATAAACGTTTTTGAAAATAACTCAAAACAATATCTTTTATTTTAATGATTACTTGCCAAGTTACCACCCAAAAGTTGAATATACATAGAGTGATTCTTAACTAAATGACCAAAGAGAGAACCTTTATTGCAATTAAACCAGATGGAGTTCAAAGAGGATATGTTTCTGAGATTATTGGCAGATTTGAAAAAAAAGGATTTAAATTGGTTGGATTAAAGCAATTAATTCCTTCAAAAGAACTTGCTCAAAATCATTATGGAGTACATAGAGATCGACCCTTTTTTGGAGATTTAGTAGACTTTATTTCAAGTGGTCCTGTTGTAGCAATGGTGTGGGAAGGCGAAGGAGTTATTTTGAGTGCTAGAAAACTAATAGGTGCAACAAAACCTCTGGAAGCAGAGCCTGGAACAATTAGAGGTGATTTAGCTATTGATATTGGGAGGAATATTATTCATGGTTCTGATGGAGAAGATACAGCAAAATTTGAAATTGATCTATGGTTTAACGAAGAGGAATTATGTGAGTGGGAAACTTCTGATTCGAAATGGCGATCTGAAAATTAAAATTTAAATCGCAAATCTATCTAAGCTAAATTTTTCTAAAAAGCTTTTTTCTATTTCTTTGAGATTTTTATTTTGAACTATTTTCAAAAGAAGATTACTTGTTATTGCAGAAAATAAAACTCCATTTCTGTAATGTCCTGTAGCTATAAAAAGATTTTCAATTTTTGATTTTCCAATTATTGGTTTTAGATCTGGTGTGCAAGGTCTAAATCCCCACCAATGTTCCATTTGTGGCCAATTAATAGCTTCTGGCAATAAGGAGCGAATGCCTTCTTGCAGTTGTTTTATTCCATGAGGAGTATTACCCTGATTAAATTTTGAATCTTTTTCAACTGTCGCTCCCACTATAATAAGTCCATCATCACGGGGAACTAGATAAGTTTTTGGACCAAAAATAACTCTTTTCAAAAAATTTGTTGGACCTTGTATTGATAGCATTTGTCCCTTTACAGGAAAGACTGGAATCTTATTAAAAATTTTTTTACTCCAAGCACCGCTGCATATAATTGCTTTTTCGCAATTAATTTTTTTTATTTCCCCAGTGGCACATAAAACTCTTGCACCTATAATTTTGTTTTTTTCGAATGTCAAATCCTCTACTTCTGATCCCTCTTGAAATTCGACTCCATGCAAAGAGCATGCTCTCTCAAGAGCACGCATCAGTCTTCTTCGGTTATCTATTTGACCATCTTGTTCAAAAAGTAAACCATGTTTCCAAATAGAATTCATTCCATTAATTTCTGTTTGAAGATCTTTGTGATTTAAATATTTTCCATATTCATAAGTGGGAAACTCTTCAAGATCTTCTTTGTTTTTAAAAGGAACTACTATGCCACATTTTTTTAAACCGCATTTAATATTACTATCTTGTTCAATACTTTTTATCCACTTTGGAATTAGATTTTGACTTTCTTGGCCAAATTTTAGTAATTCATCTTCGAGCCCTTCCGCATGAGTAGCTAACATTCCTGCAGCAACAAATCCAGCTGATTCATTTCTGTTTTTGCTTAAAACTAAAACTTTGAAGTTATTTCTAGAAAATTCATAAGCAATAGATAAACCTAAAAGTCCACCGCCAATGATTAATATTGAATTTTTGGTTTCTTGTGCCATTTAAAAATTAATATTTTTATTTGTGTTTTGGTCCTCTTTTCCTTTATATCCAATAATATTAATAAAGAGACTTTTGATAATGAACAATTTGGAATCTTGGGAAGCTGTGATTGGTTTGGAAACTCATGTACAGCTTAATACGAAAAGTAAAATATTCACATCTGCGTCAACAGCTTTTGGTGATGCACCTAATACGCATATAGATCCTGTAGTTTGTGGGTTACCAGGAACTCTTCCAGTTTTGAATGAGACTGTTCTAGAGTATGCTGTCAAAACTTCTTTAGCATTAAATTTAAACGTTGCAGAACATTGTAAATTTGATAGAAAACAATATTTTTATCCTGATCTACCTAAAAATTATCAAATTTCACAATTTGATGAGCCACTAGCTGAAAATGGCTGGTTAGAGGTTGAAATAATTGAAAAGGACAAAGAACCCTATATCAAAAAAATTGGTATAGAAAGGCTACATATGGAAGAAGACGCCGGAAAACTAGTCCATTCAGGAAGTGATAGATTAGCTGGTTCTAAGTATTCTTTAGTTGATTACAATCGTGCAGGAATAGCACTTTGTGAGATTGTAAGTAAACCAGATATTAGATCAGGTAAAGAGGCATCTGAATATGCTTCAGAGATTAGAAGAACAGTTAGATATCTAGGAGTATCAGACGGAAATATGCAAGAGGGTTCATTACGCTGTGATGTCAATATTTCAGTTAGAAAAGGACCTAATGCTCCTTTTGGTACCAAAGTGGAGATAAAAAATATGAATTCCTTTTCCGCAATTCAAAAAGCTTGTGATTATGAAATAGCCAGACAAATAGAAGTTTATGAAAATGGAGGAAAAATTTTCCAAGAAACAAGGTTATGGGATGAAGCTAAGCAATTAACGAAAAGTATGAGATTAAAAGAAGGTAGTAGTGATTATAGATATTTTCCTGATCCTGACTTAGGTCCAATTGAAATAACAAAAGCTCAACAAGAAATATGGTTTAAAGAACTACCAGAATTACCTTCAAAGAAAAGAAATAAATATGTAAGTCAATTTGGGTTGTCTGCATATGATGCAAGGGTAATTGCTGATGAAATAAGCATGGCAAACTTTTTTGAAGAAACAGTAGCAAATGGTGCTGAGGTCAAACTAGCTTCAAATTGGGTAACAAGTGATATTGTGGGCTATTTAAAATCAAACAAACTAAGTTTTAGTGAATTAAAGCTTAGTCCTAAAAATCTTGCTGAAATGATTAACATGATTTCAAAAAATATAATTAGTGGGAAAATTGCAAAAGAAATTTTACCTGAACTTATTAAAAAAAATATTTCTCCGAAAAAATTAGTTGAAGAAAAAGGGTTGGCAATGATATCTGATTCTTCAAGTATTTTACCAATAATTGATGAACTTATAAATGAACATCCAAATGAAGTTCAAGCATTTAAAAATGGCAAAACTAAGTTACTTGGTTTTTTTGTTGGTCAACTTATGAAAAGAACAAAAGGTAAAGCTGACCCTAAACTTGCAAATAAACTTCTTATGGAAAAATTGAATAGCTAAAGCTTAAAGAAGCTCTTTGATCGTATCGATCCATTTATTTTGATCATCCGAATTATCTAAAATAACATCTGAAAATTTTCTTTTTTCTTCAAAACTTAATTGAAAATTTATCAATTCATATGCTTCTTTTTCGCTAATTTTATCTCTTGTGATAAGTCTGTTTTTTTGTAGTTCTCTAGGACATTTAACTAACCATATTTCAGTGCAAATATCTTCAAATTTTGCTTCAAACAGTAATGGAATAACCAATACTATTGTTTGATTATTTCCGTATTGACTGCATTCTTCTATCATTCTTTTTTTAATTAAGGGGTGAAGCAGTTTTTCAATCCATTCCTTGCTTGCTGAATGTTTAAAAATAATGTTCCTTAAAAGTTTTCGGTTTATTTCCTTTTCTGAATTGCGCTTATTATCAATAATTTTATTTCCAAAATAATCTAATATTTTCTTATATCCATATGTGTTTGGTTTGATTAATTCTTTTGAAAAATGATCTGCATCTAATATTGGTATGTCTTTATGTTTTCTAATGTAATTAGTTATGGTTGTCTTCCCACTTGCAATACCTCCTGTTAAACCAATCCTTCTTTGGTTGTTTTTTGAATTTTGAAGAATATCCATACAATTAATAATAATCTAATTACTTAGTTTCTTTAGTATTAAAGAGTAGTTAGTATGAATTAAAATACCAAAAAGTTTGAGCCAGTTAGATTCCAATTGGTCGTTTGTTGATGACAGTAAGGTAACACCCAAGGGGTTTCTTTTTGCTGGGATATCTGCTGGGTTAAAAGCTTCTAATAAAAAAGATTTAGCACTAATACTTGCTCCAAAAGGAAGTATTTTTAGTGGGATGTTTACCCAATCAATAGTTCGCGCTTCTTGTGTGGATATTTGCGAGGAAAGGATTAAAACAACTTCAGGTTTTGTAAGAGCAATACTAATTAATTCTGGTCAAGCAAATGCATGTACAGGAAATCTTGGCATTCAACATTTTCAAATTGCTACAGGAAAGATTGCGGAACTTTTAGGAATAAAAGAAGAAGAAGTTTTAATGTGCTCAACTGGTGTAATTGGTGTTCCAATACAAATAAATGATTTAGTAAAAAATTTACCGAATTTAGTTAGTGATTTAAAGGGTAATAATTTTCAAAATGCAGCAGAAGCAATTTTAACTACTGATTTGACTTTGAAAAAAGTGTCAATAGAGACGATTATTCAAGGTAGAAAAATAAAAATAGCAGGATTTGCAAAAGGTTCAGGAATGATTTACCCCAACATGGCTACAATGCTTGCTTTTCTAACCTGTGATGCGGGTATTCAAAAAGAAGAATGGGACAAAATGATTGCTATTGCGGTTAAAAAATCTTTTAATGCAATATCAGTTGATGGAGAGACAAGCACAAATGATTCTTTTGTTGGAATAAATGCAGGAGAGAAAATTGAAAAAAGGTTTTTCCCAATTATCCAAAAAGGGATTAATTTTGTATGTCAAAACTTGGCAAAAAATATTGCAAGGGATGGAGAGGGAGCAAATTGTTTATTAGAAGTTATGGTCCAAGGTGCAAAAAACACTGATGATGCAATTATGTTAGCGAAATCTATTTGCAATTCTGCCTTGGTAAAAACTGCGATACATGGTTGTGATCCTAATTGGGGAAGAATCATTTCTGCTGCAGGTAATTCTGGAGTTAAATTCAACTTAAATGACGTTGACTTATATATAGGAAATGCTCAGATTTTGGAAAACGGCAAATTAAATAAATATGATCCACAAAAAGTCACGGACTATATTAAGTCCAGAATGAAAGGTAGATATTTAGTAGATGATATTGTAAAAATTATGATTAATCTAAATTCTGGCGAATCGAAAGGCACAGCTTGGGGGTGCGATCTTTCTAAAAAGTATGTTGAAATAAATAGTGAATATACTACTTAAGTTTTAGTAAATCTAATGGTAGATATTCATTTGTATAAAGAAACAGTATTGTTAAAGTTCCAATTACAGAGCCTATAAAACCTCCAAAAAAATTAACTAATAATCCAGATTGTCTAATTATTGTTTCTTCGTATTTTTCTTCTTCAAAATTAGGAGAATCAACTACTTTTAAGCGCTGATTGGTTTTTGGTTGTTTAAGTTGTTGGTGTCGGATGAGGGCTTCGAAATCAGGCATGGAATTTGTGAGGCAATTGAACAATAAGCAGACCAGCCCGTCATTCGACGAGGATCTGATCTACCTAAATCGTCTACAGCTTCAAATACAGCATTACCAGAGGCTTCTGCTTTATCAAACGCTGAAAGTAAGGGTATAAATGTATCAAAAACATACAAACCAAAATTCTCTAGAGCTGCTTTGGCTTGTTTCGCTGCTTTTTGCTGTCTAAAATCAACCTTTACTATTACTACTGCATGGTTAACTTTTAAGTTGCTCAATAAATTAGCTAGTTCAACAGTTAATTCTACTGATCTTGCTTTTGCAGTTGTAGGTAAGATAACTAAATCTGAACCATACGCTAAGTGTTTAAGTTCTTCTTGATCACTACTAGCCTGGCCATCAGTTATTACAATTTCTGATGATCTTGATGCTTTAGCAGCTGAACTGACGGGGAAAACTGGAAATGGAAGATTGCCTCTTGATGCGTATGCTAAAGCAGATCTATTCTTATCGGCATCGACTATGCATACTTTTTTACCTTCAGAATGCCAAACACTAGCAAGGTGAATACTTGTGCAGGTCTTGGCCACCCCCCCTTTTTGTCCGCAAACGGTAATGAACAATTTTTTATTTTTATTTCTCTTACTTTGGAGAATAATTTCTTAATGTCAAGAGAAATTGATTTTTAATGCTTTAAAACTTATTTTTTGAAATATTTAAAAGAAGTTAATATTTTTAGATAACCTTATAAAGTTCCTTATTTAAATTTGCTAGTGAAGAAAAGAATTGGATTAGGTACGTGGTCTTGGGGGAATAAGCTTTTTTGGAATTACCAATCTTCAAATGATGATGATTTACGTGATACATATAATGAAGCGTTACGAAGAGGTTTCGATCTAATTGATACTGCAGATTCTTACGGTACTGGGAATCTTCAGGGTAGAAGTGAATTATTGATTGGCAAATTTTTACTAAATACTCCTTCAGCAAAGAAAAAAAGAATTCAAGTAGCAACCAAACTGGCACCCTATCCCTGGAGAATAGGTAACAGAGGTTTTAATAAACCTTTTTTGAAAAGTTTAGAAAGACTTAATAACAAATTAGATATAGTGCAATTACATTGGTCAACTGCAAAATACAATCCTTGGCAAGAATTAGGGCTGTTGAATAATCTTTGCGATTTAAAAGATGAAGGCTTTGATTTTCAAATAGGCGTATCAAATATAGGGCCTAAAAGATTGATGAAATTAATTAATTTCTTGGCAAAAAGAAATCAGAGCCTAAAGAGTGTTCAGATTCAGTTTTCTTTGCTTGCTCCCGATTTAGGAAAACAATATCAGGTAAAAAAAATTTGCGAAGAAAATAATATTGATTTCTTTGCTTATAGTCCTTTGTCCTTTGGAATACTTTGTATTGATCCAGATAAAGAAGAAAATAAAGAAAAAAGTTTTATTCGTAGTGCATTATTTGAAAACTATAAAAAACCAACATATGAATTGCGGAGGTGTTTAAAAAGAATTGCAAATCAAAGGTCAGTTTCCCAAGCGCAAGTAGCAATTAATTGGTGCTGTTATCAAGGAGTTATTCCACTCGTTGGAATGCGAAAAAAATCTCAAGTTATTGATGTATCGAATGTATTCAAGTGGAATTTAAATAAAAATGAATTTAAAGTACTTGAGGAATTTTCAAAAAAATGTTTAAAAAAAATGCCTACAAATCCTTTTTCAAGTATTTAATCAAATTTTTAGCTAGATATCTTTTTATTTTTTTTTATTTGACAACCATTATTCCATAGTTCAGTGGGAAATTTTTCACCAGTAAATCTTATAACTTTAGGTTTCAGATTTATTATTAAGTCATCTAAGTTTTTATTAGGTTCCATCGTGCATAAATTGGGTTTCTAATAAGATAAATTAATTTGCAATCAATCTTCTCAGTATTTATACCCATAAAATTAAAAAAATTCTTTTTAATACAGGCAACTGCAGCAATATTTACATACTGCTAAATTATCTACTACAACTTATTAGTTATTTAAAAAGTGGAGTCCTTCCAGACTCCTCGTATCATTTGGTTGATAAGGCTGATATAACCCCATCTCCTTTAGGATCAAGCAGCAACTGGTGCTGTTTGACGGGAGAAACTAACGATTTTGTTAGCATTTGTGTTTTTGCTCTAACCGAGCCGGCTTCAGTCACCTTCCTTATGCCCCGTCGAAACCATTACAACCCCAAATAGTGGAGTTGAGCGGAATCGAACCGCTGTCCGAAACATCGGTTGAGATCACCTAGTCCAATTGGACATTTATATTCTGACAGGCAAAATGGTTATTGAATAGTTTTTTTATTAAGTTTTATCGTATATGAATGTAGTGGCATCAGCTCCGGAGGGACTAGAGAAATCTTTAGCTGAAGAAATTTCAAATTTAGGCGGCTTTAATATTAATACTTATAAAAGATTTATTAATTTTGAATGTGATTTTGAAACCTTTTATAGAGTTCATTTTTATTCCAGATTAGCTTTTCGTTTTTATAGAGAAATTGCAAGTTTTAATTGCTATGACAAGCAATCTTTATATGAGGGGGTTAGAGATTCGTTTGATTGGTTACATTGGTTGCACTTTGATAAAACGTTTAATGTTCAAGTAACTGGAAGAACATCTTCTTTAAGTCATACACATTTCACTGCGCTTGAAGTCAAAAATTCTATAACTGATTTGCAACAGGCAGTTTGGAATAAAAGATCAAATATTTCTCTAGATAATCCTGATTTTATAATCCATCTACATTTAAATAATAATAAAGCAATTCTCAGTCTTCAAAGCAGCGTGGAAAGCTTACACAAAAGAGGCTATAGACCCGCAATTGGAAATGCCCCATTAAAAGAAAATTTAGCTTCTGGATTGATAAACATGACTCAATGGAATGGCAAAGTCCCATTAATAGATTTTATGTGTGGCTCAGGAACTTTTTTAATTGAGGCAGTAAACCAATTCCTTGGAGTTCCCATAAATATTGATCAAGTATATCTTTTTGAGAATTGGTTGGACTTTAGTACAGATATTTATCTTAATGAGAAAAAAAAGGCAAAAAATAAAATTATAAATTATGAAAAATTACCAACAATAATAGGCTGTGAAATTAATAAAAAGGTTTTTGAGCAGGCGAGTGTAAATATATCATTGGCTGGACTCGAAAATTATATTGAACTTATAAATAATGATTTTTTAGCACTCCAATTAAGTTGCAGACCTGGGATCATCCTATGTAATCCTCCATACGGCAAAAAATTGGGCGATGAAAATGAATTGATTTGTTTATATGAACAAATGGGAATTTTCCTAAAGAATAATTTTTCTGGCTGGGAATTTTGGCTGTTAAGTGGAAATCCAAAACTAACAAAATATTTGAAAATGAAATCTTCATTGAAAATTCCAGTAAGTAATGGGGGGATAGATTGTAGATGGATAAAGTATTTAATTAGGTAATTTATTTTTTGCCTAAAACTGCCTTTGTTGTCTTGCCTAAGCCCTCTAATGTTTGCGGAAGATATGGTCCTTTGGCTAATTTTCCTCCAAGCTTCAAACTTAAGCCTGCAAGAAATAAATCGATAAATATTATTAGCAATAAATTATATTCAATATTCCAGTTATTATAATTTTTTAGAAAAAGATAAAAAATAATATGAATGCAAATTAATACTAATAATAGTAATGTGCTTCCAATTGCTAAAAATATTCCACCACTAATTAATCTTCTTTTTTCCCTATCCACTTCTTGAAGAGCTATTCTGACGTGCAAATCCATCACTGAACTTGCGATAGCCGAAATTCTAGAAGCTGTATTTGCGAAGTTTTTATTTTTAGGTTTTTCCATATTATTTTCTTCCATTGTTTAGGAGAGTTCCTATTAGTAAACCAATACCAGCTGCAATAGCGATAGATAATAGTGGTTTTTTTCTTATTGGAATTTCAATTTTTGGTCTAAGAGTATTGTTAAGTTCTTCTAATAACTCTTCTAATTGACTTTCGATAGGTTCAATTTTTTCTGATATTTCCCAATTGTTTTCTTTTATTGAATCAACAATTTCAAATAGTTGGTGTTTTATTCCAATTGCTGAGGTTCCACTATGGCTGGCTATTACTTCAACTAGATCATCAATACTCCCTTTTGTGGCTTCAAGGGTTTGTTGTGCAATGGTAGGCCATTTTTCTTTTATTAAAGGTATTAAACTGTCAATTTTTTCAAGTAACCATTTTTCCGAGATAACTTCTTTTTCAGGAAGTTCAGAGTTATCTTCTTTTTCTTCTACTTCTTTGGGAGGATGGTAAGTCTCCATTATTTAACCTTATTTATTTTAAGATTAGACCCTATTTTCTTAATTTGGAACCCTTATCTAAAGATTTGTGCAATTTATATAAAATAAAAACATATAAAAGTTTATTTACATTTTATTTATCTACTATGTTCTGCAAGAAGGTTTTGTTAAGCTATTACTGAATTTATCAAATGAGTTAAAATTTTATCATGGATATTACATTTGCATCATTAATTTTTGCATCTCGCACAATCCCTACAGATTTTGGATTAGTAGCTGCAGCTATAGCTGGAGCTGGAAGTTTATTATTCATTGCTTTAAGATTTGTTCCTGATGCAAGTAATTAAATAACAGGAACCATCTTTACGAAAATATATCTTTATCTCAACTTTGTTTTGAAAGTAGATTCGATTTGTTTATCAAATAGATAATGAATAAATGGGTTTTGCTTGAACATAAAGTTTATTCTGCCAAATCTTTCGATATTCATTATGATTTTCTTGTTGAAAATGGCATAGATTGTTTAACTTGGAAATTTTTAAAAATACCTTTATTAAATCAAGCTTCTATAGAAATTTCTAAGCAGCCAAACCATAGACTTGTATGGCTGTCCAGGCTAGAACATGAACTTTCTGATAATAGAGGGTTTGTAAAAAGAATTGATCATGGAATATTTAAAAACGTTTCATATAAATTTGACTCTGGATATTATCGATTCATTTTGGATGGTGAACTTCTTTATGGTTTGTTTGAAATTTCAGGTAATTCTTGTAGATTGAGAAAAAATTATTAATATTTATTTATAAATAAACGTAATATTTCTATTGAGAATTTTTGCAAATTAGTTATTCTTATTTAGCTATTGAGACTTGAGATTGGTACATATCAATCAGGTCGAGTTTGAAAATTTTAAATCTTTTGGGGGAAATGTAAAAATTCCTCTTGAAGAAGGATTCACCGTGGTTACGGGTCCCAACGGGTCTGGGAAAAGTAATATTTTAGATGGAATCTTATTCTGTTTAGGTCTAGCTAATAGTAGAGGGATGAGGGCTGAAAGATTACCAGATCTAATCAATAACTCCAAAGTTAAAGAGGGTAAGTCATCAGAAACATCTGTATCGGTAAAATTTAATATTCAAGATTGGTCTCCCAGAGAGGACCTTCCGCCTTTGGAACTAGAAGAAGAAGAAATTGCCCTTAATAAAGGTCAAAACGAATGGGTAGTTTCTAGAAAATTAAGACTGATGCCAGGTGGTTCTTATGCTTCTACTTATACTTCTGATGGAAAACAATGTACCTTGCAACAAATACAGAGAATATTAAGAGATATTAGTGTTGATCCTGAGGGCAGCAATGTTGTTATGCAGGGTGATGTAACAAGAATAGTATCAATGAATAATAAGGAGAGGAGAAATCTTATTGATGAATTAGCAGGAGTCGCACTTTTTGATACAAGAATAGAACAAACTAATGTAAAATTAAATGACGTTTTCGAAAGGCAAGAAAGATGTGAAATTTTAGAAAATGAATTGCAATCTAGTAAGAATAAGCTTGAAAAAGAATGTGAAAAAGCAAAGCGATATCAAGAGTTAAAGGCAAAACTACTACAAATAAGGGAATTAGAGAAAGTTCTTATTTTTGATACACAAGTTAAGCATGTTGAGTCTATAGAAAAAAAAGAACGTGAAATTGAAAAAAATAAAATATTGTTTAATAAACAAAAAGAATCTATTAGTAAAGAAATATCAGTCTTAGAAAATGCTTTAAAAATATTGGTTGATGAGCTGAAGGAGAAAGGAGAGGATAATTTGATAAAAGTGAATTCTGATATTGGAAGTATTAATTCTAGCTTGAGAGAACTTGATAGGATATCAAGTTTGAATAAAGAAGAAGGTATTAAATTACAAAAGCAGAGAGATGAAATTGCAATTTCTAAGAGGAATATCGAGTCAGAAAAATTGAGACAAGAAAATTTCGATGATACTTTTTTAAATCAATTGAACTTGAAAATTGATGATCTAACTTTAAAACACAAACTATCCAGAAAAAAACTTTCTGATGCGGCTGGAGAATCTGGTGAATTTTCAAAGCAAAGTATCAAATTAAATGCTGAGCTTGAAAATATAAAAAATCAAATCAATCCTTTGGAAATAAAAAAAAGGAAAATTGAAGAAGAAACTATTCAAAATAGTATTCAAAAAGATGAGATATTGTCTCAGATTGATTCCTTAGTCCTAGAAAAGCAGAAACTTATTGAAGGAAATCAAAGAAAAAAAGAGACATCCGATACAAAGAATAAAAACTTGGAAAGCAATAGCTTAGAAATTAATTCTTTAAAAAATGAAATTGATTTATTAATTAAAACTAAATCAAGGCTAAACAACGAGCAATTAAGGCTTGAAAAGGATTTATCTAGATTCGAAAGCAGAAAGGAAGCTATAAACGAATCTAGAGGTTCATATGCTCTCAGAATTCTCTTAGAAGCAGGGTTAGAGGGTATACATGGTTATGTAGCTCAACTTGGAGAGGTCAGTGAGAAAAATAGATATGCATTAGAAATTGCTGCTGGCAATAGATTAGGACAAATTGTTGTTGATAATGATCATATTGCTGCTAAAGCAATTGAAATCCTTAAAAAGAAAAAAGCGGGAAGATTAACTTTCTTACCTTTAAATAGAATTAAAAGTCAAAAAAAGAATTATGCAATTTCAAGATTTGAAAATAACAGGGAGAATGGATTTATTGATAAAGCTATTAACCTAATTACTTTTGATGAGGTTTATTCAGATGTTTTTCGATATGTTTTTGGAGATACTTTGGTTTTTTCAGATTTATCATCAGCTAGGTTATCTACACAAAAAAATAGGCTGGTTACCTTAAGTGGTGAATTATTAGAAGCAAGTGGTGCTATTACAGGAGGTAGTAAGTTAAATAAAGATTTGGCTTATAGGTTTGGAATTAATAATGATATTGATGATTCCAGTCCTATAAAAGAAAGATTATTAGTTATAGAAGAAGCCTTAAAAGAGTCAAATAATGATTTGATAATAAAAAATAATAGACTTAGTAAATTAAATTCTAACCGTAGTCAAATAATTGAGGATTGTGCCTCATTTAATAAAGAAATTGAAGTAAATCAAGATTCACTTAAGACGGTCTCGCAAAGAATTGAGGATTGTAAATCGAGATTAAATAAACTTGATACTGCTAATAATTTATTAGTAAACGAGTTAGATCATTTAAAAAATGCATTGAAGCCTTATCATGATAGGTTTGATCAATTGCGAACCATTCAAAAGTTAAATTATGAAAAAAATCAAAAATCATCATTAATAGCTTTTAATAACGATTTTAATAATCTTGATAAAAAGCTTGAATTACTTATTAAGGAGAGAGATACATTACTAGATAAAAAGAATCAGTTTGCTTTAAATAAAGAACGTATCAATAATTCATTAAAAATTACTTTACTTCAAGAAAAAAATTTGCAGGAATCGATTAAACAACTAGCAATTGCTCATAGTGAATGGATAGAAAAAAGAGATGAATTTAAAAAAGATCTATTAGATCTCGATAATCAAAAAAATTCTCTAGAGAAGGATTTAGGTTTATTGAGAAGGAAAAGAGATGAATTAAACTCTTCTATTTCAAATAAAAGGCAAGAATATAATAACTATCTGTTGAAGCTTGAATATCTTGAAAGGGATATGCATTCTCTTAAAGAAGAGATGAGGAGCGAGAAAATAAAATTAGAAAACTATAAAAAAGATCTACCTAATCCTTTCCCGCAGTTTGGAGAGTATGAAGGGAAGAGTCTTGAATCTTTGCAATCAGAAATTTCGATCATAAATGCAAAACTACAAAGCTTAGAACCTGTTAATATGTTGGCTCTTGATGAACTAGAAGAATTAATTGAGAGATTAAATGGTTTGCGAGAAAAGTTAGAAATTTTATCTAATGAAAGATCTGAATTATTGCTGAGAATAGAAACTGTATCTACGATGCGTCAGGAGGCTTTTATGCAAGCATTTACAGAAGTTGATAGACACTTTAGAGAAATTTTTGCAAATTTATCTGATGGAGATGGATTTCTTCAACTTGAAAATCCTAATTCTCCTTTAGAAGGAGGATTAACTTTAGTAGCTCATCCTAAGGGAAAAAATGTCAGAAGATTAGCCTCTATGTCAGGGGGTGAAAAATCGTTAACTGCTTTAAGCTTTTTATTTGCTTTGCAAAAGTATAAACCTTCACCTTTTTATGCATTAGATGAGGTTGATAGTTTTTTAGATGGTATTAATGTTGAAAGGTTGTCAAAACTAATATCGAATCAGTCATCAAATGCTCAATTTATAGTCGTAAGTCATAGAAGGCCTATGATTAGTGCGTCTGAACGAACAATTGGGGTTGCGCAAGCAAGAGGTGCTAATACTCAAGTTCTTGGGTTACCAAATGCTGCATAAACACACTTTTTTAAATTTATACGTCAGAATGATAAAAAGAAATTTATGAGCTTGTCTAACACATCTGCTAAAAATAATCTCCCTAACTCAGTTCCTAGCGAACGTTTATGGTTAAGGGCAGAATTAATGGGTACACAAGTGATAACTACTGATACTGGGAGGCGGCTAGGCGTAGTTGGCGAAGTTGTTGTTGATATCGATAGAAGAGAGGTGGTCGCTTTGGGACTTAGAGATAACCCACTTACAAGATTTTTACCAGGTTTGCCAAAATGGATGCCTTTAGAAAGTATAAAGCAAGTTGGAGATGTCATATTAGTTGACTCCCTAGATTCACTAAGTGAGAGTTTTTCTCCAGAAAGATATGGGAAGGTAATTAATTGTCAAGTGATTACAGAATCCGGACAACTTTTAGGAAGAGTTCTTGGCTTTTCTTTTGATATTGAGACTGGGGATTTGATATCTCTTGTTATGGGTGCTGTTGGTGTTCCGCTTTTAGGTGAGGGGGTTTTAAGTACTTGGGAAATACCTGTTGAGGAAATTGTAAGTAGTGGTACAGATAGGATTATTGTTTATGAAGGAGCAGAAGAGAAATTGAAGCAGCTAAGTAGTGGACTACTTGAGAAACTTGGAGTCGGGGGTTCTTCATGGGATGAAAGGGAAGCAAATGGATACTCAGCAAATCTTGTACCTGTTGAGAATCAGTTACTTTCAGGCTCTGAATCAGAACAGCCAAACAATTTGGTCGAGGAATATGAAGAAGTTGTTGAACAAGACGATTATGAAGATGATTATGAAGATGAACTTGAATATGTTGAATTAAAGGGTTCTCCAGAGGAAATAAATAACAGAAAAAAGCTATACATGGATAATGATGATTCTGATCAGATCGAGAATCAAAATAGTGTTAATCAAATAGATGAAAAAAATAATATTGATTTTAAGCAAAAGAAACAATCAACTACTAATTTAGCTTCGAAAAGACCAATTCAAAATGCAACTGAAACTTTAGATATTGAACCACTAGATGAACAAAATTTAGTTCAAGATAATAAAAAATCAGAAAAGTTTGAAATTGATGATCCCTGGTAATTGTTAAAGTTTTTTTATTGAATTAACAATTATATAAGCAAGTTTTTTTGCAGCACCTTTATCTCCTCTTTCTTTGTTTAGATTATCCCTAATACTTTTTAAGTGATCTCTACTTTTAATAAGAAATAATACTTCTCTTGCAATTTTTATTGGCGAAATATTACCTATCCTTTCAGGGACAATCATTCTTTTAGCTTTAATATTTGGCCAAGCAAAAAACTTCTTTTTTTTAAAATAGAAATTTTTAATTATAAAAGTTAAGAATCTATTTATGAATGAAATTTTTCCAATTACTCCAAAAATACCATCCCAAGCATTCATCATATTTAAATGTTGAGTTGGCAGAACCACTAACATTGGGAGACCAATTGCTGCTAATTCTGCAGTATTTGCTCCTACAGTTGTAATTGCGAGATCACATTCTTTTAATATTTCATAGCAAGGATGTTTCTTGATTAGATAAATCTTTGTATTTTTTGATGTTTTAATTAAATAATCAAAACGAGAGTCTTTGAAGTTTTTAATTGTTTTAATTTTTGATGAGTAATATTTAGCAATTGGATTTTTGTCGCTTTGAAAAAATAAATATTCACTTTTATTAGTAGTTGGGGCAATGGGAATTATAAAATTTATATTTTTATTTTCTTGAACAATATGATCTGCAACTTCTAAGAAGAAAGGAATTCCAACAGAAAGCTTTGCTTTCTTAGAACCAGGTAACAATGCAATGTAGCGTTTTTCTTTATTGCATAATGATCTTTCACTATTAAGTTTGATATCTGCCATCAAATCGCCAATGACTTTACATTTATATTTATATCTTTTAGGTATTAACTCTTTTACTTTTAAATTCATAGCAGCAATTTTGTTGGTCCATTGAGGCCATCGCGAAACCCATTCTGCATATGTGATATTTAAATAACCTAATCTTTTAGCTAATAAAACGCTCCAAAATTGATCCCCACCAAGGAAAATAACCACCCCTTTTTTTGGCCAATTCGCAAAAGAATGTGGATTTATCAATAATTTCCAAAAACTTTTGGATTTTGTAATTAATTCGAATTTATTCCATGAATTTGCAACTAAAAATTCTTTACCAGTGGCATTTGGGCAAGGAACAAGGACTAACCTAAGAGAGAAATCGAGTTTATCGTCATCACATAGTGATTTACTTATTTTGTTAAGCTCATCCACTACAGGATGTACCCATGTAGTTAATTCACCAGGACCATTGGAAACTATAACTACTGCAACTGATTTGTTTTTCATTGCAGTTAAAACAAAATACATTAAATGCGGACGGCGAGACTTGAACTCGCAAGGCCGAAGCCACACGCTCCTTAGACGTGCGCGTCTACCAATTCCGCCACGTCCGCAAAGGGTTTTCGAGCATCGGCGGATGTCTAAACCTTAAAAATATCATACATTATTGGCTGAATTAAGGATGTAGTTCGAAAAGCGTTTTTTTGAATATGATGAATAATTGTTCTATTGCATAAAACAAATATTTATACATATATAACGTTTTAGGTTGTATTGTAAAAAATGTCCTCTGATCTCTAAAAAATTTTGTTGAATACTTTGGCAAATAATTTTTTATTTTAAGTCATTTCATTTCTTCAATTTTATTTTCATAATGGTTGAAAAAGTTTTAATTGCTAATCGTGGAGAAATAGCTTTACGAATTGTCAGAAGTTGTAGAGAACTAGGTATTGCAACCGTTGCAGTTTTTAGCACTGTAGATAAAAAAGCATTGCATGTTCAGCTTGCTGATGAGGCGGTTTGCGTAGGAGATTCATTAAGTAATAAAAGTTATTTAAATATTCCAAATATACTTGCTGCTGCTACATCGAGAGGAGTTGATGCTATTCATCCTGGTTATGGATTTCTTGCGGAAAATGATAAATTTGCTGAGATGTGTAATGATCACGGCATAGTTTTTATTGGCCCATCTCCTAAAGCTATTAGATCTATGGGAGATAAATCTACAGCTAAAGAAACTATGGAAGCAGTTGGAGTTCCAACAGTACCTGGTAGTAAAGGCTTGTTATCAAATGTTGATAAGGCTTATAAATTGGCAGATGATATTGGCTATCCGGTAATTATTAAAGCCACTGCTGGAGGAGGTGGAAGAGGTATGCGGTTGGTTGAAAACCCTGATAATCTAGAAAAAATGTTTAAAGCAGCTCAAGGCGAAGCAGAAGCAGCTTTTGGTAATGATGGTTTATATATGGAGAAATTTATAAAGAAGCCAAGACATGTAGAAATTCAAATTTTGGCCGACAGGTCGGGTAATGTTGTTCATTTAGGAGAGCGCGATTGTTCAGTTCAAAGAAGACATCAGAAATTACTAGAGGAGTCTCCTAGTCCTGCAATTAATACTGAGCTAAGAAAAAAAATGGGGAACGCAGCTATTGCTGCTGCAAAAAGTATCGGCTACGAAGGGGCGGGGACAGTTGAATTTTTAGTTGATGATTATAATAATTTTTATTTTATGGAGATGAATACTAGGATTCAAGTTGAACATCCTGTTACTGAAATGGTTACAGGAGTTGATTTAATAGCTGAGCAAATTAAAATCGCAAGCGGAGCAAACTTGGAATTTAATCAGGATGATATCCATTTAAACGGTCATGCCATTGAATGTAGAATCAATGCTGAAGATCCTTCTCATAATTTCCGACCATCACCCGGAAAAATAACTGGGTGGCTTCCTCCTGGTGGCCCTGGTGTAAGGGTGGATAGTCATGTCTATACAGGCTATGAAATCCCTCCTTTCTATGACTCATTAATTGGTAAATTAATAGTCTGGGGAAAGGATCGTAATACTGCAATTAAACGTATGAATAGGGCTTTAAATGAATGTGCAGTAACTGGTATTCCTACAACAATTAACTTTCATCTAACCTTACTGAATAAATCTAAATTTAAGCAGGGTAAGATACATACTAAATATGTAGAAGAAGAATTATTGCCAAATTACTGAGAAATAATTAAAAGATTTCTATGAAATATGTGTATGCAATGCAAGTTTTATAAGGCCTTGCTGACCGACTAATATTTCTCTTAAAAAGCTTATAATTCCGATCCAAATTACGGGTCCAACATCAACGCCTCCAATAGGAGGAATTAGTTTTCTTGTTAAATTAAGAATAGTGTTCGATGGTATTGAAACTAATAACCATAAACCTTTACTTAAATCAATTTTTGGGTACCAAGTAAGTATTAATCTTATTAGAAAAACTATAGTTAGATATGAAAGAGAAATTCCTAAACTAATATCTAAAATTTGAAGAGAGTTTACAAGCAAGGAAATCACAATTATTTAATTCATCTTAATAAACAACCCATTGAAACGTATTTAATTCGTATTATAAATTGAGAATTTAATATTTAAAAAGTGTTTCAAATCTCAAATTTATTACTAGCCGCAGATATTTCTGCTGAAGTTGCAAATAATTCCGCAGTGGGAATGATAGGTAGTTTTATTGCTGCTGCCTTACTTATCGTTATTCCAGCCACTGCATTTTTGATTTTTGTCAGCCAGAAAGATTCCCTCGATCGTACTTCTACTGGAAGACGCTAGTTTTTGTAGAAGTTTTAAGTACACTATATATATAGGGGATATAACTAACCCTTTAAAAAATAAATTTTTGGAGAAAGAATGTGGTCAATGCTAGTCTCAATTGGGCCAGTATTGTTGGTATAGTTCTCGCGGTATGTGGAGGAGGCCTTTATTTTTTGAGGTCCTTTAAGCCTGCCTTGGCGCGGGATTATGATGTTTTCTTCGCAGCAATTGGACTTTTGTGCGGAGGAATATTATTTTTTCAAGGCTGGAGGTTAGATCCTATCCTTCAGTTTGGTCAGTTTTTATTAGCAGGAACTACAGTTTTTTTCGCATATGAAAGTGTGCGATTGAGGGGAGTTGCTACTGATCAAGCTAGAAGGTCATCTTATTTTGATGATGATCCTATTTCTGATGTTCCAAGAAATTCTAGAGGTCGATTTAATGACGATTATGATAGGTTTGAAGAATCGGAAAGTCCATCTAGAAGATTTAAACCTCAAGAAGATGAATTTGAAGAAGACTATATGGAGGGGAGATCTCGGAGGAGGAATGTTTCAAGAGCCATACCCTCTGCTGCAGCAAGTAGAAGTAGGCCATCTACAAGGATAAGTCAGTTTGAAAATGACGAGCCTATAAGAAGGAGAAGACAGACTTCTGAAGATAGAGATAGGAAAAAACCAGAAACAAATAACTTTGGTGAAAGAAGAAATTTATCTCGCGATGAAGTTAAAACAGGGTCAAGACCCAGAATGAATCGTAGAGTTTCTAGCCAAGATAATAGCTCTCCTTCTGCTGATTCTTCTCCATTAAGAAAGAAACCTACTAGATCCCCTATTAGACAGCAAACTTCAACAGCTCAAGTAGAAGATGCTTCATTTAAAGATGCTAATCAAGCTAAAAAACCACCTGAGACTCGTAGAGTAAGCTCTTCAGCTAGATCAAGTTCAAAAAATCAAAATAGTAGATATAACGTTGGAACAAATAGGAAAAAACCTAGAGATAACAGTTCTAGATTTGATGATTAATTATAGGATTCCTGCCCATTTTAAAAACGATTGTTGACTAAATAGTTCAATCAATATTATTGAAAGAAAGCCAATCATTGCAAATCTTCCATTAGTTTTTTCAGAATAACTACTCCATCCAAATTTATATTCATCTTTAATTTCTATCGATTTTTCACCTAATTGATTATCTCCAATTTGTTCATTGATATAATTTGGATCTTTCTGCTGTTCTATAAAACTCTCATTCTCTAGATTAGTTACTTCTGAGTTAGTTTGTTCTTCTTTTGAATTCATTTTTTTTTATTAATCCTTAAAATTATACTTATCAGAAGTCAATAATTTCCAGTCTCCCTGTCCATTTAATTCTAAAATATTCTCGTGAAAATCTTTCAAGCTAGGTCTATGTCCAACACTAATAAGAGAAAGTTCTCTTTCTTTAAGTAAACCATATAGTTTTTTTTCAGTGTTAATATCTAAAGCACTTGTTGCTTCATCAAGTACTGCAAATCTTGGAGAATTTAGTAAGAGTCTTGCAAAAGCTAATCTTTGTTGCTCGCCTAAGGAAAGAATTCGTGGCCAATCTTGTTTGATATCAAGATTAGGATACCGATCCACTAAAGTTTTTAAATTTACTTCATGAAGTACAGAAGTAAGATGTTCATCACTAAATTTCTTGACTTCTGTGGGATAACATAATTGTTCCCTTAAAGAACCAAGTAGCATATATGGTTTTTGAGGAATGAATAATAATTCCCCAATTTTTGGTTTTTTAATTACTCCCTGATCGGGTTCCCATAAACCACTAATCATTCTTAGTAAAGATGTTTTTCCGCACCCAGATGGTCCTACTACCAAAAGTGATTGATTATTCTCGATGCTTAAATTTAAATTTTTAATTATTGTTTTATTTGATCCTGGTGGGCAAAGGTCTGCATTATTAATAAGAATTGAGGGGTAATCTGAAATAACATTTTGATTGCTTGTTGGGTTGGTTTGACTAATGGATTCAACTTTTGATTGGAATCCTTCTAATCTGCCAATACCAGCAGTAAATTTTGCAAGTTCTTCGATTTGATTAACAATGAAAAATAACGAACCTTCAACCATTCCAAATGCAAAGCTTGCCTGAATAAAGCGTCCATAATCAATATCACCTTTAAAGTAAGGGATTGCCATTATTAAATATGGAAAGAAATTTCCAGCATAATTAATGGATCTTCTCATGACGTCTATTATTACTCTCCATATAATCAGTAAATTAAAGTTTCTCACCACTTCTCCTAAGCGTCTTTCAGTTTCACTTTGCTCAGGATTCTCCCCAGAGTAAAAGGCTATTGATTCAGCATTATCTCGAATATGTACTAAGCCATATCGAAAATCTGCTTCATATCTGAGTTGATCAAAGTCAATCTTTACAAGATTTTTTCCAGCAATTAAGAGGATAGAAGTTGCAAAAGTGGCGTAACCAAATAAAGAAAAAGTAAGTGTTGTACTAATACTCCATAAAATAAGAATATTGAGTGAAAATGTTAGTAGGGCATCAAAAATACCTAATGTGAAAGAGAGGCTTTGCCCGGTAAAAGCTCGGGTATCATCTGTGATTCTTTGATCGGGATTATCTACATCCGTTTGTTCTTCATCATTGGGATTTAACTGGTAATAAGCTTTATTAGTCATATAATCTTTGACTAGACTTTTTGAAAGCCATTCTCTCCAAATTATTCCTAACTTATATGTAAAAAATATTTGGGAAACCCGTATTGGTAGAGCCACAGCAAAACAACAAGCGTAAATCCCCAATATCCGATAAAATCCATCTTCTTGTTTTTCTACCAAAGCATTTGTTAAATCTCTTGCAATAAATCCAATACCTGCGTTTATTCCGTTTACAGCTAAAAGCATTAATACAATTATCGCAAGAAATAACCAATGTAACCATCTACGGTTTTTTAATTGACGTCTTAAGCTAAAAAAGCTTCCTGATCCAATTAGAAATAATGCAGAGAAAAGCAATCCCCAACTCCCAGCCCAAATTGAATTGACAGTACTTACTACACCTCCGAAATACTTTTCAAGAAAAATTGGTTGAAAGCTTTCAAAAAAACTTATTATTCCTGTAAGACCAACAAGTACTACTCCACCAACACAAAATAAAAGAGAAATCAAAAGCCATACGAATTGGAATCCATTACATTGATCTATGGGAAGAAAAAACGGCTGAGATAACTTCCTTAATTTTTGTAATTGGTACAGTATTTTGGATTTATTATTAACTGCTTTATTCATTACTCGACTAATGTTATGAAATAAATTATAACTTTTAGCAGTCTATTGACCAAAGCCAATAAATGAAAGTGCCCAGTCAGGTAAATTCAAGTAATTCAGGATTGTTGCATCAAATTCATGAACTTTTGGAAAAGATTTATCAAATGCCCACCATAGTAGAAAAGGTAAATTAAATAAAATTTGTAATTGCCATTTGTAAGTTAAAACGTTCCAAATTTTTATTAACTTAGTTTTGAGTGAATCATCTAGCTTTTCCCAATTTTTTGAAATTAAATTGAATAAATTTTTAGATTCTGTATTTAAAGACTCTGGAGTATTCATTTTTGTTTTTATTTATTTATAACCCATTAATATTTCTTTCGAGAGTTTTACCCTGGAGGCCAATTCATTTTTCTTCCAGATAAAAAATGAATATGTAAATGAAAAACTGTTTGTCCAGATTCAGCCCCAGTGTTAATTACTGTTCTCCAATTACTTAAATTTTTTGATTTAGCTATTTTGCTACCAACAAAAAGTAAATGCCCTAATAAATTTGCATCTTGCTCAATACACTCTAATAAACTGATTATTGGCTTTTTAGGAATCACTAAAAAATGTACTGGAGCTTGTGCCTGAATATCATTAAACGCAATACAAAACTTATCTTCATAAAGCTTATCGCAGGGTATTTCTTCATTAATGATTTTTTGAAATATTGTTGTTTCAGTCATTAAATTATTAAATTGAGATAACGTCTTTTTCGTTAAACCCTTCTTTTAAAAGTTCTTTGTTCAAATCATCTTTCGATGTAACTCTATCTACAAATAGTATCCCATTTAAGTGATCCATTTCGTGTTGAATACACCTCGCGAGAAGTCCATCTGCTTTCATTTTACGTGGTCGTCCCATTTCATCTCTAAATTTTAATTTTATAGTTGATGGTCTTACTACATTCAAATAGACGCCAGGTATACTCAAGCAGCCTTCTTCGTATGAATTAAGGGTTGTTCCAAAGTCTGTAATTTCTGGATTGATTAATATTAAAGGTTCTGCTGCTGAATCTTCAAAATTTACGTCTATGACAAGAAGCTCTTTGTTGATTCCAATTTGAGGTGCAGCAAGTCCAATTCCTTTAGCTGCATACATGCTTTGAAGCATTTCTCTAGCAAGTTTTCTAATCGATTCGTCAACTTTAGTTATTCTTTTGGAATTTTGTCTTAATACATCATCACCAAGTTTATAAATGTCTAGAGATGGCTTACCTGTTTGTTCTTTCGCAATTTTTTCTGAGTTCCCATTTGTTCTTGACTTTTTTGCAAGTTGTGAAAAATGGTTTGCCACGTTAAAAAAAAAGGTTTTTACATAAGAGTTTAGCTATAAAAATACTAGCACTTTAATTTGCATTCTTTATAGTTTTTTTAAATGAGTAATGATGATCAGTTAAAAATTAAGCAAACTGTATTTAAAAAAAAATCTCTTAAGGAATTAACTATTGTTAGGAATATCATTTTTTGGATTGATAATGTTGGTGAAGGTCAAAATGAAAATGCTATTTTTGCAAGACCATTTAATGAAAAAGAGGCGTTTCCTCAGAAATTAACAAGTAAAAAATATAATATTAAAAATAACTTTCATGGATATGGTGGTAAATCTTATAAATGCATTTATTTAAAAAATAATTTTTATTTGGTATGGATAGATCAGATTACCAAAGCAGTATGGTTTCAAATTTTTAAAGAGGTAGCCTCAAACTATAGAAGTCAAAAAAAATATCTCGATTCAGTTCAAGAACCGAGACAACTATCTAAATCAATTGATGGAAATTTCGATTCTTCATTTGTTATTTCTCAAAAATTTTTTTTGTATGGTATTTGTGAAATAAATAATAGAGATTACTTATTTTCTTTAAACTTAAAAAAAACTAAACAAGATATTTATCGAATAAAAAAATTTAAAAATTTTGCTGGAGAATTATCTTCTAATACATCTGTTAGCTTACTTTCTTGGGTCGAGTGGGATTCTCCATACATGCCCTGGGAAAAAAATGATCTTTGTTTTGCTCAAATTGGTTTAGATGGAGAGATAATAAAAATAAAAAAATTCTCAGATAAGCTGATTAATGCAAAAAAAAACGTTTCTTTTTTTCAACCTTATTGGATAAGTGAAACTCTTTTAGTATGTTCTGAAGATAGTTCTGGATGGTGGAACTTATTGTTTTTAGATGCTAGTAAAATTGAGAATATTTTTATTAAGAAAAGAGTAGAGAGAAATTTTGTTGAATATGGAGTACCGCAGTGGGTCTCAGGCATAACATTTTTTTCAGGGGATTTAAAAGATTTATTTTGTTTAGCAAAAAAAGAAAATAATTTAGTAGTTGAACAATATAAAGATCTTCAATTCGTTAAAGAATTTTCCACTCCTTTTACCTCAATAAGTGATTTTAGTGTTTTTAAGAAGAAAGTAGTTTTGAAAGGTAATGGATCTGATTTTCTTGGAAATTTTCTTGAAATTGATTATAAAAAGGAAGTTTTATCTAATGTTTTTGAGGAAATAAATGCTGAATATATAAAAGATTGTTCAAAACCTGAATCTTTTTGGTTTAAAGGTTTTGAAGATAAATCTACTCATTCTTTTCTTTATAGGCCGCTTGTTGAAAATTTTGAAAAGCCACCGCTCCTTGTTAGAGCACATAGCGGACCAACTTCATGTTTTGATGGATCATATAATTCTGAAGTTCAATATTGGACGTCTAAGGGATTTTTTGTTGCTGAAGTCAATTATGGAGGATCATCAGGATTTGGCAAAGCATATAGAGAGAGGTTGAATTATAAATGGGGCATTGTTGATTCTTATGATTGCAAAGCACTAGCTCTTGAATTGATTAAATCAAATCAAGTTGATAGTGAAAAAGTAGTAATTTTTGGGAATAGTGCTGGTGGGTTAACTGCCCTGAATTGTTTATTAAATGGGTCTATTTTTTCAGCAGCAATTTGTAAATATCCTGTCATTGATTTGAAGGATATGCATTACAACACCCATAGGTTTGAAAAAGATTATTTAAGATCTTTATTAGGTAATTATGAAGAACATTTGGATGATTACATAAATAGATCCCCAATAAATCAAATTAACAAAATAAAAAAACCTATCTTATTGTTTCATGGAAAAAAAGATACAGTTATTTCTTATAAACAAACTTTAAAAATTCAAGAAATTTTGATTCAGAAAAATAAATATTCAGAAGTTATTTTTTTTGATAATGAAGGGCATGGTTTTAGAAATATTGAAAATAAAGAAGTAGTAATGCAAAAATCGCAGGAATTTTTAAAAAATGCTTTGAATATTTAAGAATTGATTTTTAGAAAATCAATAGTATCTTTTAATTTTTCTATAAACATATCAATTTCTTCCTTATTAGTTGTGAAATTCATGCTGATTCTAGCTGTTGATTTAATTCCAATGTATCTGTGAAGAGGTTGACAGCAATGGTGGCCACTTCTTATGCATATTCCTTTTGAATCAAGAATTTCAGCAATATCATTTGAATGTATATTTTTTATATAAAAGGTAGCAAGTGAGGCTCTGTCTGGATCTATCTCCGGTGATGGACCTATGATTTCAATATTTTCTATTTGATTTAATTTTTCAAATAAATATTTAGTAATATTCTTTTCATATTCATGAATTTCATTCAATCCAATATTATTAATATAAATAATTGCTTCTGCAAGACCTATTGCTTCTGCAATGGCTGGAGTTCCAGCTTCAAATTTGTGTGGCAGTTCTGCCCAAGTACTTGTCTCTTCAAAAACATCTTGAATCATTTCACCACCTCCAAAGAGAGGAGGAATTTCTTCTAGGATTTCTTTTCTTGACCAGAGGAAACCAATACCTGTAGGACCGCATAGTTTATGTCCTGATCCAGCTAAAAAATCTATATTAAGATCAATCACATCCATTTTTTGATGAGCCAAACTTTGGCATGCATCTATTAACACTAAAGAACCTTTTTGTTTAGCTAATTTAGTTATTTCCTTGATTGGATTACAGCAACCTAGAGTATTACTAACATGTACTAGGCTAACAAGTTTAGTTCTAGATGTTAGTTTTGATTTAAAGTCGTCTATATCTAATTTCCCATCTTTATCTATACCTATAAATTTTAATTTGCATTTATTTTTTGCTGCAACCATTTGCCATGGAACAATATTGCTATGATGCTCCATAATTGATAAGAGAATTTCGTCGTTTTCTTTTAATGAATATTCGCCCCATGATTTAGCTACTAGATTGATTGCCTCAGTAGCATTTCTTGTGAAAATAATTTCTTTTGCTGAATTCGCTTTTATATACTTGCTAATTAAATATCGTGCATTTTCAAATTCTTCTGTTGCTTTAGCACTTAATTGATGTGCCCCTCTATGTACATTGGCATTAAAGTTTTTGTAATATTCATCAATTTTTTGTAAGACTTGTATTGGTTTTTGTGTGGTTGCAGCATGGTCTAAATAAATAATTTGCTCATTACTTTTTAAGTTCTTATTTAAAAGAGGAAAGTCTTTCTTCGTTATTTCAGGAAAATTTTGAATCGTTTCCATTAATTCTCATTTAAAAGTTTATCAAGCAAATCCCATTTATCTTTTGAAATGGGAATAAATGAAATTATTTCTTGAAAGTAAGAACTTAATTGTAGTTTACTTGCTTCTGTTAATGTGATCCCTCTTGTTCGCATATAAAAAAGTTCTTCTTCATTTAGTTGCGAAATTGTAGCTCCATGTTTGCATTTGACATCATCAGCAATTATTTCTAATTGAGGTTTGGTATCTATTTGTGCGAGATTTGATAAAAGTAAATTTCTGCTTAATTGGGAAGCATCAGTTCTCTGAGCAATTTGCGGAACTATTATTGAACCTTCAAATATTGCATGTGATTTATCATCAGCAAGTGATTTATTAATTTGATCTAGAAATCCATTTGGGCCATTAAATTCTATTTTTGTATAGGTCGAAATTTGCTCATCTTTTTTTGTTATTTGCATACCTTTGATATTTGTTTTAGCTTTTCCCGCAGATTGTTTAATACTAATTTCAAATCTCGCGTAATTGAATTTGAAATGTAAAGATCCTAAGTTGTATGAACTATTTTTTTGTTGAATTACATTGAGAGAATTTAATAGATTGGATCTGTTTTCACCGTAAGAAACAACACCATGATTTACGGAACTATTTTCTTTCAAGCAAAAGAAAGTTGTTTGAGATAATGAAGAGTTTTCTTTACCAAGATTTACTTGTAATAATTCAACATCACAATTTTTTTCTAAAAATATTACGAGAGTTTTTGCGTTTAAAGAATTACTTGATGCATGACTAAAAATTTCAATAGGAGGAATTTTTGATCCATTTATTTTTAATCCCAAAATATTATTTTTACAACTTAAAGACAGATTTAGTAGTTCACTCCAATTTTCGTTTACCTTAAAAAAAGATATCTGTTCCTTGATATATTTTTGTAATTCATCCTCACTTAATTGCTGTATTGAATAATTTTTCTCTATTAATTTAATTTGGCAATTTTCACCAATTATTAATCTAATAGTATTTTGAGAATTTTTAGGATATGGTATATCAAATTTTGAATCTTTTTCATTAACTGAGTAATCTAAAAAGTTTGACAATTTTGATTTATTTGAAAGTCTCCATAGTTCACTTTTGGGATTAGGGAGAGGGCTTGATTGTAATTTATGAAGACAGATTTTTTGTATTTCTGTTAAGTTATCATTCGATTTAAAAGTTTTTATTTTTTCAATAATTTCCATTTGTTTAGGTCTCTTTTATAAAGTTATCAGTCCATTCATACCCTTTTTCCTCAAGCTCTAGAGCAAGATCACTCTCACCAGTTTTTATGATTTTTCCGTCTGACATAACATGGACATAATTTGGTTTAATTTCATCCAATAATCTTTGATAGTGGGTAATAAGTATAATTCCAGTTTGTTCATTAGATATTTTTTTAATTCCTGATGCCACTATTCTTAGAGCATCGATGTCTAGACCAGAATCGGTCTCATCTAATATTGCTATCTTGGGCTCAAGTAAAGCCATTTGCAGAATTTCATTTCTTTTTTTTTCACCTCCGGAAAAACCTTGATTTACACTCCTTGATAGGAATGCGTGATCCATTTTCACAATTTCTAATTTTTCTTTAACTAATTCTTCAAAATCAAAAGTATCCAATTCTTCTTTGTTGAGGAATTTCCTTCTAGCATTAGTTGAAACTCTAAGAAACTCAAGATTACTTACACCTGGAATCTCAATTGGATATTGAAAACCAAGAAAAATTCCTGATTGAGATCTCTCTTCAGGTTCTAGAGATTTGATGTTTTCACCTAAAAATTTTATGTCGCCATTTGTAATATTATACGAAGGATGTCCTGCAATGATTTTAGAAAGAGTACTTTTGCCACATCCATTTCTTCCCATAATGGCATGGATTTCTCCAGGATAGACAGTAAGTGAAACCCCTTTTAAAATTTGAAGATTATCAGTAGATGCAGAGAGATTTTCAACTTCTAAAATTGGATCTGATTCTTTCATTTTACTTTGCATTTCAGTTTAGAAATTGATTAATTAACCTACTGATCCCTCTAGTTTAAGTGCCAGTAACTTATCTGCTTCAGCAGCAAATTCCATAGGTAATTGATTAAATACATCTCTGCAAAAACCGCTGACCATCATAGATACTGCTTCCTCAAATTCTATACCTCTGCTTTGGAGATAAAAAAGTTGGTCTTCTGAGATTCTACATGTGCTTGCTTCGTGTTCAATTTCAGAATTGGGTTGTTGAGATTTGATGTAAGGGAATGTATTTGCAGAAGCTTGATCTCCTATTAACATTGAATCACATTGACTGTAATTTCTTGATCCAGTAGCTTTTGTTCCCATTTTGACAAGACCTCTATAGCTATTTTTTGAGTTACCTGCACTAATACCTTTGCTAACAATAGTTGATTTGGTCTTAGGACCAATATGGATCATTTTTGTGCCGGTATCTGCTTGCTGAAGATTATTGGTGAGAGCCACTGAATAAAATTCTCCTACAGATTCTTCCCCTAAAAGAAGACAGCTAGGATATTTCCATGTTATTGCAGACCCTGTTTCAACTTGAGACCAGCTAATTTTACTTCTCTTTCCTAAACATTTCCCTCTCTTTGTGACAAAATTAAAAATTCCGCCAGTACCTTTTTCATCACCAGCATACCAATTTTGTACTGTTGAATATTTTATTGAGGCGTCATCTAAGGCTATAAGCTCTACAACTGCTGCATGTAGGGTATTTGTATCAAACATTGGAGCTGTACAACCTTCTAGATAACTTACAGAACTTGATTCTTCAGCAATGATTAGTGTTCTTTCGAATTGTCCTGAATCTCCACTATTAATTCTGAAGTAGGAAGATAGATCCATAGGGCAGGTAACACCTTTTGGGATATAAACAAAAGAACCATCACTAAAAACTGCAGAATTTAGTGCTGCAAAATAATTATCACTAGCTGGAACTACTGTACCTAAATATTTTTCAATCAAATCCGCGTGATTTTTTACTGCTTCACTAATTGAGCAAAATATAACTCCATGCTCAGCAAGTTCTTCTCTAAAAGTTGTGGCTATAGAAACACTATCAAAGACAGCATCTACTGCTACATTTGTGAGTTTTTTTTGTTCAGTGAGGGGTATTCCTAATTTGTCAAAAGTCTCAAGAAGTTTCGGATCAACTTCATCTAAGCTAGAAATTTTCTCTTTTTGCTTAGGAGCAGAGTAATAAATAATATCTTGATAATCAATTTTTTTATATCCTAATGCTGCCCAATTAGGCTCTTTCATTTTTTGCCATTTTTTAAAGGCTTTTAATCTAAAATCGAGAAGAAATTTTGGCTCTTCTTTTTTCTGTGAAATTAATTTTATGATATCTTCATTTAATCCCTTTTCTATTTTTTCAGTTTCAATATCAGTAACGAAACCATATTTGTAAGGCTCTTTTACTACATCTTTAACTAAATTTTCGTTGACCATGTTATCAAAAATAACTTATTACAATTAGCTTTATAT
>CACGPQ010000003.1 GCA_902574955.1 uncultured Synechococcaceae cyanobacterium
CTCTGATTATCGCAACTCCTCCCTTCCCAATACTTATAGCTGAAGCAATTGCGGCTATTGTATCTTCTGTAGTAACTATCGAATCCATCTCTCGCTTTGTTATGGATAATTAAGTAAGATTATCAAGAATTTAATTTTGAAATTTTCTTTCTGAATGAGATTTAAAAGAGATATTACCTATAAGAAAATTCTATCATTATTTAGGAGTCAGAATGGAAGTCCTTTCTTTAATGCTAAAGGTTTAGCTATAGGGGTATTTAGTGGTTGCTTTCCATTTTTTGGTTTTCAGACTTTAATAGGAGTATTTTTTGCGAAAATAGCTAAGGGAAATATCGTTCTAGCTGCAATTGGTACCTGGATCAGCAACCCTTTTACTTATATTCCACTTTATTATTTTAACTATAAAGTTGGTTCGATTTTTTTAAATAATCCTTCTAATAAAATTCTTGAAAAAAGTTTAGTTATTGATGACTTATGGAAACAAGGTAGAATTTTTTCTTTAAAATTACTCTTAGGTTCATCTTGTGTAGGTACTTTATTAGCTTTGATTTGCGGCAGTATTGTTTTCTTTATCTACAAGATAAAAAGTAAAAGATAGATTGATCTGATTTTAAAATTAACTTTGTCCAACTCTCGCAATATCTAAAACATCTGCCATTGATTTAATTTGTTCAATTGTTTTGTGAAGTTGATTATAACTTTCAAGACCTACACAAAGATTTATAATAGCTGGTTTACCATAAGCAGTTTTAACATTGGCATCACTAACGTTTATACCTTTATCAGATAACCGCATAAGAATATCTTTAAGAACTCCAACTCGATCAATTACTTCTATTCGTAGCTGAATTGGAAACTTATTATCGCCAGTTTTATTATTTTGATTCCAACCGACAGGTAATCTTCTCTCTATTGGAATTGGTATTACATTTTCACAATCTTCCCTATGTATAGTTATCCCATGGTTGCCAAGCGACACAGTTCCGATAATATCCTCGCCTGGGAGTGGGGAACAGCATTTACCTATTCTGTAATCAAGACCTTCTATCCCGGAAATTGGTGATTTAGCTGCTGTATTAAATTGATTATTGGATAAATTATTATTACTTTTAAGAGATTTTGCTATTTCAGATTCAGAATCATTTTTTACATCTTCTGTCTGTAATTTTATTTCTTCTCTTAGTCTGTTTAATACTTGATGCAAAGTTAAACCACCAAAACCAAGAGATGCAAGAAGGTCTTCAGTAGTTTTTAAATTGCATCGATTTGCAACTTTTTTCATGGCTTCACTAGAAAGCAATGCTTCAAAACCGTTTCTACCTACTTCTTTTTCAAGTAAATCTCTACCTCTTTTAATCGTTTCATCACGATGGCTTTTCTTATACCATTGGCGAATTCTATTTTTAGCAGTTGGCGTAACTACAAAGTTCAGCCAATCCAAGCTTGGAGTAGCATTATTACTTGTCAAAATTTCTATGAAGTCACCATTTTGAAGTGCTGTAGATAATGGAGAAAGCTTTTCATTAATTCTTATTCCATTACAGTGATTTCCAACTTCAGAATGGATTCTGTAGGCGAAATCTATCGCGGTAGACCCTTTCCTTAAACCAACAACATCTCCTTTTGGAGTGATTACAAATACTTCTTCATCAAATAAATCTTCTTTAATTGAAGCTAAATAATCATTATGATCCCTTTCATTGCCTTCTTGTTGCCATTCTACTAATTGTCTTAGCCAATTAAATCTCTCGGCATTACTTTTAGCAGGAGAACCACCCTCTTTATATTGCCAATGAGCGGCAATACCATATTCAGCAATTTGATGCATCGAAGTAGTTCTAATTTGAACTTCAATAGGTCGATGTCTTCCAATCACAGAAGTGTGTAAGGACTGATATCCATTAGGTTTTGGTAATCCTATATAGTCTTTAAATCTACCTGGAATTGGTTTGAAAGTATCATGAACAACTGCTAAAGCTCTATAACAACTATCTGAATTGTCCACGATAATTCTTAGGGCAGCAACATCATAAATCTCGTGAAAATGCTTTTGTTGTCTTTCCATTTTGCTCCAGATGCCATAAAGATGTTTTGGCCTTCCTGTTATTTCAAAATTTTTCAAACCCGCTGAATTCAAGTTTTCCTTCATAAGATTCAAAGTTACTTTTAATCTTTTTTCTCTATCACTTCTTTTAACGGCGATTTGATCTTTAAGATCTAGATATTCTTTAGGCTCTAGGAATTTAAAAGCTAAATCTTCTAATTCCCATTTAAATCTGTTTATTCCTAGTCGATTAGCTAATGGTGCATAAATCTCTCTTGTTTCTCTCGCTATTCTTAGTTTTTTCTCATCATTTAGCCATTCAATTGTTCTCATGTTATGAAGTCGATCTGCAAGTTTAACTAAGACAACTCTGATATCGCTGGCCATAGCCAAAAACATTTTTCTAAGATTTTCAGCTTGTGCTTCAGTCCTGTTGTTAAAGTGAATGCCGCCTAATTTTGTTACACCCTCTACAAGTATTTTTACTTCTAATCCAAAATTTGTTTCTATTTCAGATAAATCAATGCCAGTATCTTCAACTACATCATGTAAAAGGCCTGCAGCAATAACAGATGAACTAGCACCTATTTCTTTAAGGAGATTTGCAACAGCAACCGGGTGGATAATGTATGGCTCGCCGCTCGCACGGAATTGTCCATCATGAGCTTTATAAGCAAGTTTAAAAGCCTTTACTATAAGGCTTTGATTCTCATCATTTTTTTTATTTGATTTTTCAAAATTATGAATATCTTTAAGAAGCCAATCGGGAATGTTTATTTGATAATTCAAAGATTCACTTTCATATTTTTTATTTTCAGGCAAAATAGTTTTGGAAACTTCAATTTCGTTTTTTTCTTTTGAATTTGCAGCTGCCTCGGACATTTTATATTGCTTTAGGTGTATTTTATTTATGTCTTGAAAAATTTGCTATAAATCATGGAAAAAAATAAAGAAAAAATTATTGTAGTTAAAAATCTTACTGTTAAATATGGTCTAAAACAGCAACCTATTATCAAAAATTTTAATTTGGAAATAGATAGTGGAGATCATTTGGCCATAATAGGACCTTCTGGATGTGGAAAGACCACTTTTGCAAAAACATTAGTAAATATATTGCCTGCAAAGGCCACTTCTAAAGGGTATCTATCGATTTCTAATGTAGATCCTAGGAAAATAAACAACAAAGATGCACAATTATTTAGAAGAAAGAATTTTGGATTTATTTATCAAGACTCTATAAAAAAACTTAATCCGCTAATGAGAGTTGGGGATCATTTATATGAATTATTTAAAACACATGATCAAACTAAATCATCTTTAGCTATTAAAAAATTAGTAAGAGAAGTTTTTCAAAAAGTCGGAATTGAAGAAAGTAGACTTGATTCTTTCCCACATCAATTTAGCGGCGGAATGAGACAGAGAGTTTCTATAGCAATGGCACTTGCTTTGAAACCTAAATTATTAATAGCTGATGAACCTACAACAAGCTTAGATACCAAAACAAGTTTTGAAATTATGCAAGAAATAATTCATCTATGTAATGAATTTGATACAACTTTAATTTTAATTAGTCATGATATTAATCTTGCAGCAAAGTGGTGTAAAAAAGTTGCAATAATTGAAAAGGGATCGATTGTTGAAAAAGGGAATATATTAGATATTTTTCAATCACCAAAATCAGATATCGGGAAAAAGTTAGTAAATGCTTCAAAAATAGTATTAGAACCAAATACTAAAAATAATGCTCGAGATCAGGTCGTTCTAGAGGTAAATAACCTAAGACATTGGTATAAATTAAATTCTTCAATTTTCATTAATAAATGGAATAAGGCTTTAAATGAAGTTAGTTTCAAGTTATATGAGAATGAGACTCTTGGAATAGTTGGTTCTTCAGGTAGTGGTAAAAGTACATTATGTAGGGCTTTAATTGGACTTCTTAAAGTAAGAGGTGGTGAAATCAAAATTTATGATAAAAATCATGCATCGAAAAAAAATAAATCTTTTAAAAAGAACAATAAAGTGCAAATTATTTTTCAAGATCCTTTTTCAAGTTTGAACCCGAAAATGACAATTAAAAGTATTTTGGAAGATATATTTTTTATTCAAAAAATTTCAGATAAAAGAAAAATCGAAAAAGAAATAAAATTAATGTTTAGAAATTTGAATCTTCCCTTAAATAATGATTTTTTTAATTCTTATCCTAGCCAATTATCTGGTGGTCAATTGCAAAGAATTTCATTAGCCAGAGCGCTATTGTTGAAACCAAAAATTTTGATTTGTGATGAGAGCGTTAATATGTTGGATGCTTCAGTAAAAATAGAGATTCTTGAATTACTTAGAGTCTTGCAAGAAAAAATGAATTTAACGATTATCTTTATTACTCATGATTTGGGCATTGCTAAAAGATTTTGTGATAGGTTGCTAGTTATGAATCACGGAAAAATAGTTGATGAAGGAGAAAGTTCCACAATATTTACTAAAACTCAAAACACGTATACAAAATCGCTTCTAAATTCCTCTTTGAATCTTATTTGATTTTAAGAACACTTAGTAATTTTTGAAAATCTAATGGTAATTCTGATTTAAATATCATTTCTTTACCATTTATTGGATGTATAAGTCCAAGCTTAATGGCGTGTAAAGCTTGGCCATCTAATTTACATGGTAGTTTTTTACATCTTCCATATAACGGATCACCCACAATTGGATGATTAATGTGAGCGCAATGTACTCTTATTTGATGCGTTCGCCCCGTATCTAGTTTGAAACTCATTAATGAGTAATTGCCAAATCTTTCTTCTAATTTCCAATAGGTACATGCATACCTTCCTGAAGTTTCTTCAACTACTTTATATTTCAATCTATTTAATTTATCTCTGCCAATGTTTCCCACTATTTGGCCTTCTTCAGAATTCGGTGCTCCATGAATTACTGCAATATATTCGCGTGATGCTATTTTTTCTTTAATTTGTTTCTGGAGATTTACTAATGCCTCTTGGCTTTTTGCAACAACCATACATCCGGAGGTATCTTTATCTAATCTGTGAACAATCCCAGGTCTTAGTTTCCCATTAATTCCAGGTAGATCTTTACAGTGAAAAAGTAATCCATTCACTAAAGTTCCAGATTTGTGTCCAGGGGCTGGATGAACAATTAGTCCTGATTGTTTATTAATTACTATGATGTGCTCGTCTTCAAAAAGGATATTTAAATCCATTTTTTCAGGTTTCAAGTAAATAAGAGGTTCTGGAGGAGGCATCCATATTTGAATATTGTCGCCATTTTTTAATGGGGTCTTTGCTTTCGCAGTCTTATAGTTTACAAGTACTAAACCTGAATTTATAAAATGTTGAATTCTTGCTCTACTTTGTTCTGGCCTTTTACTTACCAACCATCTGTCTAGCCTCATAGGAAGAGGTAGCTCATAAATAATTTCTATAAGCTCACCTTCACCAATGCCGAAAGAATTTTGATTATTTAATTCCATAGTGGGACTTCTAAAGCAATTTTACCCAGCATTTGATTTCTATAATCTTCCAATAACTTATGAGACATTCTCCTTTTATCGCCAGAGGTATGTTTTGAAGCTGCTTCGTCGATCCAAGCAGAAGGACTCTTAAAGCCTTTAGTAATATCAACTCCATATCTATTAGATATTTGTTTAACTGAGATATTCGCATTCTTATCTTTGTTGAGAGTGGATATAATTTTGATAAATCCAATTGCGACACTCTCTATTTCATAAGCAGCTTCTCCAATATCGTCACACAGTGCAAGATTAAGTGCTGATTTTTGATCTTCTAAATTTGGAGGTATAACACCAGGAGCATCTAGCAGATCTATACCACTTTCTAATTTTATCCATCTTAAATTACGAGTCACGCCTGCTTTCCTAGCGCTATCTACAACTCTTTTTTTTGCGATTCTATTAATTAATGCCGACTTTCCTACGTTTGGAAAACCAAGTGTAAGGGCTCTAATTGGCCTAATTCGCATTCCTCTAGAGAGTCTTCTATCGTCGATTGACGACCTAGAATCTTTGGCTGACTTACAAATTTCTTTAATCCCTATTCCTCTTTTAGCATCACACCAAAGAGGATATTGATCTTTAGAATTAAACCATTTATTCCAACTATTGATTGTATTCGGGGAGATCATATCTGATCTGTTAATGACAAGAATATGTTTTTTATTATTTATCCATTTATTTAAGTGTGGATGTCCTGTTGACAAAGGAATTCGTGCATCTCTCACTTCGATAACTAAATCTACTTTATTGATAACTTCAGATAATTTCTTTTCTGCTTTTGCGATATGGCCTGGGTACCATTGGATTTTGGGTATGTCCACTTCAATAAATCAAATAAAATTTTGTATTCCTTTTAGTTTTTATAAGTTTCAAAAGTATTTACTTCTAAATTTTAGTATAAATTTAATAACTAAAAATTTTTATAATCGTTAATTCTTAAAATTTATTAAGGCATAGGTAACAGTAACTACTTTTTAACCCAATAAGCCCAAATTAACGTTAGGGTCTTGAGATTATAAATATAGCTTGTTTAATGTCAAAATTATCTCTTTCCAGTCTTGATAAGACACATTTAGAAGGGAAAAAAGTTCTTGTAAGAGTGGATTTTAATGTTCCATTAAATGAAGACGGTCAAATAACCGACGATACGCGTATTCGTGCAGCGATCCCAACTATTGAATATCTTATTAATCATTCTGCAAAAGTCATTTTAGCTGCTCATTTTGGTAGACCGAAGGGTCAGGTAAATGAAAAAATGAGATTAACTCCAGTAGCAGCAAGATTAAGTGAATTGTTGGGGCAAAATGTTGCTCTTACTAACAGTTGTATTGGTGATGAAGCAGTTGCACAATCAAATAGCTTATCTAATGGAGATGTTCTTTTGCTTGAGAATGTTCGTTTTTTTGGTGAAGAGGAAAAGAACGACCTGGAGTTTGCTGAAAAATTAGCATCACATGCAGATATGTATGTAAATGATGCTTTCGGTGCTGCTCATAGAGCGCATGCTTCAACTCAGGGTGTTACAAATTATTTAAGTCCCTCAGTAGCTGGATTCCTTTTAGAAAAAGAATTGAAATACCTACAAGGAGCAGTAGATTCCCCAAATCGTCCATTGGCAGCAATAGTTGGAGGGTCAAAGGTTAGTAGCAAAATAGGAGTACTTGATTCTTTACTAGATAAGTGTGACAAAATCATGATTGGTGGAGGTATGATTTTCACTTTTTATAAAGCTAGAGGTTTAGATGTCGGAAAGAGCCTTGTAGAAGAAGATAAACTCGAGCTTGCTAAAGATTTAGAAGCAAAAGCAAAAGCAAAAGGAGTAGAGTTATTATTACCCACTGATGTTGTTTTGGCTGATGAATTTTCTCCTGACGCCAATAGTAAAATATCTCAAATTGATGCAATTAGTGGGAATTGGATGGGTCTAGATATTGGTCCAGATTCCATTAAAGTTTTTCAGAATGCTCTTGCAGAATGTAAGACAATTATTTGGAATGGTCCAATGGGAGTTTTTGAATTTGATAAATTTGCAGATGGTACAAATGCAATAGCTACGACTCTTGCGGACTTAAGTGCTTTTTCTGAAGTTTGTACAATAATTGGTGGTGGAGATTCAGTTGCAGCAGTTGAAAAAGCAGGATTAGCTGAGAAAATGTCTCATATATCTACCGGAGGTGGGGCTAGTTTGGAACTTTTAGAAGGTAAAACTTTACCAGGTGTGGCTGCGTTAAACGACGCTTAGGCTATATCTCATCAACAATATCAATGCTCTTTGTGAAAGTAATCATTCCCTCAGGATGAGCTATGATTCCTGACCAAATTTGCATCCCTGGTTTTGAAGGGGCTCTTGTAATTTTAAAAATTCCTCCAGAAGCCAATGGTTCCAATAATATTTCTTGTTCAAACAATGAATTAACTTGATGAGGTTTTATAGCTCCAGCAATAATCACTTCTTCAAGAGGCTTATTTAGAATTATATCGATATCGTATTTTGAACCAGTAAGAACTCTATCAGGAATTTTAAAACTAATATCTATTTTTTTATTATCGTTTCTTATTGTGGTGAATAAATTTTTGATAATCCCTTCACTTATTTTTCCATTTACGATTGAAAATAAATAATCAAATTTGGATTCGAGTATATATATTTCTCCGTTAACTATTTTTTTTCCAGAAACTTTTATTCGCAAAATATCTTCATCTGGAATATTAGATTTTAATCTTTTGATCTTCCATTTGCTGTTAGGGAAATCATTAATAATCTTTGAAAATTGTTTTGGAATATTTTGGTTTTCATCATTTCTAAAATTTTTTTTAATAAACTCTAAGTCTCGCTTATTTAATGAGGTTTCTAAATTTCTTATAAAATCAACTTTTAAAGTTTGCGTTATTGCTGAATAGGGGAGAATGAGATAAATAAATAAGTAGAGAGGGAATCCTATATTTCTGAATAAGTTTAAATTCAACATATTTATTATTTATTATTTTCATTCTACTAATTTAAGCTTTTATGTCTAAAAAAAATAATTTATTAGTTGCAGCTAGTGGAACAGGAGGCCATATTTTTCCAGCTTTAGCAGTTTCTAAAGAGGTGGAAGATGAGTGGAATATTCATTGGTTGGGTATTCAGCAAAGACTTGATGCGCATTTGATTCCCCAAAAATATAATTTGAAGACTTTGAATTTAAAAACACCAAGAAAAAATATTTTTTTGTTTTATCAATATATAAAAATTTTAATGTCAACTTTCCAAATAATTAGGATCTTAAAAGAAAAAAAAATTAACTTGGTTTTTACGACTGGAGGTTATATATCTGCCCCTACTATTGTTGCTTCAAAACTTCTAAAGATACCTATCATTATTCATGAATCAAATGTAGTTCCAGGAATGGTCACGAAATATTTTGGTTTTTTATGTAACTATGTTTTTTTAGGATTTAAAGAAACAAATTCTTATTTAAAAAATTGTAAAACTATTTTCACTGGAACACCTTTAAGAGAGCAATTCTATAAATTTAATTTTTTGCCAGAATGGGTTCCAAAAGGAAATGGACCTCTTTTGATTGTTATGGGAGGTAGTCAAGGAGCAAAAGCTATAAATCAAATTCTTTATGAATCTCTAGAGTTTTTAATAAAAAAACAATTTCGGATAGTTCATATTGTTGGCGAATCTAATTTAAAACCTTTTCATGTAAAAAACTCCAAAAATTATATTCAAAAGAAATTTACTAATGAAATAGCAGCTTTAATTCAAAACTGTGATCTTGTAATATCGAGATCTGGTGCAGGAACAATCAATGAATTAATGGAGGCTGAAAAACCTTCAATTTTAATTCCATATCCATATTCTAAAAATAATCATCAGGAGAAAAATGCCATGATTCTTGCTGCAAGTGGAGGCTCAGTTTTAATCAATCAGAATAATATGTCTAAAGAAGTTTTTGAAGAAACTCTAGAAAGAATTTTTAAAATAAAATCAAAAAAGGGAAAAAAACATTATGAAATATTAGATCTCATGAAGAAGAATATGGAAAATAATAATAAAATTAAATCTAAAAATGAGATTAAAAAGTATATTGATTATTTTTTAAAGGAATTCTGAATTTCTTCACATAAAAGAGTGTTATTTTTTCTATTCTGTAGACTTATTCTTGCCCACTTTTCGTCAAGAAATCTAAATGAAGTGCATTCTCTAAGCAATATTCCCTTATTTTCTAAGTATTTTATATTTGGCGACAAGGATGTTTCACTTTCTATTAAAAAAAAGTTGGTTGAAGAGTTATGAATTTTAAGGTTCTCTATTTTTAATAATTTTTCAAATACTCTCTTTTTTTCAATATTTATCCAGCTGTGAATCTGTTTTGTCCACTTTTCATAGAATTTCTTATTACTTAGTAGATCAATCCCTGCTTTAATAGAAAATGAATTTAAAGGCCAAGGATCTCTATTTATTTCCCATTGTTTAAGTTTTTTCGATGAGCCAATAACGTAACCTAATCTAAGCCCTGGAATATTGAAGATTTTGGTTAAGCTTCTCAAGACTAATAAATTATCAAATCTTTTGGTTAATGGTATTAAAGATTCTTTGTCTCCATTAGGTGTTATGGATAAAAAAGCTTCATCGCAGATAACTAATTTATATTTTTTCACAACTTCCTCCAATGAATTCTTTTCCCATAATTGGCCGGTAGGGTTATGTGGATTTGTTATCCAAATAACATCACCTTTTGGATGAAGCGGAAATGATTGAGGAAAAATATCACTCCAGTGTTTTGGTAATTCGCAATGTATAAAATTGCTATTCCAACAATTTAAAGATCTTTCATAATCAACAAATGATGGAGAAGGAATACAACTTATTCCGAATTTGGATGCTTCATAACCTGCCCAGGTTATTAATTCAGAAGCTCCATTCCCAGGCAATATATTCTCTGGATTTATCCCATGAAATTTGCCGATTATTTCTTTCAGATCACTCAAGTTTCTTTCTGGGTAATATCTAAAGCCAAGATTCTTAATTTCCGCATTTATTGAATCTATTAGTATTTGAGGGGGATCAAAGGGTACTAATGATGCACTTGCATCAATGATTTCGGATGGTAATAAATTTAATTTTTTCGCAATTGCATATACATTTCCACCGTGCTTCAAGTTTGATCCTTGCATGGCTAACGTTGAGTAATCATGAGGTTCATTATTCATGCTCTAATTTTATTCAACCCATTTTAAATCTGATCCAATTGCATCTTTTATACTAGATAATTGATGGTTATTGAGTTGCTTTATAATTCCCTCAAGTATATCTGGTACTAATTGTGGACCCTTATATATCCATCCTGTATAAAGTTGAATTAATGATGCTCCAGAACAAATTCTTTCCCAAGCTGACTCAGGACTATCTATTCCACCAACACCAATTAAAATAATCTTTTTATCAATATTATGTATATGTTTTATTATTTGATTTGCTTTTTTTTGGAGAGGCCTCCCACTTAATCCTCCATTCTCTTGAGAGAGTAATAATCCAGTTTGCCTGATCTTTCTATTTTCAAGACCTAATCTATCAATGCTGGTGTTTGTAGCAATTATTCCATCGATGTTTTCCTCGATTATTAATTGGCAAATATCTTCAATATCTTTAAGGCCTAAATCTGGCGCAATTTTTACAAATAATGGTGGACAATTAGGTAAGTTTTTAATTTCTCTAAGAAGTTCTTTTAGAAGAATTGGATCTTGTAATTTTCTTAGTCCTTCAGTATTTGGAGAACTAACGTTTATTGCTGCGTAATCACAATATGGAATTAATAATTTTAGAGAAGTTAAATAATCATCTTTTGCTTGAGATAAACCTGTAATTTTTGACTTCCCGAAATTTATCCCTAAACAAATATTCTCCCTGTTTTTTTTAAACTCAATACCTTGTTCGACAAAGTTTTTAACTAGATTTTCAGCACCATTATTATTGAAACCCATTCTATTTAATGCTGCTTCTTCTTCTGCCAATCTAAATAACCTTGGTTTGGGATTCCCATTCTGAGCAAATTTAGTTACTGTACCAAGCTCAGCAAATCCAAAACCAAAATCTTTCCATATATTTGCGGCATTTCCATTTTTGTCAAAACCCGCAGCTAAACCAATTGGATTACAAAAATTTATTCCACATATGTTCTGAGTTAACCTTTTATCAACTACAGAAAATTCTTCATTTAGATTTTTTAAGATAGAAGATACTATAGGCCAATTATATTTTCTTGAACTGAATGATAGGAGACTAAGAGATAAATTTGTTAAGTATTCTGCATCAATTCCAGAGTCTTTTTTTAATACAGGGGTAATCAAGTTTTTATAAAGATTTTTAAATCCCCCCTTCTTATCATTCATAAAAAATTAGGCTTCTTTTTTTTCTATTATCCAATATTTTTTATCTTTAGGAATCAATCTCCAATTACGCCATTCAAAAAGTGAATATTGTTTTATCTTTAAGTGGTTTTCATCACCTAATAAGGTTTCTAGTTCAGGTGAACTTAACAGGTACTTTTTTTCTGCAAATTTTTGAATTAATTCATTGCGGGAAAATAATTCCTGAATTTCTACAGGTGCATTTTTTTCAAAAAAATCAACTGAGGATTCTATTTTTTTTAAGTTACTTTCTAAAGATATACCTTTGCTGTAATTAGTTGCAATTTTATCAACCCTATCATTTTGTTTATCCCCGCTATGACCTTTAACATATTCCATTATTAGGCCATTAATTCTTAATTGATCAATTTTTTGCCATAGATCAAGATTTTGAACTGGTTTTCCTGAACTTGTTTTCCATCCATTCTTCTTCCAATTAATAATCCATTTTGTATAACCCTCTATTACATATTTACTATCAGTTCTTAGTTTAAAGTTCTCTTTTAATTTGTAGGTTTTTAATTTCTCAAGAGTTTTTATAGCCGCAGTGAGTTCCATTCTATTATTAGTAGTATTTTGCTCGGAACCACCTATTTCTAATTCGCTGTTATCTTCAAAAATTATTAAACCGCCCCAACCACCTGGGCCTGGATTACCACTGCAGGCTCCATCAGTTGCGGCTTCAATCGCAATACTATCACTATTCATAATTTTTGAAGCCGATATTAAGGTTATCGGCTTGAAAAAATGTACTCTTATTTAAGTGTAACTTTACCGCCAGCTTCTTCAATCTCTTTCTTTAAAGATTCAGCATCTGCCTTGGCAATTCCTTCTTTTACTGTTTTTGGTGCAGATTCAACAAGTGCTTTTGCATCGCCAAGACCTAGACCAGTTGCATTTCTTACAACCTTAAGTACTTTGATTTTTGCAGCTGCATCAAAGCTTTCGAGAACTACATCAAATTCAGTTTTTTCTTCAGCAGCGCCACCATCTGCGTCACCGCCAGCTGCTCCTGGAGCTGCCATAACTACACCTGCAGAAGCTGCAGCAGATACACCAAAAGCCTCTTCAATTTGCTTTACAAGCTCCGATGCTTCTAAAAGTGATAGAGATTTTAATGATTCAAGAATTTCTTCAGTTTTTGCGGACATTTTCTTAAAGTTAATTAGGTTTTGAATTTAGGATTCTGATTTTTCAGAATGTTGTTGAAGTGATCTAGCAAGTCCAGAAGGTACTTCATTAATAGAGATCGCAATTTTTGTTGCAACGCCATTAAGAGCGCCAGCAATTTTTGCCATCAATACTTCTTTAGATGGAAGACTTGCAATTTCTTTTATTTCAGAATCGCTTAGAAGTCTGCCTTCAAATAAAGCTCCTTTGGTTTCGGATTTTTTGGTGTCTTTTTGAAAAGATTGGATAGCTTTTACAGCACCACCAACATCTTCTTTGATTAAGACAAAAGCATTTGTTCCGGTCAGTAAAGATTCAAGATCGTTCCAATTACTATCTCCATCAATAGCTTTACGCATTAATGAATTTTTAGTAACTTTGCAAATGCCGTTAGTTGTTTGCAATCTAGATCGCAAATCTGACATCTCTTTGATAGTTAAACCTTTATAGTCAAGAACTACAGCCATTTCCGAGTCGTTTAATAGAGATTTAATCTCAGTAACGATTTGTTGCTTATTCTCTAGTGTTCGGCCCATTGATGTTTTTTGGATCGTAATTTAGGGAGAGCAGGAAATGCGGCAAAGTCCTTTTAAAGAGGCCGCTTTTATTAGATCCAAAAAGAAATAATTTAAGACGAGTCCTCGGTAGGAATTAAAAATTTAGAATAACTAAATTAACCTACTTTCTTTGGCCGTATTATTGCACTTTAAATTATACTACAAAGCGTTAACCTTCAGGTTGGTAATCTTGTACAGCATTTATGTCAACTTGAACTGAAGGCCCCATTGTTGAAGTTACATAAAAAGTTTTCCAATACTTTCCCTTAGCTCCACTTGGTTTATTTTTATCAATTGATTCTTGTAAGGTTTTTAAGTTATCAAATAGAGCCTCTTTTGTGAAACTTGCTTTTCCAAAGCGGACATGAACGATTCCAGCCTTATCTGCTCTAAATTCGAGCTTACCAGCTTTGAATTCTTTTATTGCATTAGCAATGTCATTCGTTACTGTACCAGCTTTAGGATTAGGCATTAAACCTCTAGGTCCTAAAACTCTTCCTAATTTTGCAACCTTTGGCATCATATCTGGAGTTGCAATAAGTAGATCAAACTCCATATTTCCTTTATTGATGCTTTCCACTAGGTCTTCTTCTCCAAATAAATCTGCACCAGCAGCCTTAGCTTTCGATACATTCTCACCACTTGTAATTACTGCAATTTTGATGCTTTGGCCAGTACCATGTGGCAATGCAACAGTAGTCCTTAATTGTTGATCAGTATATTTTGGATCAATACCTAAACGTATATGTGCTTCAATAGTTTCATCAAATTTTGCATTAGCATTTTCCTTGATAATACTAAGAGCTTCAAGTGGTGCGTAAATGCGATCTTCTATCTTTGTTGATAGAGCCGCCATTCTTTTGGATAGTTTTTTCATAATAATATTGGGTGCAAACGGTTATTAACTAACCTCCCCTAAATAGTGAGAAATTTTGTACTGAACTCAATCAGTGATAGAGACGCCCATATTACGAGCAGTACCCTCAATTACTTTCATTGCTGATTCAACACTAGAACAGTTTAGATCAGGAAGCTTAGTTTTGGCTATTTCTTCTAATTGAGCTTTACTTATATTCCCAACAGAGCCTTTTGCGGATTCACCTGATCCTTTCTCTATACCAGCTGCTTTTGTTATTAAAACGGAAGCAGGAGGCGTTTTTGTGATAAAAGTAAAGCTTCTATCTTCAAAAACAGAAATCTCGACTGGAATTACAAAACCTGCTTTATCTTGTGTCCTTGCGTTGTATTCTTTGCAAAATGCCATGATATTGACACCATGTTGTCCTAAAGCTGGGCCTACAGGAGGAGCAGGATTTGCTTTGCCTGCTTGTAGAGCAAGCTTGATAACTGCAACAATTTTTTTTGCCATTAGATTAGAAAATTTAAGCTGAAGTAGAAAATCATAATTTTACTCGATAAACAAGAACAATTTGAAATTAATTTTGTTTATTGATTTGGGAGAATTCTAATTCTACAGGAGTCTCGCGCCCAAATATTGAAAGTAATGCTTTCAATTTATTTCTTTCCCCGGAAACTTCTATTACTTCTCCCTGGAAATCCTTGAATGGGCCACTAGTTACTATAATTCTATCTTTTTCTTCAATATCTAACTTGATTACAGCTTTTTTCTCTGATGCGCGTTTAAAGATTCTATTAACTTCTTGTCTGGATAATGGCCGAGGTTTGATATGACCTCGCGATCTTCCGCTGCCTCTACCATCTTCAGCACCAACAAAGTTAATTACATTTGGAGTACTTTTTACAGCCATCATTGTATCTTCATCCAAAATCATTCTTACGAGGACATAACCTGGGAAAACTTTTTCTTCAGTAGTTTGTCTACTCCCGTCTTTTTTTAATTTAATTCCAGGAGTTTGGGGAATTTCAATTTCAATGATTCGATTATTAACCCCTAAAGTTACTGATCTTTGCTCAAGAGTTGCTTTTACTTTTTTTTCGCAGCTTGATGCTACTTGAACTGCATACCATCTTGCGATGCTAGTATTTGCTTTTGGAGAAGTAAGGTTTGTAGTCAATTCATTACTCATTTTTTTATGGAAGCTTAATTAAGAACTTTATAAATGGATATTCAAGGATAATTCAACCAAAAATTTGCGAGGCTGCCCATCCATAGAATCTGCTGACAGATGCTATGGCTGCCGCAGAAAAGGATACCATAATAATAACCGCTATAGATTCACTAAAAAGTTGTTGTTTGTTTGGCCACACGACTAGTTTCAGCTCATCGTAGGTTGACCTAAAAAAATTATCCTTTTTTTTAGGCTCTTCAATTTCAGGAGAATCCTTTTTTATGGGTTCTTTATTGGTAATAGGGCTTGTCACAAAATTTTTTTGAAATTAAGCTTTACGCTTTAAATTTATTTTAGCTTATTGGTTTACTCCTCAGCTAGGGTTGAAAACAATCTCATTTTTTTTAGCGGGGTTAAGTTTAATTATGATATTTTTTTTGTTTTTAAAGTTGTCCTCTAACAGTTTTGCAGCTAGGGGATTTTCTATTTGTCTTCTAAGTTCCCTACTTAGGGGCCTAGCACCATATTCAGGTTCGTAAGAATCGTTTGCAATTTTGTTGATAACTTTTTTGTCTATAGCGATATTTATTTTCTGCTCAAGTAGCAGGTTCTTTAAATCTTCTATTTGTAGAATGATTATTTTTTGAAGTTCATCAATAGATAATGGATCAAACTTTACTACTTCGTCAATTCTATTTAAAAATTCAGGTCTAAAAATTGAAGACAATGCATTACTAATGGAATCATCTAGAGTTTGTTGATCTTTTTCAGACTTTGCCCCACTTTTAGAAATCTTTTGTGAATACTCTAGTATAGATTTACCAGCTAGGTTACTTGTCATAATAATCACGGTATTTTTGAAATCTACTGTTCTTCCTTGAGAGTCCGTTAATCTTCCTTCATCTAAGACTTGCAAAAGGATATTAAATACTTCTGTATGTGCTTTTTCTATCTCATCAAGAAGTATTACTGAATAGGGTTTACGTCTTACAGCTTCAGTTAATTGACCTCCCTCTTCATAACCAACATAACCTGGAGGAGCTCCCAAAAGTCTTGCTACGGCATTTTTCTCCATATATTCACTCATGTCTAATCTTAAAAGTGCGTCTTCTTCATCAAATAAAGCTGTTGCAAGAGATTTTGCTAATTCTGTTTTGCCAACACCTGTAGGACCCATAAATAAAAAAGATCCAATAGGTCTTTTAGGACTTTTCATACCTACGCGAGCTCTTCTAATTGCAGCAGAAACAGCATCTATAGCTTTTTCTTGTCCAATAACTTTTTCACTTAGTTCTGTTTCTAGATTGACTAATTTCTTCCGTTCATTTGAAACTACTTTAGAAATTGGAATTCCTGTGATTTTTGAGATAACATCAGCAATATCATCAGGTTCAACTTGATATTTAAAAGGGAAATTTCTATTTTTCTTTATTTTCTTAAAGTTCTCTTCAACTTTTTGTATTTCATTTTCTATTTCGGTTAACTCTTCTTCAAGCTTTTCTAGATAATAAAGATCATTTTCAATTTCGCTATTTGATTTATCTTTAATTTGTTTGGTAAGTTTATCTTCTTCTTTCATTAAAATAGATAATTGCTCCATTTCTTCCTGCAAATTGTTCCAATTCTCCAAAAGAACGTTCAATTTTGCCTCTGATTGTTGTCTCATATTCAATAGTTTTTCTTGAGCTTCGATATTTTCTCCTTCCAAATTATTCAGTTTTTCATCAATATTATGAATTTTGTTCTCTTGTTGGAGAATTATTTGAGGCTTATTATTAGACTCGATTTTTAAATGTGCAGCCGCTTCATCAATTAAATCTATTGCTTTATCAGGAAGACATTTATCGCTGATGTATCTGTCAGCTAATTTTGCAGAATAGATTACAGCCTCTTCGGAAATTTTTATGCCATGGTGTGATTCATATTTCTTTTTGATACCTTGGAGTATTTTTGCGCTTAATTCTACTGAAGGTTCATTAACAGCTATCTTTTGAAAGCAATTATTTAATGCCTGATCTTTTTCAATAGTCTCACGAAATTTCTCAGGTGTTGTTGTACTGATACATCTAAGTTCTCCTTCAGCTAGTAGAGGTTTTAAGATATTACTGATGTCGGTAGAAGATCTGTCAGAACTTAATATTGAGTGAATTTCATCAATAAATAGAATCATTCCTTGGCTTGGATTGTTTAGTTCTTGCATTATTAAGCTTAGTCTTTCCTCTAGTTGGCCTCTAAATTTTGTCCCAGAAACTAAAGTACCTAAGTCAAGTGAAATAATTTTTAAGTCTTTTAAAGAATCAGGAACTTTTTTGTCTACAATTAGCTGCGCAAGTAATTTTGCAATTGAGGTTTTACCAACTCCAGGATTGCCGATAAGTATAGGATTATTTTTGTTTCTTCTGCAGAGTACCCTCATTAAATTATTGATCTCATTTTCTCTTCCTAAAACCGGATCCAATAAGCCTTTTTTAGCTGATTCTGTTAAATCTTTTCCATAAATTGAAAGAGCATTTTTATCTTTTTCAACTTGTTTTTTGGTTTCAATTTGAAGTTCACTTTTGGGTAATGGAACAATAGCTTTTTTAAATTTTTCATCTTTAACTAAAGTCTCATTCTTTGATTCAAAATTAGATTGATTATTTATTTCAATTACGTTCTTGTAATTAAAAGAATCTTTTGATTGATTAATATTTGGGAAAAACTTTAATTCTTCCTCTAATTTTTCAATTGAAAGGTTGCCTTCTTCAAAAACATAATTTCCAATTCTTAAATCTCTGCCTAGAGCAATTAGTAAATGAGGGATTTCTATTAATTTAGATCCCCATTGGATTTTAATCTGATTCGCATTATCTAATAAGATTTCTAAATCTTCTCCGATAGTAAAAATATCTGAATCATTTGTGGGTGTCTCTTCTAAAAAATCTTCCGTTATGTCTAAAACTGTATCTTGATCAATTGATAATTTTTCAATGAAAGCAAAGAATTCACTAGATGAGAACAATGTATGAATTATGTGTTCAATATTAAATTCGCTGTGATCCCATTTTTTTGCTGTTTCTTCTCCTAAAATAAGAAGATTCCAACTGATATCACTAAAAAGTTCAGGACTGGATGTGAGTGTTTCTTTCATAAACTATAAAAAATATAGTTGATTATTAATTATTATTTTAAATAGGATCTTCATTAATAATCATCCAATCATTTTCAAATTGTAAGATGAATTTGAAAAAAATGTTTACGATAGGGGTTGCGGGGACTTTGGAATCTATAAAAGCTTTAACTAATATCTAAGATGTTCTGGAATTAAAAAATCATAATTGGTTAACATATATATGTCAGATATTAGCCAAATAGTTCAGCTATTAATAGGATTTAAATAGTAATAATTAAATTGTGAAAGAAACTATTGATTTGCTTATTGATACTATTGAATCAAGACAAGTCCTTGATTCAAGAGGTAATCCAACTGTAGAGGCAGAAGTATTTTTGGAATGTGGTGCAAGTGGTAGAGCAATTGTTCCCAGCGGAGCTAGCACTGGTGCTCATGAGGCACATGAATTAAGAGATGGAGGTTCAAAATATATGGGAAAAGGTGTTTTGAATGCTGTTAATAAAATTCATGAAACAATATCACCGGCTTTATGTGGTTTGTCAGCTTTAGATCAAACTGCAGTAGATAAATTAATGATTGAAATTGATGGAACTCCTAATAAGTCTAATCTTGGAGCAAATTCAATCCTTGCAGTAAGTCTTGCAACTGCCAGAGCATCAGCAAATGCTTTAGACATTCCCCTATATAGATATCTTGGAGATCCATTATCCAATCTTCTTCCAGTCCCATTGATGAATGTAATAAATGGTGGTGCTCATGCACCAAATAGTCTTGATTTTCAGGAATTTATGCTTGTCCCACATGGAGTTAATAATTTCAGTGAATCATTAAGAATGGGTACTGAAATTTTTCATTCATTAAAATCATTACTTGATAAAAAAGGGCTATCTACTGCTGTAGGCGATGAGGGTGGATTCGCTCCTAATTTGTCATCAAGCGAAGAGGCAGGGGACGTATTATTAGAGGCAATTCAAAAAGCCGGATTTAAGCCTGGTGAGCAGGTATCTTTAGCTTTAGATGCTGCTAGTACTGAATTTTATAGTGATGGTATTTATAAATATGAAGGAAAAAGTTTAAATAGTTCTGAAATGATTTCATATCTTTCAAAATTAGTTTCTAATTATCCAATAGTTTCAATAGAGGACGGTTTAGCTGAGGATGATTGGGAGGGTTGGTCAGAATTAAACAAAGAATTAGGAGATAAAGTTCAGCTTGTAGGTGATGATTTATTTGTTACTAATACAGAAAGGTTAAAAAAAGGGATAATGGAAAAATCTGCCAATTCGATCCTAATAAAGGTAAATCAAATTGGAACATTAACTGAAACTTTGGAAGCTATTGACTTAGCTAAAATGTCTGGTTTAACAAGTGTTATTAGTCATAGGAGTGGTGAGACTGAAGATACAACTATTGCTGATTTATCTGTCGCGACAAGATCGGGTCAAATCAAGACAGGCTCTTTGAGTAGAAGTGAAAGGATTGCTAAATATAATAGGCTTTTAAAAATTGAAGAGGAATTGGGTAATCAAGCAAGATTTGCTGGAGCTTTAGGTTTAGGTCCCAAAAATATATAGTTTTTTAGCGCTTAAGTTTTTCTAAACGAGAGCCTTTCCTCATACTTAATTGGCATTTTATCCAATCAATACTTATTGGTAGTGCAAAAAAAAGTGGCAACAATGCAAAATTATTTTGTTTATTGGTTACAAGTAAAGCAGAAGCAATTGATAAGCTTCCTATAAGAATTGAGTGGCCTAAGGTTTTTTGAGCAGTAAACATTTTTTTGAATTGCCTATCTGACTCTCCCATTCTTATTTGCAATTGTAAATCGCCCTGCTCTAATCTTTCTAAACTTTCATCTATTCTTTTGGGAATTCCAACAGCTTTCGATCCTAGTTCACCTACTTGCCTTCCAAATTGGTTAATTAAATCGTTGGGATTTTGATTATTTGAAGTCATAAGTAAAATTAAATAAGGCTTTGTAACTGATACAAGGTTAAACCCTGGATCAAGCATTCTACCAACTCCTTCAAAAGTTGATAAAGCTCTCATCACAAAGATTAAATCTACTGGCAGTTGAAATGGTGTTTCATAAACAAGTTCGTATAAATCTCCAGATAATTTTTCAATAATATTTGGACTAAATGGTGGAGTTAAGGCTTCTTTAAGCATCAATCTGACTAATCTTCTGACTGGCCCTACATCAATATCTTTTGAAATTAACCCAGCTTGTTGTAATTGACTAACAAGCGACGAGGCGTCTCTAAGAGCAGCAGCCTTAACCATCCCCCCTAATCTTGTTTGAAGATTATTTGAGATGTTCCCCATCATTCCAAAATCATAAAAAATCAATTTACCTTCACTTGAAACTGCTAGATTCCCTGGATGAGGATCTGCATGAAAAAACCCGTAATTTACTAATTGTTTTAAGTAGCTGATTGCACCTATCTCTGCAATTTTAGATAAATCAATTTCTTGTGATTTTAATTTTTCTAAATCGCTTATTTTCGTCCCTTCTACATAACTTAAACAAAGCACTTTTTCACTGCTCATATCCCAAATTACTTCAGGAACTTCAACATTTTCATCATCAAGAAATTGCTGTCTAAATCTTGCGGCATATTGTGCTTCACAATTAAAATCAAGCTCCTTCATGAGAACTTTCCTACACTCTTTAGCAATCTCAACCCAGTTTCTACCTCGACTCCAATTCTTATTTTTCTGCAATAATCCTGCTATTTGCTGCATTATGCCCAAATCTATAATGAACAATTCTTTTAAATTAGGTCTTTGAACTTTAAATACTACTTTCTTACCATCTTTTAAAGTCGCCCTATGGACCTGAGCTAGTGATGCTGATCCTACTGGATCACATATTATTTGATCTATTTCATCAAACTTAGATCCTAATTCTTTTCTTATAGTTTCTTCAACTTGTGCAAATGAAAAATTAGGTACTTGATCCTGTAATTTAGACAATTCCTGTATCCAGGTATTAGGAATTAAATCAGGTCTCGCTGATAATAATTGTCCAATTTTAATAAATGCTGATCCAAGCTTTATTAATTGATTAGTAAACCATCTAGCTCTTTTAATTTGGACCCTACTTTTTTCATTGTTCTTAGTTTGGAAAATTGTAAATCTAATATTATCTATCCATAAATTTAATAAAAGCGAAATAAGAGTTATCCAAATAAGAAAGGCCCTCTTCAATTTTTTTAAACGATAATGAAGAACTTGATAACTCATTTAATTTGATTATTTATAGTTTTATTAAAGAGATCAATTTGCTTATTGATATCTTCAATTTCATTTAAAGCTTTTTTTATTTTGGAATCTTGATAAGTATTTGTAGACTCATTTTCTTCAATATTTTCTGCTTTTTCTAGTCTTGATGCTTCTTCGATTATAGATTCTTTTAAACTTTCAAATTCTTTTTTGAGAATTTCAGGAGCATCCTGCGCAATATGTGTTGCTTCTTCAATTTTTTCAACCAATATTTCGTTTAATTTTTCGGTTACTTTCTTAATGGCAGCTTTTAAAAGGTAATCAGAGTTGGTCATGAAAAAATATAATGTTTCAACGGCAATTGATTTTTCGATATGTTCTAATAATAGATCAATACAGAACATTTCACGTAACTGATCATTTTGATAATTAATTTTTTATGTTTTTCCTATGTAAGTTTGTTTCTATATTAAGCTTTTTTCTCTTTTTTCTTTTAACTTATATCTATATAAAGGTTCAGGTATTTACTTTAAAAATATCTTCTAACCAAGAACTCATCTAATTAACTACAAAAGGAGTTTTTTAAAATTGGAAATCATTGAGTCAGATGTAGTTATTATCGGAGGAGGCCCTGCCGGATGCACTTGCGCACTTTATACATCTCGTTCAAATTTAAAGACAGTCATTTTAGATAAAAATCCATCTGTTGGCGCCTTAGCAATAACTCATCAAATAGCTAATTATCCAGGTGTTCCGGTTGATATAAGTGGAGAAAAATTACTTACCCTAATGAGAGAACAGGCTGTGCAATACGGCACAGATTATAGAAGAGCGCAAGTGTTTGGAATAGAAGCTAGTGGAGAATGGAAAATGGTTTACACGCCCGAAGGCACTTTTAAAGCTAAAGCACTTGTACTTGCAAGTGGAGCCATGGGTAGGCCTGCATCTTTTAAGGGAGAAGCGGATTTTCTTGGTAAAGGAGTAAGTTATTGTGCTACATGTGATGGGGCTTTTTATAAAAATAGAGAGGTTGCCGTTGTTGGAGTAAACAAGGAGGCAATTGAAGAGGCAACTGTTCTAACTAAATTTGCATCAACCGTGCATTGGATTACATCAAGTGATCCTAAATCAGATAACGAAGAAGCTATGGAATTGATGGATAATTCAAATATAAAACATTGGAGTAGAACAAGATTATTAGAAATATTGGGAGATGATATGGGTGTTAATGGGGTCATTGTAAAAAATAAGCAAGAGGAAAATCCTATCAATTTAAATTTAGATGGAGTGTTTGTCTACATGAGTGGTTCAAAGCCGATTACTGATTTTTTAGGTGATCAAATTGCTTTAAAAGAAGACGGAGGAGTTATTGTGGATGACTTTATGTCTACAAATTCTGATGGAGTATGGGCTATTGGTGATATAAGAAACACACCATTTAAGCAAGCCGTAGTTGCAGCTTCTGACGGATGTATTGCTGCAATGTCAATTGATAGATATTTAAATAGTAGAAAAAATATTAGAGTGGATTGGATTCATTCTTAAAAAAAATATTTCTTCTTTGATCTAAAGGGGTGTTGCTTCAGAAATATAAGCGACTCCTCCGTAATAGCTTAAATCGTCCCTGATGTTATCTCTCATTTTATCTATTAATTCTTGCTCGCAAAAAACAATTACATGAGCATTCGCTCCTAATCCTGTAAATTCCATATCTTCAGTAACAACTCTTTCAGGTCCTCTGCCTGTGGCGTGTTTCATAACTGTATATCCAGGAACATTAGCTTTTTCTAATGTTTTAATGATTGCATCTAGTTCTCTTTCACTAAATATCAAGTCTAATCTTTTCATTTTTATAAAGGTGATAGTGGGATAATAGTATTTACTAAACTCATATATATGGGAATGCCGAGAACTATATTGAATGGGAAAGTTAGACCTAGTGTAGTTGAAATATAATAACTAGATTTAGCTTCTGGAACTGTCATTCTCATTGCCGCAGGAACTGCTAAATAAGAGGCGCTTGCACATAAAACCACAAATAAAAGTGCGTTGCCAGGTCCTAAAGATAAAAATCTTGCAACAAAAACACCAATAAATGCGTTAAATAAAGGCATAAAAATGGCAAATCCAATCAAAAATGAACCCGCATTTTTCAGTCTCGGCAATCTTTGAGCAGCAACTATTCCCATATCTAACAAGAAGAAGCATTCTGCTCCATAGAATAATTGTCCAGTAAAAGGCTCCATTTTTTCAATTCCTGAGGGATTACTGGAAGCAGTGAGAAATCCTACAATCAAGCTTGAGAGCAATAAATAAACTGATCCATTCAAAAGAGATTCGTGTAATATTGCGCTTAGATGCATTTTTCTTGATTTTGGTCTATTTTTTGGAGCTGCAAATTTCACAAGTAATAATCCAACAATTATTGCAGGAGATTCCATTAAAGCTAAAGCGCCAACCATAAACCCATCAAAAGCTATTTTTTGACTTTCTAAAAAACTTTCTGCAGAAATAAATGTAACAGCACTAATTGAACCGTATGCTGCTGCTATTGCGGCTGAATTAAAGACATCAAACTTAAATCTTAAAATTAAAAATCCAATCAGCGGGATTAATAGCGACATCAGTATTGCAGCACCTAAAGTAGGCAATACTTGATCTGTAAAACCACTTTTCTGTATCTCTATACCTCCTTTAAAACCAATAGCTAGGAGTAAGTATAAGGAGAAGAGTTTAGGTAATGGAGCTGGTATCTCTAAATCAGATTTAAAGAGTACTGATATTGCTCCAATCAAAAAGAAAAGAACTGGCGGGGCTAATACATTTTGCAGAATTGGACTTATTTCCATAAATTATTAGGCTATTTCATTTAGAGCAGTTTCTAAAGCTTCTTTTCTTGTTTCAATAATGCCTTCAACTCCAAACTTAGCTAATCTTTCTTTTACTTTTTCATTAGCACCAGCAACAAATGCTTTTCTAGAATTATTTTTTGCTTCTTGCATCATATCCTCTATTGCCAGCGTCGCAGTAACTCCAAGTCGTGGTACATCAGTGATATCTAATATCAAAACTTTGTAGTTTCTTACAAGCATCATTCTCTCAGATATGCCTTTAGCTGCTCCAAAACTAAGTGGTCCTTTAAGTCTAAATAGCATTACCTCACCTGAACATCTATCTAGAAGTGCTTTTTCATCAGCAGGCAAAGCATTTTTTCCTTGATGATCTTCTGATAAAGGATTATCCTCATCCATACCCTCTAGTTGAGTTTCGGTTATTGAATCAATAGTGAGCATATTTGCTATAAATACACCGACTAAAACTGCCCAAATTAAATCCCAAAAAACAGTCATTAAAAGTACGCCGTACATTACTACTGATGTTTTTAAAGATAATTTGTGAGCCCTCCTCAAGAACCCCCAATCAATAATATCTAGGCCTACTTTTATAAGAATTCCTGCTAGCAATGCAGTTGGTATTTGCTCGGCTAAAGGTCCTGCACCAACTAAAACTATTAATAACACAACCGAGTGAACCATACCAGAAATTGGAGTTGATCCTCCAGATTTAACATTTATAACTGTTCTCATGGTTGCTCCTGCTCCAGGTAAACCTGAAAACAAACCTGCAACAGCATTTCCTATTCCTTGACCAATAAGTTCTCTATCAGAATTATGTTTTGTTTGAGAGATGTTGTCTGCTACAAGAGATGTCAGTAAGGAGTCAATTGCGCCAAGTACTGCTAGGACTAATCCTGCTTTGAAAATAATTGGAAAATATTGATTAAAACTTGGGAAATTTAAAGATGGAACTCCTCTTGGGATTTCTCCAATTCTATCAATAGCTCCATCTCCAAAAATTAATATTGATATTGGGGTAACTATCAATAGGGCTAATAGAGGAGAAGGAACCCACTGACTAATTTTTCTAGGAGTAAGAAATACTATACCTAGTGTCATTATTGCTACTCCAATAGCAGCACCATTGGGCTGGAAATTTGAAAATACAGTTGTTAAAGATTCGACTACTCCACCTCGAGTGCTAATTCCAAGTAATGGTCCAATCTGAAGCGCAATGATTATTACTCCAATACCAGACATAAATCCTGAAACAACAGAATAAGGAACTAAAGTAATGTATTTACCTAGCTTTAGAATCCCGAATAATATTTGCAGTAAGCCGCCAATGACTACCGCTGCCATTACTAAAGGTAAAATTTGGCCTGCAGAAAGATCTCTTGGAACACCTACCGCTGCTAAACCTGCAACTACACCTGCAACAGTTACACTCATGGGACCAGTAGGTCCACTAACTTGAGCAGGTGTCCCTCCGAATAATGCTGCTAAAAAACCAACTACTACTGCTCCGTATAGTCCATAAATTGCTCCGCCAGGCCCTAACGCAGCATTACCAAAAGCAAGGGCGAGAGGTAAAGCCACTACTGCGGCTGTGATGCCTCCAAGAATATCGCCTCTCACATTTTTCAGATGAAATCCATTAATTATTTTCAAAGATGCTCTCCTTAAAATAAATACTCAACTAGAAGATATTATCTCTTAATGAAGTAAATTTGTGAAAAATGAAGATTGTGCAAAATATTTTTGTAACTTTTTTCGCTCTTAATTAATAAATTTTAGTTAATTTTCCTGAACTAAAGTAGTCTCTGATTGATTTATGTGGGAGGCGAACGATTAATGTATTAAATAAATATTTTTCATTTTTAAATAATATTCAAATGAATTCGATTATTCGTCCAAGAAGATTAAGAAGAACTGAAGCAATTAGAGAAATGGTTAGAGAAAACCATCTAACGGCATCTGACTTTATATATCCATTATTTATTCATGAAAAAGATTTTAAAGAGGAAATTTCAGCAATGCCCGGAACTTATAGATGGGATATTAATGGCTTAATAAAGGAGGTTACTAGGGCATGGGAATTGGGAATAAGGTGTGTGGTTCTTTTCCCAAAAATTAAAGATAGTTTAAAGACTGAAGATGGAGCAGAGTGTTTTAATGAAGACGGTTTAATTCCTAAAGCTATTGGAATATTAAAAAAAGAGATTCCAGAAATGGCAATAATGACAGATGTTGCCTTGGACCCATACTCTTGTGATGGTCATGATGGATTAGTTGATGATACTGGAAAAATATTGAACGACGAAACAATCGAAATTTTAAAAAAACAAGCTTTAACACAAGCAAGAGCTGGAGCAGATTTTATTGGCCCTAGTGACATGATGGATGGGAGAGTTGGAGCGATCAGATCAGCTCTTGATAGTCAAGGATTCAGTGATGTAGGTATTATTAGTTATACAGCAAAATATTCATCTGCTTATTATGGACCATTTAGAACTGCTTTAGATTCGGCTCCTAGAGAAAATAGTAAGAAAATAATTCCAGACAATAAGTCTACTTATCAAATGGACCCTGCCAATTCAAAAGAGGCTCTAATTGAATCTGCATTGGACCAATATGAAGGAGCTGATATTTTGATGGTAAAACCAGGAATTTCATACTTGGATATTGTTTATAGATTAAGCACTTTTTCAAATAAACCTATAGCTGCATACAACGTTAGTGGTGAGTATTCCATGGTAAAGTCTGCTGCTATGAAGAACTGGATTAACGAAAAAGACATTGTATTAGAAACATTGCTTAGTTTTAAAAGAGCAGGAGCAAAATTAATACTCACTTATCATGCTTGTGATGCATCTCAATGGTTGCAGGATACTTAAAAACTCATTATTAACAAAAATTTGGTTTATTCTTAGATGAGTAATAAATTAACTGCTTTGTTTTGAAGTTTTCACAAGGAGTAAATAGGATTGGTCACATTGCACTGAGAGTAGAGAATCTCGAAAGGGCGAAATCTTTTTATATAAAGCTAGGTATGAATTTAGTTTGGGACGATAAAGATTGGTCTTATTTAGAAGCTGGTAAAGGGAAAGATGGACTTGCGTTGTTAGGCCCTAGCTACAAAGCTGCGGGACCTCACTTTGCTTTTCATTTTGAAAATAAAAAAGAAGTGGAAAATATTCAAAATGATTTAAAAAATTCTGGTGTAAAAGTTGGGCCTTTACATGAACATAGAGATGGAACAGCATCTTTTTATATGAAGGATACTGAAGGAAACTGGCTCGAGATGCTTTATGTTCCTCCTGAAGGAATTCAATCGAATGTTTGATTCTTTTTTTTATGCAAGAGAAAAGTTATTCAAAAAAATCATATTCAGATAATACTTTAGAAGAAGAATCTATAAGCCTTTTAGAGTGGGATTCGTTAAAAACGCATTTATCTTCGTTCGCCTCAACGGAAATGGGTAAACGAGCAGTTTTAAGTTTTGGTATCCCTTCAGAATACGAAGCATCTAAAAGACTTTTGAATGAAACTATTGAAATAAATGAGCTAGAAAATAATTTAGATAAATCAATTAGTTTTTCTGGAGTTTTTGATATTAGTAGAAATATTTTAATTTGTTCCAAGGGAGGTGTGATTTCATCTTCTGAATTGTTAGAAATAGCGAAAACAATCGCTGCAGCAAGAAATTTAAAAAAAATTTTATTAGATTTTGAACAAAGGCCTTATATTTCATCATTTACAAAAAATTTAATTGACCATCAGAATATTGAAACGATTTTGAAAAAAGGAATTGAATCTAATGGAGGGATTTCAGACAATGCTAGTAAGGAACTATCTATTCTTAGAAAAGAATTATTATCTAAGAAACTTGAGAGAAAAATATTAGTTGAGAAATTTATTCAAAAGAATTTAGCTTATTTGCAAGATACTACTATTGGTGATCGATATGGTAGACCTGTTTTAGCAGTGAAAGTTAATTATGTAGATAAATTTAAAGGCATAATTCATGACTCTTCATCTTCAGGAAATACAGTATATTTTGAGCCTGATAATGTAGTAAATAAAGGTAATAAGATAGCTTCTTTAGAAGCTAGAATCACAGCAGAAGAATTTAAATTACTTAAGAAATGGTCCCAAGTTGTTAGTGATAATTCAGAAAATCTCATTGAAATGACATCCATTTTATTGAGATTAGAAAATGCTCTAACTCGTTCAAGGTATTCGAAATGGATTGAAGGCAAACCGCCTACGTTTGAGAAAAATCCTATTATTTCTTTAATTGGTTTTTCTCATCCGTTATTGATTTGGGAACATAAGAAAAAAGGAGCTCCTCCTCCAGTGGCCGTCGATTTTCACATAAGTAGAAATATTAAGGTTGTAGCTATTACAGGTCCAAATACTGGAGGAAAAACCGCAGCTTTAAAAGGCTTGGGTTTGTCTTTACTTATGGCTAGAGCAGGATTATTTATACCCTCAAGTTATAATCCTATTGTCCCTTTTTGTCCAAATATATATGTGGATATAGGAGATAATCAATCATTAGAAGAAAATTTATCTACCTTCAGTGGGCATATATCCCGCATAAAAGAGATATTAGATTCACTTGATAATAAGAAGGGATTATCAGTTGTTTTGTTAGATGAGATTGGATCTGGTACAGATCCTCTTGAAGGAAGTGCTCTTGCGATGGCTTTATTAAAAGAATTTGCAGATAAATCTGATATCACTTTAGCAACTACACATTATGGAGATATTAAGGCTTTAAAATATAATGACTCCAGATTTGAAAATGTATCAGTTGCCTTTGATGAGGATTCTTTGAAGCCAAAATATATACTCAACTGGGGTATTCCTGGGAGAAGTAATGCTTTATCAATTTCAAAGAGAATTGGTCTCGATGAAAGCATACTAAATGAAGCTGCAAATTATCTCAAGCCGAAACAAGTTGATAATATTAACAGTATTATTAAAGGACTTGAGGAAGAGAGGATTAAACAACAAAATTCTGCAGAAGCGGCTGCAGAACTGATTGCAAGGACTGAAATATTACATGATGAACTGAAGAGAAATTATGAATATCAAAAAATAAATGCTGAAAAAATTCAGGAAATTGAAAGGTCTAAATTGTCACAACATATTCTATCCGCTAAAAAAGAGGTAATAGATTTGATTAAAAAATTAAGAGATAAAAATGTTAATGGAGAGGATACGAGAATTATTGGAAAAAGATTAAAGGAAATTGAGACGGAACATTTAACCCAAAAAAAATTTAAAAAGACAATATCCTGGAATCCTCAGGTAGGCGATTTTGTGAAAATCAAAAGTCTAAATAGTACGGGACAAATTGTAGATTTAGATAAAAAAGATGGTTTTTACGAAGTTAAATGTGGTTCATTCAGAAGCACATTATCTGTAAATGACTTTGAAGGTATTAATGGAGAAAAGCCTAATCTCAAAAGGTCAAAAATTGAGATCAAGTCTACAAGGGATGATTTTTCTTTTTCTAAGATTAGAACGAGTAAAAATACAATTGACGTAAGAGGGCTAAGAGTTCATGAAGCCGAAATAATTATTGAAGAGAAAATTAGAAAATTTCATGGACCGCTATGGATTGTTCATGGAATTGGAACAGGGAAATTAAAAAAAGGACTAAGAAATTGGTTATCAGGTTTAAATTATGTTGATAAGATTGAAGATGCAGCCAATAACGAGGGTGGACCTGGTTGCAGTATTGCGTGGATAAAATAAAATTTAAAAAACTTAGAAAACAATTTAATAAGCGTAATTAAGTGCAATTTATTGATCAGGCAAACATTATTCTTAAAGCTGGAAAAGGTGGAAATGGAATAGTTTCATTTAGAAGAGAAAAATTCGTTCCTGCTGGAGGACCTTCCGGGGGCAATGGTGGCAGAGGGGGTTCAGTTATTTTGATGGCTGATAATAATCTTCAAACATTATTAGATTTCAAATTCAAACGAGAAATAATTGCTGAAGATGGATGTAAAGGAGGTCCTAATAAGAGATCAGGTGCTTCAGGTGAGGATAGAATCCTTAAAGTTCCCTGTGGTACGGAAATAAGGGATATTAAAACCGGCATTATTTTAGGAGACTTAACAAAAGATAAACAGAGTTTAACTATTGCTATTGGAGGAAGAGGTGGACATGGTAATGCTTACTATTTAAGTAATCAAAATAGAGCACCAGAATCATTCACTGAAGGAAAAGATGGTGAGATATGGGAGGTACAATTAGAACTAAAACTTCTTGCAGAGGTTGGGATTATAGGACTTCCAAATGCTGGTAAAAGTACTTTGATTTCTGTTGTATCATCTGCCCGTCCAAAAATCGCAAATTATCCTTTTACGACTCTAATACCTAACTTAGGTGTAGTAAGAAAAATTGATGGTAATGGTTGCCTTTTTGCGGATATTCCTGGATTAATATCAGGTGCAGCTGATGGAGTAGGTTTAGGGCATGATTTTTTAAGGCATATTCAAAGAACAAAGATACTTGTTCACTTAATTGATGCAATTGCAGAAAATCCTTTACATGATTTTGAGATTATTGAGCAGGAATTAAAAAAATATGGGAAAGGTCTTTTAGATAAAGAGAGGATAATAGTATTGAATAAAATGGAGCTTGTAAATGATGATTATTTGAAAATAATTACAAAAAAGTTAGAAGATTTATCTAAAAAGAAAGTTTTAGTTATTTCTTCATCTTTAAAAAAAGGTTTATCTTCACTGCTTTCTGAAGTATGGAAAAGGATCTAACTTGAATTAAAAATTTTTTTGTAAAAAATACACTTGATTTAATAATGAAAATTAGTCATAAATAAGATACTTCTTTAGAAAAAATATGAATTTCTATACTTGCTTTGATCAACAAGGAAAAATTATAGCTAGATGTCAAACGATTCAAGATATCGAGGTTTTGAAGAAAATGGGAAGACCAATTGTAGAAGTCAAGGAAATGAAAAATGAGGAGTCAGTTGTTTGTTCGCTTACAGGAAGTCCATCCGACTTTAATAGAGATTACTAAAGAATTTAAGAAATAAAAAAAGGGCTTTAAAAGCCCTTTTTTTTTGTGCATTATCGATCAAAAGAAAACTTAATCATCATAAACAAGACATTCTGGTTCATCGGGATTGGCGTCGCAGAAAAGCTCCAAAGCATTAGGATCATGTTTATCCTCTGGATGATGATCCTTATATTCTTCGAGTTCTTTTAGCTCTTCAGTTAAATGTCTGACCTTTGGAAGATTGCCCTCTGCTTTTGCAGATTCGATTTCCGATTGATCTTTTTGGATGTGTTCGTCAATGGATTTCATTTTAAGCTTTTCGTACTTTAGTAGACATACATAACATAGTTAATTTCTAATAAAATTGCATTATCTATGAACTAAATAAGTGTTCATTACAACATCATTTTTTTTAAAAAATTGATTTTTGTATTTTTCGGGACTCTAATCTCATTATTTCCTTTAACGATGGTAAAACTGGGATTAGTTGATTTGGGTTTAAAGGGAATAAAGCTTCGTAGTAATCTTTTTTCCATTCATTGTCGAAGCATGTTTTATTTACGTTAGATAAGTTAAAGAATTTTAATCTCCATTCAATAATCTTTTCGAAACTTGATAGTTCTTGTTCAGTACATTTAAAAAGTTTGCTATATATCAATTCCCATCTTATAACCGTTGGAAAAAGGTAAATATCTGCGTAGGTTAACTCCTCTCCAAATATCCAGCCCCCTTTGTTTTTCTCTAGTAAATTTTCAACTTCATTTATAGCTGCGAAAAGATTTTGACTTGCTTTTTCGTAAGCTGACTGGTTTCTGGCGAAACCGCATTTATATACTCCATCATTAATGCTGTTATTAATTAAATCTAAAAATTTTTGATTACAATCTTTAATTCTTAATGTCTGATATTTCGATTCACTTTTTATCGAGTTGAGCAGTCTTATGATTTGTGAACTTTCATTAGACAAAATATTTAATTCATCTTTTACAAAACTAATTAAAAGAGGTAATGTCGCTCTAAAAATAATCTTTTTATTAGCTTTTTTGTAAAGTTCTGAAAGTCTCATGCATCCCTTAAACTTTCTATTGAAAGTCCATTCGCCATGCTCAAGATCTGCTTTTAAAAAAATAATTTTAACTTTTTTATATAAATGTTTTATTTCGTGGACGAGTAAAGTTCTTTGACACCATGGACAAGAATTCCCTACCAATAAATAAATTTGTCCATTCTCATTATTAATATCGTATTCACTATCAATTGTTATACCTTTAGGCCTTTTATAGTTACCATGTATATCTGATGGTGCGAAGCCATTCATTAATTGGGTCCAAAACCAAAACCAGAATTTTCTGGTGGATTTTATAAGGTATTTATTTTGCATAAAATTTTATTTTTAATGAAAAAATGACTGTTCAAAGAATACTTATCGTTTCAGGCACTCATGGGAATGAAATTAATCCTGTTTGGGCAGTTAAGAAATTTAATAGAGAGGAAAGTAGATTAAATCATGGTATCGAGTATGAGTACATCATAGGAAATCCTGTTGCCTATGAAAAAGGTTACAGATATATAGATGAAGATTTAAATAGATCTTTCAAAGAAATTAAAAATCATGATCAAGATAATAATAGTGTTTATGAAATTAATAGAGCTAATTTTTTAGTCGATCAATTTGGAATCCATGGATCTAAGCCGTGTCAAATTGCAATTGATTTGCATACTACTACTGCAAATATGGGAACAAGCATTGTTTTATATGGGAGGAGATTCAACGATTTTTGTTTAGCTGCATTACTGCAGAACAAATTTGGATTACCTATTTATTTGCACGAAAAAGACGAAGCCCAAACAGGCTTTCTTGTAGAAGCTTGGCCATGTGGTTTAGTTATTGAAATAGGAGCTGTCGCACAAAATTTTTATGATCCAACAATCATTGATAGATTCATAATAATCATAAGATCTTTAAGGGAAGAGATAGATAAATTAAAAAACAACCTCATAGAACTTCCAAAGGAATTGGTTGTTTATGTTCATCAAGGCAGTATAGATTATCCAAGAGATGAAAATGGATATATTGATGGCCTAATACATCCTGAAAGAATAAACCAAGATTGGAAAATGATTAAAAAAGGAGATCCATTATTTCTTGATAGCCAAGGAATAATTCATAAATATGATGGAGAACAATTGATTTGGCCTGTTTTTATTGGCGAAGTCGCCTATAAGGAAAAAAAAATTGCGATGAGCTACACGAAGAAAGAAGTGATTTGTTTCAAAAAACAATGGGTTCAGGAGTTTGAAGGTCTTTAAATTAAGAAACCGGAACAATAAATTGATGAAAACTAATAAGGATTTTTTATTTAAAAGATAAGTTTATTTAATATTTAATTCTTTTGTTTTTTTTTGCTAAGTCTTAATCCTTAAAACCTTAAATTCTTTCGCTCCAATAAATAACAGCTCCAAAAGCCTCTAATTGCAGTCTTCTATGCTTAGCCTCTCTTAAGGAAACCACCTCTTTCGATCTTTTTCCGTTAAGAAGCCATTCGATTATTACCAAGTTTAATCCTCAATAACAAAGAAAATATTAAGACATGGAGGTTCTTTTCTTTGATATTGCAAAAAATAATTTTACTTAAAGAAAAAAAATTACACATTTTTAGCGATTTTGGTCTAAAATCTTCGAAGCGGAATTTATTTCCGTTTTTATTTACACGTCTCGTTTTAGAGACATACTTTACGAACTCATGACAACTATTCAGCAGCAGCGTTCATCGCTGTTAAAAGGTTGGCCACAGTTTTGTGAGTGGGTAACATCAACTAACAACAGAATTTATGTTGGTTGGTTCGGCGTCTTAATGATTCCATGCCTTCTTACAGCAGCGGCTTGCTTCATCGTTGCATTCATCGCAGCACCACCAGTAGACATCGACGGAATTAGAGAGCCAGTGGCTGGTTCATTCCTATATGGAAACAACATCATCTCAGGTGCAGTTGTTCCTTCATCTAACGCTATTGGTCTACACTTCTACCCAATTTGGGAAGCAGCTACTGTAGATGAGTGGTTATACAACGGTGGTCCTTACCAGCTTGTAATTTTCCACTTCCTAATTGGTATCTCAGCATACATGGGAAGACAGTGGGAGCTTTCATACCGTTTAGGTATGCGTCCATGGATCTGTGTTGCATACTCTGCACCAGTTTCAGCAGCTTTCGCAGTATTCCTTGTATACCCATTCGGTCAAGGTTCATTCTCTGACGGAATGCCTCTAGGTATCTCTGGAACATTCAACTTTATGTTTGTTTTCCAGGCAGAGCACAACATTCTTATGCACCCATTCCATATGGCTGGTGTTGCTGGTATGTTCGGAGGATCTTTATTCTCAGCTATGCACGGTTCACTTGTTACTTCATCTCTAATCAGAGAAACAACTGAGACAGAATCTCAGAACTATGGTTACAAGTTTGGACAAGAAGAGGAAACATATAACATCGTTGCAGCTCATGGCTACTTCGGTCGTTTGATCTTCCAATATGCAAGTTTCAACAACAGCAGAAGTCTTCACTTCTTCCTAGCTGTATTCCCAGTTGTTTGTGTATGGTTAACTTCAATGGGTATCTGCACAATGGCATTCAACCTTAACGGTTTCAACTTCAACCAGTCAGTTGTTGATGCAAACGGTAAGATTGTTCCTACATGGGGTGACGTTCTTAACAGAGCAAACCTAGGTATGGAAGTAATGCACGAGCGTAATGCTCACAACTTCCCACTTGATCTAGCAGCAGCTGAGTCTACAACAGTAGCTCTTTCAGCTCCAGCTATCGGTTAAGCTTAAAGTTCTTAAATTTCAAGTCCCCTTTTAGGGGGCTTTTTTTTTGTTTAATTTTCAATTGGTTTCATATAATGTTTATATATAGATAAAACATTTGATATTTCTATGAGTAGTAGTTTTGGAAAAATTTTTCGTGTTAGTACTTTTGGAGAATCACATGGTGGTGCAGTAGGAGTTATCCTTGATGGATGTCCCCCTAAGTTAAAAGTAGATATAAATCTTATACAAAATGATTTAGATAGGCGTAGACCTGGCCAAAGTGACATTACAACACCCCGAAATGAAGAAGATAAAATTGAAATATTAAGTGGGATAAAGGAAGGGTTAACACTTGGAACTCCAATAGCAATGTTGGTAAGAAACAAAGATCAAAGACCAGACGATTATAATAATTTGGAGCAGGTATTTAGACCTTCTCATGCAGATGGTACATATCATCTGAAATATGGAATTCAGGCAAGTTCTGGCGGTGGAAGAGCCTCTGCCAGAGAAACAATTGGAAGAGTTGCCGCTGGTGCTGTAGCGAAACAATTATTAAAAACCTTCTGTAACACTGAAATACTATCTTGGGTAAAGCGTATACATGATATTGATTCTGATATAAATAAAGAGAAGATTTCTCAAAAAAAAATAGACTCTAATATTGTTAGATGTCCTGATGAAAAAGTATCAGCGGAAATGATAGAAAGGATTAAGGAATTAAAGCGTCAAGGAGACTCTTGCGGTGGTGTTATTGAATGTCTAGTAAGAAATGTTCCCTCTGGTCTTGGAATGCCTGTTTTTGATAAATTAGAAGCTGATTTAGCAAAGGCTTTGATGTCTTTGCCCGCTACGAAAGGCTTTGAAATAGGTTCAGGTTTCTCAGGAACTTATTTAAAAGGAAGCGAACATAATGATTCGTTCATTAAGTCTGATGATTCTAATAAGTTAAGAACAACATCTAACAATTCAGGAGGTATACAGGGAGGAATAAGTAATGGTGAAAATATTGAGATGAAGATAGCTTTTAAACCTACAGCAACCATCGGGAAAGAACAGAAAACAGTGAATGCTGAAGGTAAAGAGGTACTGATGAAAGCAAAAGGGAGACATGATCCATGTGTTCTACCAAGAGCAGTTCCTATGGTTGATGCTATGGTCGCTTTAGTACTTGCTGATCATTTGCTTCTAAATCATGCCCAATGTGACTTAATAAATAAGTAGTTGTTTTGTTGAATAAATATATTCATCCTTAACTCAATTATTTTTGAGCCATTCAAATATTTTTGGATCAAATTTTTTATTTATGATAGCTTTATCTCCAATTACGACTGATTTATACCCTAAAGATTTACAAGTTTTTAAATCATTGATTGATAGTCCTCCAGCAGCAATGAAATCAATATTTTTATAGTTGAGTATATCTATCGAACTATCTTTACTTTTTATTGGGTAAATTTTGATGATGTTGCAATTTAAATTTATCGCTTCCTTAAGATCCTTTAAATTATTAATTCCTGGAATTAATAAATAATTCTTTGACAGCGCATAATTGAAAAGATCTTTATCCCAAAATTTCATCATCGAAAAATTTAATCCAATTTTTAAAGAATCCTCTATTGATTGCTTATTAACTATGGAGGCAGAGCCTAAATTAATTCTTGGATATTTAATTTTGATATCGGAAACAAAATCTGACCAATTTTCGTTGTTTGACCAACTTATTTCAATATTTTTTAATCCTAATTTTACTAAGCTCTCTAATTCTTCAAAAAATGAATTTCTTATAGAGGTATTTGAGTAAATATTATCTTCTGGTTTTATAAGTAAAAAAAAAGATTCCGTTTTCAGGAACTCCGAAAAAGAATCTTCTTTATTATTCATTAAAAATTTAAACTTTCGCCATTAAATATAGTTTGCGACTTTTACTTCTGATCGATTAAGCAAATCTTGAATATCTTCGGTGTCTATAGTTTCTCTTTCAATTAGCATTTGAGCCATTTCGTCTAGAACAGTTCTATTATCTGATAAAACTTTTGTAGCTCTCTTGTAGGCAACATCAACAAGTTCTGAAACCTCTACATCAATTGTTGCGGCTGTATCTTCAGAAAAGTCTCTCGTAGAACTCATATCTCTTCCTAGAAACATTCCACCTTGAGATTGACCAAGAGCGACTGGACCTATTTTGTCACTCATACCAAATTTAGTGATCATTTGTCTTGCTACATTGGCAACCTGTTGTAAATCATTTGAAGCTCCGGTTGTTACCTCTTCTTCACCATAAACTATTTCTTCAGCAACTCTTCCACCAAGAGCTACAGCCATTTGATTTTGAAGATAAGAACGCGAGTAAAGACCAGATTCCATCCTTTCTTCACTTGGAGTGAAGAAGGTTAAGCCTCCAGCTTGACCTCTTGGAATTATTGAAACTTTTGCTACGGGATCATAATCAGGCATTAATGCTCCAACTAGAGCATGACCAGCTTCGTGATAAGCAACTAATTCTTTTTTCTTATCACTAATAACTCTATCTTTCTTTTCTGGACCAGCCATAACTCTTTCAATGGCATCACCGACTTCATCATTACTTACTTTATCTAAATCTTTTCTAGCTGCTAATATTGCTGCTTCATTTAAAAGGTTAGCTAAATCTGCACCAGTAAATCCTGGTGTTCTTCTAGCAACTTTATCTAAATCAACGTCTTTTGAAAGCGTTTTATCTTTTGCATGAACATTTAATATCTGTAATCTTCCAGCGTAATCTGGTCTATCAACTGTAACCTGCCTATCGAATCTTCCAGGACGCATTAAAGCTGAATCTAAGACATCAGGTCTGTTGGTGGCAGCTACAATAATTATTCCTGAATTACCTTCGAAACCGTCCATTTCGGTTAGGAGTTGATTTAATGTTTGTTCTCTTTCATCATTTCCTCCGCCCATTCCAGCACCTCTTTGTCTTCCAACTGCATCTATTTCATCAATGAACACGATGCAAGGAGCATTCTTTTTAGCTTGTTCAAAAAGGTCTCTAACTCTACTAGCCCCAACTCCTACAAACATCTCTACAAATTCTGAACCTGATATTGAGAAAAAAGGTACACCTGCTTCTCCAGCCACTGCTTTGGCTAACAATGTTTTTCCTGTACCGGGAGGGCCAACAAGAAGAACTCCTTTGGGAATTTTTGCTCCGACAGCAGTAAATCTATCTGGATTCTTAAGAAAATCTACAACCTCTGTGAGTTCTAATTTTGCACCTTCAACACCAGCAACATCTGAAAAGGTAACTTGTGTAGATGGCTCCATTTGGAGTCTTGCTTTGCTCTTGCCAAAGCTCATAGCAGGGTTACCACCCCCAGCATTACCACTTTGGGATCTTCTGAAAAGAAAAAATAGGCCTCCAATCAAAAGTACTGGGAAAATTAAGCTACTTACAGCCTGTTGCCATGGATTGGCTAATTTTGTAGGAGTTACAGCTATATCTACATTATTCTCAGTAAGTATTTTTAATAAATCTTTGTCAGGGGCTAAATTGACCTCAGACCTGCTTCCATCATTTTCAACAACTTGAGCTGTGGCATTATCTGGAGATATCAGGACTCTGCTGATTTCTTTATCTTCTACTGCTTCTATAAAATCACTATATCTTAAGGTCTTTGTCGAACTTTCAGTACTGGGTTTATCAAAAACTGAAGTACCAATGAAAATTACAGTAATAACAGCTAGAACGTAAAGTCCTACGTTTCTCCAACGTTTGTTCACGATAAAAAATCTTTAATAAATCTATAATACTAATAATAAAACAATATTAAGAGCGTCTTAGAACATCTACTACACTTTTGAATGCAAACCATTCAGGAATTGGTTCGCCATTCCTCAATTTCTTTCTAAATTCAGTACCACTAAGTTTCATAATTTCATAATTAAATTCTTTAGCTTCTTCAGCTGTTATATATCCTTTTTCCTTCGTGTAAACTAAATTTTTTGAAGGAACAGTTTGCATCATCAATTCATCTGCACACTTATTCGCAAAATTCTGGGCGTCATATGGACCATAAAAATCTTCACCAGTTGATGAAGACTTACAACCAGCCATATCTCTGCCAATAATAAAGTGGGTGCAGCCATAATTTCTTCTGATTATCATATGTTGAAGAGCTTCTCTTGGCCCTGCCATATGCATTGAATAAGGTAAAAAAGCCCATTTTATTCTTTCATCAGATATTTCCTCTTCTAATTCTTTATAGGTCAAATATCTAACTTTTCCAGGGATATCATCTTGTTGAGTTGGACCACAAGTTGGATGAACTAAAACAACTGAATTAGAGGAGACATTATCTGAAAGTAAGGCATTAGTAAATAATTCATAATGTGCTCTATGAATTGGATTTCTGCATTGAAATGCAACTACATCATGATTTGATGGGAGTGTAGATCTAACTTCTGCTGGGGTTTTGCAGGGGAATTCTCTAATTGGCAGTTCGAAACCATAAACTCTTCCTCCTATATAAAATCTCCCTCTCTCGTTAAAAATCATCTTAACAGCAGGATGATCTAAAGAATTAGTACCATAACAAAGTTTAGCTTCTAGGGATTTGTCAGGCTCCCATTTAGAGCTAACTTCTAAAACTGCTATTTTTTGTTTTTTATAAGTTAGCAATATTGTCTCTCCAGCTTTTACTTTTTCATTATTTGAATCAAATACAATAGGCAAGCCAAAAAGCAACCCGTTTGTAGTTCTATTATTTTTAATTACCGAATTGTAGTTATTTTCATCCATAAAACCTTCCAATGGAGAAAAAGCTCCAACCATCAAAAGTTCTACATCGCATGCATTTCTCTCGCTACATTCAAACTCATAGGTAGCTTTAGAGATAAGATCATTTTTAAGGTTTTTATCTTTGATAATTAAATTTTTGAGTTCCCCTCCGTAAGGCGGTATTAGTCCATTAGTATCTGTTTTGTTTTTTTGTTGTAATTCCATTTTTTAAATTGATAAAGAAAAATTTTGAAAAAAAAAAGGGGTTTAACCCCCTTTTTCTCTTAAGTAGGATTTATGCCTTTCTTCCGTAAAGCTCCCCAATTATTTTTACATCCAGTGGATCCTTTGAACCCATATCTGTATCTGAAGGTTGGATAGCTTCAAAAGTACCAGCAAATTCGTCTGTGTCAGAATCTACATTGTTGATTGAAAGAGTAATAACGCCAGTACCGTTTACATCAACTTTAATATTTTCTTTTGCAAGTTCTTCGTCATCTCCTCCTAATGCAACTAAACCTTGAGCATATTCAACACCAGTATTTTTAGCTCTTGCCTTAGGATCTAGAAAGTCACCAGTTCTGTAGTTTGGTGTAAATGTTGAACCACTAACTTCAGTACCCGGCTCAATAGATGAAGGTAAATCAGCTGTAAGATCTTTTGCTGAGAATGCAAATGGCACCTCTAAACCACCAGGAGTTAATACAGTAATAAGTTGAAAATCAATACCACCCTTTTCAGTGAAAGTTCCTGAATCTATATCTCCATAAACTTCAGTCACTGTGGTGTTATTTCTAGGACTAATAATTTTTGTAGAAACAAATTCTGCAGCTTTTCGTTTTGTACCGGGCACTTTTACATAAACTTCTGTTGGATGCATGCATATTCCTTTAAGGCTATCTCCATTCCCTAGAGATATTGATCCGATAAGAGATGAGTCTAATGTAGGGCAATCATTAGCTTTTCCTGTGTTAACAACATCTGTGAATTGTGCATTTCCTCTTTCAGAAAAAGCAAATGTTTTAACAGGTAAGAAAGCAAAAGTTATACAAATTGAAATAACAAAAGCTAAGAAAGAACGAATTCTCATAATTAAAGTTGCAGTAAAGTTCTGTGACGATAGATTAAAGGTCATCTAATAAGTTCAGTACGGATATTACAAGGGAAAGGACCATAAAAGATAGGACTATTAAATCCTCGAAACAACCCGTAGCTTTTTAGATTTTAAAAAACTGGAATTATTTTAAGCTATCACATTATTTTTAATGATTAAGATTACAAAAAAATACAAATTAAAAAAAATCTTTTTTATTTTTTTAATGAAATAATTTGGGTTATTAATTTATTTGCTAAATCAATTTTTGATGTTTTGTGAATGTAGTGTTCCATATTGTTAGTATCGAATAGCCAACCTTCATTTTGTGCCAAAAAGCCAAATCCTTGGCCTTCTATATCAATTGGATTTGCGAATAGATAATCACAACCCTTTAGGATAATCTTTTCTTTAATTGTCATTCGTGCTTCTTCGATAGATCCTGTAAAAGCACAAAACCCTACAAAAACTTGGTGATCTTTTTTTGATTTACTAATTGTTTTTAAAATGTCTGGGACTAGCTCAAAGTTTTGATACAAATGAGCATTAATTTGATTTTTTCGAATTTTAGCTGAAGTATCAGAGGTTATTTTGAAATCAGATACTGCTGCATTCATGAATAAATAATCGCAACTTGATACTTCGTTATTAAGTGCCTTAATTAAATCAACACTAGTTTCAATTTCATATCTTTTAATTCCATCAGTAAGATTCTTATCGATATTCAGAGGACCATGAACATATTTTACTTTTGCTCCCCTGAACCTTGCTACTTGAGAAAGAAGTAGGCCCATAGCTCCAGAACTTTTGTTAGTAATGTGTCTTGCCGCGTCAATTTTCTCTGAGGTACACCCTCCAGTTATTAAAATTTCTTTATTAAGTAAATCTTTGCGATATTCATTTTGTTTGTGTGAAGCTATAAATTCAAGAGCTAATTGGATTAGATCATTTGGAGGTATCTTACCGATGCCGATAGCATCACATGCTAAGAGGCCTTCACTTGGCTGCAAAGACAAAACATTTTCGTAATTCTGTAAATTCTCATAATTTGTTTGGACAGCTTTATTTAGCCACATTTGTGTATTCATTGCTGGTGCAACAATAATTGGCTTTAGATTTGCTATTAAGATGCTTGGGATCAATCCCTCTGCATTTCCAGTTACCCATTTTGCTAATGTTGTCGCTGTTAAGGGGGCGATGATTAAAATATCAGCCCAATTGCTTAGTTCTATGTGAAGAGGTGTTGATTGACTATCAGACCATTGATCATTTTCTAAAATGCACGAGTTTCTACTTAAAATAGAAAGAGAAAGCGGCTTTATTAATTTTTCTGCATTTTTTGATAAAACGCATCTTATTTCATAATTTTCTTTCGCTAATTGGCTAACTAATAATGGAATTCTTACAGCTGCAATACTTCCAGTTATTAGTAAAAGAACCTTTATTTTGGAGTCCTTACTTTTAGTTTTCATCGAAAGGTTCCTGATCGAGGAGATGGGTATAGTTAGTTGTTAATTCAGGTCTATTGATTGCAAGAGCCCTGAGTAAGTGCCAGTCTTTTAAACCATCAAATGGTGTATTATAATTATCTTCCTCTAGCCTTTTAGCGAGCTCAAGGGTCATTTCTTCATCAAAAGAATTTACTAGTTCCTCACTTATTTTGTTTTCAGAAATGAATTTCATATTGAATAAAGTCAATATACTCTAATAATAAAGCTTCAAGTAATTATTTAAATTTGATATAAGAATTAAGTACATATTGTCAAGGATATGATAATTTTCAATTTTCATAATCTTTTCACATTGTTGTTAGGTCATTTATCTTCATTCTCAGTCATAATTATACAAACTCTCCTTTTCAAAAATATTCTTTCTTAAGATGTCTGTATAAAAATTTATCATGTCGCAAACCAAAAGAGAGCAAGTCATTAGTCACATACGCTATTTAAGGCAAGAGTTCAGAGAAATGCATTTAGGAATAAATGAAGATGACCTTTTCCCAGAACCAGGCGAATTAAGAGGATTAATGGCCCAGTTGGAAGCATTACTTGAATTAATAGAAGGAAATACTAAAATTCAATCAAATTCTGAAGCGGCTTAGTTTACTGCAAAATGGTTGTTAAACCTCAAAAGACAAAATTTCAGCTAAAAATTGTGGAAAATATTCAGACATTAAGTATTTGGGCTAATAATCCATGGCGAAGATATTCAATATCATTGATTACACTTTTAATTGGCTACTTTTTTGGAAGTTCTCTCGGTATGGTAAGTGCCGTTGTGGAACTCATGGATCCTGTAGCCGCTTTTTTATCAGTAGTTTTTATTGAGTTTTTAATAGTTCTAAGAAGAAATTTTAGATTTGAAAGGAAAAAGAAATTTTTAGTACTTTTATTAGATTCTTTAAGATTGGGATTATTTTATGGTTTCTTTACTGAAAGTCTTAAGTTGCTATAAATTTACTTGTTGTGTTTTTGTAATAGATAAAGCAAAGCCATTCTTATAGGTATACCATTTGCAACTTGATTATTAATTAAGCAATTAGGATATCGATCTACCACTTTGCTACTTATTTCAATATCTCTGTTAATGGGACCAGGATGTAGAATTGGAATTTCTTTATTATTTAAAGATAATTTCTCTGGGGTTAAGCCATAATCCAAACTATATGAATCAATACTACTTAGTAAATTTTCCATCATTCTCTCTTTCTGGAGTCTTAAAACAATAATCGCATCTGCAATTTTTATTGATTCTTCCAATGATCTAGAAATTTTTATGGACCCTCTTGATTTGACAGGATCTTCTGTTTGATTTGGCGCGGGGGTTTTTAAAAAATTGATAAATTCATCAGGTATTAATGTCTTAGGACCACACAAGATTATATCGGCGCCGAATGCACTCAAAGCCCAAAGATTTGACCTGGCAACCCTTGAATGATTAACGTCTCCAATTATTAGAATTTTTTTGGAATTTAAAACCTCTGGATTCAGTGCTTTTTGGGAGAAGAATTTTATCAATGTATAGATGTCAAGCAATCCTTGGCTGGGGTGACTATGTAATCCATCTCCCGCATTAAGAACCGAAGTCTTGGAATTTATTGCATCAAGTTTTTTTGCGATCTCAAAGGTTATGTAACTTGATGAATGTCTGATAACTAATGTATCCGCCCCCATAGCAGAATAAGTTATGGCTGTATCTATTATTGTTTCGCCTTTTGTTAAAGAACTGGAGGATGGTGCAAACGTTTGGACATCAGCAGAAAGTCTTTTTGCTGCAAGCTCAAAACTATTTTTTGTTCTTGTACTAGCTTCAAAAAATAAAGATGTTACCAAAGTCCCTTGTAAGGCCGGTATCTTTTTTGTTCCTGCATTCTTTAGTGCATCAAATCTATTAGCTAATTCAAATACTGACTCATAATCTTTAATTGAAAAATTAGCTAGTGTGTGGATATGTTTATGAGGCCAAATTTGCATTACGCTTAAAAAGATAAATGATTAGTGAAATTTAGGTGTTCTGTCAACTTTTAATCTTTTACTTACACTCCTACTATTTTTGAGATACCAACGCCATTTTATATTTTTTGCCTTTGATATGCCAATTCTCGTAGTTTGAATAAGATCTTTTTCTTCTAGAGTGGAGTCTCGTGGAGAAATCCATAAAGATTTGTTATTAATAACTTCAAGTGAGTTAAATGAAATGTCTACACTGAATCTTTTTGTTACTAGGCCAGGTCCAGAAGCTAATCTTTCATTCTTATTAGAGATAAAAACTGATCTTATCAATACACCACTCGCAAAATTTTCTTTATCAGTAACTATGTTTAAACAATGATGAATACCGTAAGATTTGTAAATATAAAATGTCCCAGGTTTGCCAAATAATGATTTATTTGATTCAGTCATTTTGCGATGTCCATGACAGGCTTCTTCTTCCTGCGAATAAGCTTCAGTTTCAACAATAACCCCCTTAACTTGATCTATATCATTATTTTTTTTTATGAGGTAACAGCCTATTAAATCAGGGGCAACAAGTTTAGAGTGCCGATAAAAAAAATTTTTTGGGAATAATTCTTTTTCTATTTTTCAATATTTATCTTCTAACATATTAAGCTGAGAAAAATAATTAAGGCTATTAATTGATATTGATTTGCAAAAAGATGTGATTATTTTTTAATTATTTGAAATTCAAAGGATATATAAAAAAGATGTTCTTAATAAACTATTATTTAATAAGATAGATATTAAAGTTATGACAAAAATAACAAAAGATGAAGTAAAAAAAGTCGCTCATTTAGCAAGATTAGAACTGAACGAGAATGAGATTAATAATCATGCAGAACAATTAGAAAAGATATTGGAATATATAAGACAACTTGAAAAAATTGATACAGATGATGTTCCGTGTACAACGAGAGCTATAGAGGTTATAAATGTATTTAGACAAGATGAAATGAAAAATTCTGATTCCAAAGAGGAAATTTTAGAATTGGCCCCATCAAGAGAGGATAAATTTTTTAAAGTACCAAAAATTATTAATGAATGAGTTAGTTGCTTCCAATAAATGTTTTGTTGACTATCTTTAATAAAAATTTTTTTACTCTATAGCCTGGGTATAAATTTATGATTTTTCTTAATTTCCCCCTCTTTTTGCTATGACTCCTTACACCTATCAATAAATCATAAATAAAGTTGAAAATGTCTGCTTTACTTTCAAATATCCCAACCCTTTGAGGGGAGCCTTTTTTATCCAATAATGGCTTAGTTTTTTCATAGGCTACTTTGTATTCAAACCAAGGAATCGAAGGCCAAAGATGATGAATCAGATGGTAATTTTGACCCATTATCAATAAATTCATAAATTTGCTTGGATAAACTCGAGAATTTATCCATTTATTTCTTGATCGAAAAGGTCTATGAGGTAAATAATCAAAAAATATTCCTAAAGTTACTCCTACCATTAATGCTGGGCCGAACCATAAATTATAGATTAAATTCATAAAGTCAAATTTCAAACCTGCCAAGATAATTGTAATGAATATGGATCTTTCAATTCCCCATTGAAGTAATTCATATTTCCGCCAAAGTTTTCTTTGAAAGAAAAATACCTCATGATAAAAAAATCTTGGAGCAATTAGCCAAATTGGACCAAAAGTACTAACAATATGATCCGGATCATTTTTTGGGTGATTTACATGAATATGATGTTGTAAATGAACTCTCGTAAAAACTGGGAAGCTAAATCCTAATAGAATTGCAGAGCCATGACCCATCGCTTGATTAATCCAAGGAACAGGATGAGCAGCTTTATGACAAGCATCATGAATTACAGTTCCCTCTATGTGAAGAGCTAAAAAAGCAGTGGCCACAAGTAGAGGTAGAGGCCAAACACCTCTATACCATTGCCATATGCTAAGAAAAGCGAGAAAATAACCGCCAAAAAACAAACCTAATGTTGGATTCCAAAAACTTGGCGGATCTACATAATTTTTAATCTCTTTTTGCCAATTAAATGTTTTCGAAGAATTAGGATTTTTAGTTGTATTTTTACTGGTTAAGTTTGAAATCATTTATTTTATTCTTTAAATAATATAACTAATATTTTAAGATGATTGCATGATCAAACATAAAAAATTTCTTTTAAGAGATTTTAATTTAATTTAATGTGTCAAATTAATCATCTTAAGAAAAAAAATTTTTAAAATAAACCTCTTTCAATTATTATTTTATTTGAGCGGTCGTGGCGGAATTGGTAGACGCGCGAGTTTTAGGTACTCGTATCTTCGGGTGTGGGAGTTCAAGTCTCCCCGACCGCACTTAGGGAAATTATGATAGATAGTTTGTTTATTTAGATCAACTCTTATACTTTAATTAAGTAGTTAATTAAATGAATATTTTGATATTTTATTTGGGCACTTTTTACATTGTAATTGGGACCATTTTTCTAACTGTACCGATAATTTATCTTGAGCTCGGTAAACCAAAAGACTTAATAAAAGCTTTTTTAAATTTATTAATAGGTTTGATATTAATAATTAAAAATAAAACACTAGATGAATCATTTTTTGTAATTTTCCTTTTTTTAACAGTACTACTTATTTTTTATCTAGTAGAGCTTTTTTTATCTAGGTGGTACCAATTGACAGATAACGAAAAGAAAAAATTAACTACCTTTTTGGAGTTGAAAAACAACTTTTCGAAAATATTAGAATCTAGTAATCTCGTATTTGGTGATTTTACGAAACTTTTAAAAATTTTTAAATTTGGTAGCAATAATAAAAATACAACCCCAAAAAAGTGGGTAAGAAATGATAAAAATGATAATATAAAAATCTGAAATCTAATAAATTGGTTATTTGAAACATCCCAAAAAAATTACAGGTCAATTAAGAAAGCATATAATGAATTAGATTTATTTAAATAATTCTTTTGATCACTAATATTTCTAATATTGTCGTATGAAATCTCAAAATAGCAAAGAACAAAAATCAGACTTTTCTTATAAGGAAACTTTAAATTTACTAAAAACTGAATTCTCAATGCGTGCTAACTCTGTTGTAAGAGAACCTGAGATTCAGAATTTTTGGGCTAACAATGATATTGATTTCCAATTAGGTACAAACAATTCAGGAGAAATATTTACATTACATGATGGTCCTCCTTACGCAAATGGAGCGCTTCATATGGGTCATGCCCTTAATAAAGTTTTAAAAGACATAATTAATAAATACAAAACCTTAAGAGGATTTAGGGTTCATTTTGTACCTGGCTGGGACTGTCATGGATTACCTATTGAATTAAAAGTTCTTCAGAATTTAAAATCTGATGAAAGAAAGAATCTTGACACCCTAGATTTAAGAAAAAAAGCAACAGATTATGCCCATATCCAAATTAATAATCAAAAGGAGGGTTTCAAAAGGTGGGGTATATGGGGAGATTGGGATGACCCTTACTTAACTCTTAAGAAAAGTTATGAATCTGCTCAGATTGGAGTATTTGGGAAAATGTTTTTAAATGGCTATATATATCGAGGTCTTAAACCTGTGCACTGGAGTCCAAGTTCGAGGACTGCACTGGCAGAAGCAGAATTAGAATATCCAGATGAACATTATTCAAAAAGTATTTATGTTTCATTAAAAATCACAAAAATATCTGAGGAAATTCTATTAAATTTCAGCCGAGAAAATCTTAATATAAAAAAAGATTTTTTTCAAAATAATTCTTTTATAACCATTTGGACAACAACTCCTTGGACCATACCTGCAAATGAAGCAGTTGCAGTCAATCCAAAAATAATGTACGTTTTTGCTATCGATGAAGAGAAACGAATTTACCTTTTTGCAAAGGATTTATCCTCAGAAATAAGTAATAAATTTAATAAAGATTTCAAGGTAATGTTAGAGGTTACAGGCTCTAAATTGGAAAATATTGAATATAAACATCCCTCTAAGAATAAAAATTGCAGAATTGTAATTGGAGGAGATTACATTACTACAGATTCAGGTACTGGAATTGTTCATACTGCTCCTGGTCATGGGATAGATGATTTTAATGTGGGTCAAAAATATGATTTACCAGTAACGTGTGTTGTTGATGAAAAAGGTAACTTAAATGAATATTCTGGTCAATTCAAAGGATCAAATGTACTGAAAGACGCAAATGATTTAATTATTGACTATTTAAAAGAAAATAATTTGCTTCTATTACAAGAAAATTATAAGCATAGATATCCGTATGATTGGAGAACCAAAAAACCAACTATTTTTAGGGCAACAGAACAATGGTTTGCATCTGTAAATGGCTTCAGATCATCTGCATTAAAGGCAATCGAAGATGTTGAATGGATGCCAGCTACTGGAAAGAAAAGAATTTATTCTATGGTTGTTGGTAGAGGAGACTGGTGTATTTCTAGACAAAGGTCATGGGGAGTACCAATCCCAGTTTTTTATAAAAAAAATGGTAATGACATTCTCCTTAATAGCGAGATAATTAATCATATTCAAGGACTTTTTAATGATTATGGAGCAGATATTTGGTGGGATTGGGATGTTAAGAATTTATTGCCAGAAAATTATGCAAAAGAATCGGATTTATGGAAAAAAGGGACAGATACAATGGATGTTTGGTTCGATTCAGGATCTAGCTGGGCCGCAGTATGTGAACAAAGAAGTGAATTAAAGTATCCAGCCGATCTGTATTTAGAGGGCTCAGATCAACATCGAGGATGGTTCCAGTCCTCTTTGCTAACATCCGTTGCAGTCAATAATAAACCTCCATATAAGAAAGTTTTAACTCACGGTTTTGCACTTGATGAAAATGGAAGAAAAATGAGTAAATCTTTAGGCAATGTTGTTGATCCGAATATAATTATTAATGGTGGTAATAATAAAAAAACTGAACCTGCCTATGGCGCTGATGTTTTAAGACTATGGGTAAGCTCTGTAGATTATTCAGTAGATGTTCCAATTGGTTCAAATATACTCAAGCAACTTTCAGACGTGTACAGAAAAGTTCGCAATACTGCAAGATATCTTCTAGGTAATATTCATGATTATGATCCTAAAATTGATAGTTTTGAAATTGATCAATTGCCACTATTAGATCAATGGATGTTAGGAAGGTTAGTTGAGGTTACAGATGAAATATCAAATGCTTATGAAAATTATGAATTCTCAAAATTTTTCCAAATCTTGCAAAGTTTTTGCGTTGTAGATCTATCAAATTTTTATTTGGATATTGCAAAGGATAGGTTATATGTAAGTTCTAAATCACAATTTAGGAGAAGATCATGTCAGTTCGTCATGTCAAAAGTCGTTGAAAATTTAGCCGTCCTAATTTCTCCAGTGCTTTGTCATATGGCTGAAGATATTTGGCAAAATATTCCATATTCAACTAAAGAGAAATCAGTATTTCAAAGAGGATGGCCAATATTTTTGAAGTCATGGAATAATCAAATAATTAATGAGCACATTACAAATTTAAGAAATTTGAGAGTTGAAATTAACAAGGCTATAGAAGGATGTAGGAACAAACAAATAATTGGAGCAGCTTTAGAAACTGAAGTTAATTATTTACCTGAAGATAAAGCTTTAAAAGATTCACTCACTTGGCTAAAAGAATTTGGCAATCAAGATGTAGATTTATTTAGGGATTGGCTTATAGTATCAAACTTCCAAGTGGTATCAGATTTGGTAGAGAATTCTCTGATTATTGATAACAATGCACTCGGTAAAATTCAAATAATAAAAGCTCAAGGTCAAAAATGTGATAGATGTTGGCATTATCAAAAAGAAACTTTTAATGGAATCCAAAATACAAAATTATGCAAAAGATGTTCAAATATTATTAATTCTGAATTTATTTAAATCCAGTTTTTTGGATTCAGAAAGAAAACTGAGGTTTGATTTTCTCTTATAAAATTTTCTTCGGTTTCTGTTAATGGTGCTTTATAAAGTTTAAAGTCTGTAATTACATAATTAAGTGATATTACTTTTTTTTCTACATCTATTTCAATTGGATGAGTTGTTGAGCTACTGTAACCTCTGAAAATAAGTATTTCTAATTGTTCTTTATGATTTGCTTTTAGAATAAAACCCTTTAGTTTAAGTATCCTATCAGGCATCTCGGAACTTATTTTTTCAAGACTATTGATTAAATCAATTTTTGCCATTTTCTGAGAAGCAAGAGTTTCTTCCATTTTTAGGGAATTTGATTATTGACCATTGAATAAGGCCTAAAATATAGAATAACAATGAAAATAATCCTAAGAATTTTGCTATCGGCTGAGTAAAGTTAGCTCCAAAGAGAAAATTAAATAAATTTTTTAACAAAATATATAAATTTGAAGAAGGCTGAAGCCATATTGCACACTCATCCGAATTAATGAAAGATAAGCAGTTAAAGTTTTGTAAACTCTGAATTAAGAAATTGAGAGATATAAAAGTTACCGTCCATCTCCATATTTTTGTCGTTGTGGTAAGAGCGTAAGAAAAATCATATTCTCTTAATTCATCATTAATATCATTCCAAAACCAAACTGAAGCTGTCATCAATAATGTTGAAATATTTGTTATCACAAGAGCATAATTATACTTGCCAATTAAAAGTAGAAGGCTTATAAAAAATAAAAGGGATATTTTCCAATAAATTGATAAAAGTTTATTAACTACTTTAATTTTTTTTTTAATTGACCAGCAGGATAGAGTAAAAGGAATACCAATGAGGAAAATTATTGAAATTTGAAAGGATAGCCAAATAGAAAGTTGATTAAAAACGTTCAAAACTTTTTCTTTTTAAACACATAATTATTAAACATCAAACTGTTACTTTTGAACTTACTATTGTCATAGTTATGAATATTATGCATCCTTATATTATCGCCTAGGAATATTAATAATGTATGAGACAGCATGTTAATCCGCTTAGTAGTAATTTTAATCAGATCGAGAGAATACCTTGTTTGAGGGAAATGTTTGGTGATTCTAAACTGAATCTTCATTTGGATATAGGTTGTGCTGCTGGTGAGTTTTTATTTGATTTAGCTTTAGTTAATACCAGTTGGAATTATGTAGGAATTGAAATCCGTGAGAAATTAGTCAAAAATGCTAAATTGAAAGTGATTGATAGAGAAATCAGAAATCTATATTTTATATTTGGTAATGTTAATAATATTTTGAATGATGACCAAAGTAAATTTATTTTCAAGAGTCTAAAAAGTATTTCTTTTAATTTTCCTGATCCATGGTTTAAAAAGAGACATTGTAAAAGGCGTGTAATTCAGCCAGAATTTATTAAAATCCTCTCAAATTTATTGCAAAAAGGTACTTTAATTTTTATAAAAACAGATGTAAAGGATTTATTCGATTATATGGATTGCACAATAACAAGTAATTTTTATTTTAAAGTAATAGATAAAAAAGATTTTAATTATTTCGAAAGTTTTAATCCAAATAAATTAAAAACTAATCGGGAAAAGTATGCATTAGTTAAACAACTTGATATTTTTGAAAGGATTTATATTAAAATTTGATTCATCTTTAATTTATTATTTTATTCATTTCTAAAAAGAGTTTGTTTGTTATTTCATTTGATAAAGAATGAACTTTTTTATGATTTTTGGCCTCAACTAGAACTCTCATTACGGGTTCCGTCCCGCTAGGTCTTATATAAACTCTACAATTATCCGAATATATTGACTGGAAATTTTCTATCGTTTGATCAATTAAGACTTTGGTTTTTGTATCTAATTTATTAATATTAAAATCTAAATTGATATTGGTTAATTTTTGAGGAAAAGGTTCGAAACTACTTTTAAGCCAATCGCTTAAATTAATGTTTTTCTTTTTACAATGTTTAGAAATTTGAAGTGCAGTCAATATCCCATCTCCAGAAAAGTTATTAAGTTTTGAAAGTATATGACCTGATTGCTCGCCTCCTAAAACAGCTCTTTTTTCCTTCATTGCGTCATGTACATATTTATCTCCTACATCTGTTCTATATAAAGTTCCTCCAATTTTCTTCCAGGCGTTTTCAAAACCTAAGTTTGCCATTTGCGTTGATATTAGTAAATTATTAGTAAGAATTTTTTGTTCCATAAGTTCTCTACCCCAAAGAAAAAGAATGTGATCTCCATCCAAAACATTTCCTTTTGAATCTATTCCAATTACTCTATCGGCATCTCCATCGAAACTAAAACCCATATCTGCAGGACTCTCTCTTAATGCTTTTTTTAAAGGTTCGAGGTTTGTAGAGCCACAATTCATATTAATTTTATCCCCATCTTTAGAGTTATTGATAACTTTTACATCAGCGCCAAGAGACTGAAAAATTTTTTTTGCGCACGTTGTCGCTGATCCATAGCATGTGTCTAATATGATTCTCAACCCGCTTAAATTTTCTCCCCCCATTGTTTGGATTAGGCTTTTAATATAAGTATCCATAAGGTATTTATCTGTTTTTAGAGGTATCACTTTTGTAGGAACTGATATATTTTGATTTGAATCTTCAATTAATTTTTGAATCTTATTTTCGAAATATTTGGTAATTTTTTGACCATTATGATCAAAAATTTTTATACCGTTATATTCTGGTGGATTATGACTTGCAGATATCATAATCCCACTACTCAGGTTCTCTTGTTTGATTAAAAAAGGTATAGCTGGGGTAGGGCAGATTCCAAGATTGATAATTTTTTTTCCACTTTTATTTATACCTTCTGTTATTGCCTGAAGAAGAATATCTCCACTAATTCTTGTGTCTCTTCCAATTAATATTGGATTTTTCTTCTCTAAAATCGAACCTAAAGCATATCCTACTTTGTAGGCTAGAGAATAAGTTATCTCTTTATTATATCTTCCTCTTATTCCATCAGTTCCAAAGATTGATTGCATAATTAGATTTCAGGAATCAAAGAAATTTTTGATAATTTTTCAGTTTTTATTTTATCAGTTGATTAAAAGCGTATAGATTTCAAGTCTCTTTATTTGTTTGACTTACTTAAGATGTTTTTAGTTAGCAATACCTTAATAGTGCAATCTGATAGCCGAGAACCAATTTTAAAGATCAATTTAAAAACAATACTTATTTTAATTATATCTATTTTTATTGTTTCATTTCTTTTGTTTAAAAATTCATTTTTAAAATCAACTTACCTTCTAAAGAGTTTTGGAGAATCTTCTCTTGACCCTAAAATAGCTCTGACAAATAACAAGCCTACATTTCTGGAATTTTATGCTGAGTGGTGTGAAGTTTGCAAAGAAATGGCTCCACAAGTTTCTGCTTTTAAAGATGAATTTGAAAAAGATATAGATTTTGTTTTTTTAAATGTTGATAATCAAAAATGGGGTAGTTACATCCAGAAGTTTTCCGTAAATGGGATTCCTCAAATTAATCTTTTCGATAAAAAAGGTAATCTAATATCAACCTTTATTGGTAAACAAGATGAATTTAAAATAAGAGAATCTATTAATAATTTAGAGAAAGATGAGAAATCCTATCAGGAAATTATTAATGCTGAATTTTCAACAATTCAAGAAAATAAAAATAACGAGGTTAGTCCTCGTAGTCATGGATAATTTTTACCATTCTAAAGATTTTGATACAATGGGAAAACTTTGTTTAAAAATATACTTGCAATTTTGGGCGATAGTCTTGTGTTCTTTTTGGGTGCCGTGAGCTGATCTTAAATGAATGTAATGGATCCAAGATCTGCATGAACCAGACATGTAGATTCTTGTTGGAGTTGCCAAGGGTAAAACAAATCTCGCACATTCTTTGGCTACGCCTTCTGCAAGTAAATCTTCATATAATTCTGAAGCAGCCTGAAAATGCAAACTAATTTTTTCTTTGAATCTTTTTTTTAACTCATCAGGCAGGTCAGGAATTGAATTTTGCCTATTTTTAAAATCTTGACGCCTCAACTCTGGTAAAGGAATATTACCCAATTGAGAACTATCTGCATATCTCTGAGAAAATTCCTGGAAAGTAAATGATCTATGTCTTAAAATTTGGGCTGCTATTCCTCTGTTAGTTTCTATTTGTAAGGTCATAAATGACTGTTCAAAGACGCTCCAATGTTCGTTTTTAATGCAATAACTCAATAATTTAGAATAGTCCTCATTTTCCTGATTTTTTGGATTGCTAACTCTCGCAATGTAAGCCATTGTTTTTTCTGCATCAGGAGTTAGCGAAATTAGTTCAACTTTACTCATTTTAGATCTTTGCTAAAGTCACTTTTTCAGGTTGGTTTTGATATTTACCTCTTCTATCTTCATAGGTTGTAGAGCACGGATCACCTTCAAAAAAGAGTAATTGGCAAATACCCTCTTCAGCATAAATTCTGCAATCTGCACCTGAACTATTACTAAACTCTAAAGTTAAATGACCTTCCCAACCTGCCTCTGCTGGTGTTGTATTAACAATTATTCCTAGTCTTGCATAAGTACTTTTGCCTATGCAGATTACAGTTATATTTTCTGGTACTTTCATCTTTTCTAAAGCCACTCCTAAGCCATATGAGTGAGCAGGAAGAATAAAAAAGTCTCCATCTTTATCATGGTGAAGAACAGTTTTTTCTAAGTTATTAGGATTAAATTTTTTAGGATTCATCACAGTCCCAGGGACATGCCTGAAAATTAGGAATTCATTTGAAGATAGTCTTAAATCATAGCCATAAGATGAACATCCGTAACTCAAAACTGGCTTTTGTTTAGTGTCAGGCTCAAGATGCCTCACTAAATTTGATTGAAATGGTTTTATCATTCCTTCTGAGGCTTTTTGATTTATCCAGAGATCATTTTTTAGCATTGTTTTATGAGCGAAGTTCGGTGATTTGGTTGGCCATTAATAATAGATCTTTAGGAATATCTGTACCAGTAAGGATTACATCTCCTGATATAAATCGGTTTTCAAGTGTTGAAATCAAATCATCTTTATCGATAATTTTCATGTCAATAGCTAAAAAAATTTCGTCAAGTATGATTTGGTCATTTTTGCCAGACTGTAGTTCTTTTTTACAAAAATTCCACAATTCTAAAGTAGATTCATGAATAGATTTTTTTAATTCAATATTTTTTTCAATTGCTTCAGGATTATATTGATCAAAGGAATGTGATGATCTTACCCAGGTTAAATTACCGCATAGCTTTACTGCATTATCAACTCCTTGTTTTACCCCTCCCTTCATAAATTGTATTAAGAGCACTTGCCTACCTAAAGCAGCATTTCTTAGAGAGTCTCTAATGATCGATGTGTAGCTTCCTCGATATGAAGATTGATAGACTTGAATTTGTCCGCCTTGTGTAAATCTTTTTGCATTGATTTCGTTAGAAGTACTTATATTTACAACATCAAGATTACTTTTAGAATATATATGGGATGAACTCATTACCATTATTTAGATTTTTTCTATATGCAGTATAATTACAATCATTTAACGCTGCATATAGTGTAATTTTACTTAAAAAATGGTTAATAAATTGAAAACTGACTGAAAAGGACTTATTGATTAACCGATAAGAATTGAAAATTGTTACTGTTGATACAAGATTTTTTAGGCTGTCTCCTTAAATTTTCTAATAGTCAAGATATTTATGATACCTGCTTCACGAGGAATCAACCGCTTTAGTTCGCAACAATCCGGACAAAGTAAAATTAACTCTGTTGGAGAACGTTTTCCAATCAATAGAACTTTAATGGAAGTTATTAAAGGTCTAGATGGTGCAAGCACAGAAATGGTTGAGAGATCTAAAACAATATTTTTCCCAGGGGACCCTGCTGAGAGGGTTTATCTTATAAGAAGAGGAGCAGTAAGACTTTCAAGAGTATATGAGTCAGGTGAAGAAATAACTGTTGCTCTTTTAAGAGAGAATAGTCTCTTTGGTGTTTTATCTCTTCTAACCGGCCATAGATCGGATCGTTTTTACCATGCCATAGCATTCACAAGAGTTGAAATGATAACAGCACCTGCAAATTCTGTTTTAAGAGCTATAGAGGAAGATGCATCAGTAGGACTATTACTATTGCAGGGGCTTTCAAGTAGGATCTTGCAAACTGAAACAATGATAGAAACTCTTACACATAGAGATATGTCTTCTCGCTTAGTAAGTTTTTTAATGGTTCTTTGTAGAGACTTTGGAGTTGCAGGTGAAAAAGGTATTACAATAGATCTAAGGCTCTCACATCAGGCAATTGCTGAAGCTATCGGTTCTACAAGAGTTACTATCACAAGATTATTAGGAGATTTAAAGGATTCAGGGCTTCTTAATATTGAAAGAAAGAAGATCACGGTTTTTGATCCAATTGCTCTTGCAAAAAGATTTAATTGATTCAAAATAAATTATAATGTATGGATCTTATGAAACAGTGTGGCTGGGATTTTAATTGTTTTTTTAATAATACTAGGGGGATTAATTGCACCATTTGGGGATATTCTTGGAACAAAGATTGGTAAAGCAAGATTTAGTATCTTAAAATTAAGACCGAAAAAAACAGCAACCATAATAACCATAATAACTGGTGGGTTTATTAGTTCAATATCAATAGGGTTATTGATTTTAGCTAGTGAAGAATTCAGACAAAGGCTTTTTGTTGATATTCCTTTTTTGCAAAAAACTTTAGATGAAAGTAAAAAGGCCTTAATCCCTTTACAGAAAGAACGAGAGGAACTTGAAGGTAAAATTATTCAAAAAGAAAAGGAGTTAAATCAATTAAAAAATAATATTAAAGAATTTAGGAGAGGAAATGTTGTTATTAAAAGAGGACAAACTTTATTTATTGCTGAGCTTAATTCCAGCTCAAATATCAAACTAGATTTAACAAAAATCTATAGTGAAGCTGATAAATTTGTTAGGAAAATTGTTATTCCAATTAATAAAGAAGCAAAAAACATTCTTTTGTGGAGACCTACTGATATTACAAAAATTGAGACAATAGCTGCTAGAGGTGGTAACTGGATTTTATTAATTAAATCAGCAACAAATGTTTTAAAAGGGGATAATTATGTTTTTGTATCTCCTGACTTATTAGAGAATAAATTGATAGTCAAAAAAGGTGATGTTATCACAAGTTCAATTATGGAAGCAAGTGATTTAAATAGGAAATCAATAAATCTAAAAATTAAGTCATTGATTAGAGAAACAAGAGATGAAATCAAGTCAAAAGGATCACAAGTCAGTGAAATTAATACAAGAGGAAATTTTGTAAAAAAAATTAGGGACTTTCTTCAAGAAAATCAAAAAATAAAATTTAAGTTAGAAGTAGTATCTACAAGAGATAGTAAAACTGTAGAACCCATAGTCGTTGAAATTAATATTTTAAAGATTGCATCTTAAATGCCTAAAGTAATATCTATTGATCCTGGAAAAAGTAAATGCGGTTTAGTATTAGCTGAAATAATTGAAAAAAAAGTTTATAAAGCCATCATTCTTAAAAGTGAATTACTTGAGAATTATCTCAGGAATTTAATTACCACTGAGGACATATCGCGCATTATTATTGGAAATGGCACCACCAGTAGAGAGATTAGAGATAAACTATATTTTTTTAAAAAAGAAATAATAACTTTTGAGGAAAAAAATACTACCTACAGAGCTAAAGCAAGATATTTCGAACTGTTTCCAATTAGTGGTCTCAAGTTTTTAATGCCTAGGGAGGTTTTTATTCTTAATAAAAACCTTGATGCGATATCAGCTCTAATAATTTTAGAGGATTATTATAAAATGAAGTTTACTTTGAATCAAAACTTGGATTTTAAAACTTGGCTGAAATTGTGAACTTATATTCATTCCCTACTTCAAGTTCATAATCTTTTTTCAATAAAAATCTCAATAAGGCATCCTCAATTAATGCTCTCCCCAAAGGTGGATTTACTATTAATAATCCTTTATTAAAGGACCATGTAAAAGTCCATTTAAATTGACTAGCTTCCACAACCCCTTGAATTTGCTTTTTTGAGAAGCAATATTCCTTTACACTTACATTGGCTATTGTTTGAGGTTTTGAACGCATTTCTTAAGGGTGGTTATTATCAAAAGAATTTAATTCATTAATTATATAGTCTTCTTTTTTTGTATTAAGTCCTTCGAGGGATTCTATTACTCTCAGGTACACTTTATCCAATATTAATTTTTCTTCTTGAGAAATATTTCCCAAGACATGTGAAATAGTATTGAAATTATTTTTTCCTTTTATTAGAGGAGGTGAACCAATACCAATTCTTATTCTCTTAAAGTTTTGTGTTTGCAATTTTTCAATAATGCTTTTAAGCCCATTATGTCCACCTGAACTTCCTTTTTTTCTACATCTTATTTTTCCTAGGGGAAGATCTTTATCATCGACTATTATGAAAATCTGATCTAAATTAATTTTGTACCAATCAACTATCGCTCGAACAGCATCACCACTGTTGTTCATAAACGTATTTGGTAAAAATAACCTAAAAGTAGAATTATTGATTTGAAATTCTGAGCAGGAACTTTTAAGTTTATCTTTTAAAAGAAAATTTGAATTATATTTTTTCGAAAAATTTTCAAGTAACAAAAAACCTATATTATGTCTACTGCTGGAATATTTTTTACCAGGATTTCCAAGCCCAATTAGATATACTTCATTCATGGTTTATTTCTAAATCTCTTTTCATTGAGAAATATTAATATATATAAAATATAACTAATTAATAAAAACAAAAATTATTAAAAAGTTATTTAGCAATATTCAATGAACAAAGTAATCTTTGAGGGAATTTCAGAAAATTTAGTTTCCGTTCCAATCTACTGAAAAACCCTGTAGCAGTAAGGATTGGTTATAAATTTGGAGAAGAATAACTAAAAAAACAAGTAGTAGAAGTCCTATGACAGTCATCACAGGAACCGCTCCCCAACCAGGTACAACTTTTCCTTGACCTGAATTGCCAATTGCTTTTAAAAGACTGCCTAAGGCTGTTTTTTGACCCATTTGAATTCACAAAATCGAATATTATTTCGCTATTGTATAAGAACTTATACATAAATTGTTTACAAACTTACCAAAATTGATGCAAACTTTATCATCTGCTCCAGATCCGGCAGTTTCCATAGCTGTAACTATTCTGGCATTACTTCTAGCCTTAACTGGTTTTGGTCTTTGGACTGCATTTGGACCTAAAGCGGCAAAGCTTACAGATCCTTGGGATGACCATGACGATTAATCTTCCTTAAAGTATTTCAAAATTTTCCAAAAATGTAAAAAGTAAACAATTAACCATAGTTTAATTATAAATTTATTAAGATACAAATCTGCCTGTACTAGTAATCCCATGCTTGCTTTAAAAATTTCTGTTTACACTATTGTCTTTTTCTTCGTTGGAATATTTCTTTTTGGTTTTTTAGCAAGTGACCCAACAAGAACGCCAAACAGAAAAGACCTAGAAAGTCCTCAAGATTAATTTTTTAATCAAATTTTTAAATTGATTTTTAGAATTCCAAAAAAAATAATATTTTTATCTTTTCTTTTTATAAGTTTCTTACAGCCATCAAAATCAGCTGAATTCTCAAAAATTAATAAAGGTGTTAATAATCGAAATGGAAAATTAATTTCATCAAATATATCTAATATAGATATTTCAT
>CACGPQ010000004.1 GCA_902574955.1 uncultured Synechococcaceae cyanobacterium
AAGTTCTCTGGTTTTAGTAATGGCTTAAACTAATTAAAATCTAGATACATTGTATTAGTTGGTATGTATGGTTGTAATTAGATGACCTAGGATGAAATAGTATTAATAAATTTACCAAGAGGATTAAACATTTGAGAGGTTGCTTCTTGATTAAATGCCTGGAAGATATTTAGTTATAGATTTACCAAATGGAAACAGATTTGGTTCTTAAAACTTAATTTATTTCTTTTCTCTTAAACATCTTTGAGTTTCTACGAGTGATGTTATTTTAAAATTATCGTCTGGAGCAATTAAGAAACAATATTCTGTGGGGTATTTTCTCGTAAGGTTTCTTTTTAATTTTGAAGCAAAATGTTTTAAAAGAAATTTTGTTTTAGTTATTATGTTGATTGAATTTTTATTATTATAAAAATAATTATAAAAATTCATATCATATCTACATTGCATATATGATGGAAACTCATTTAAAATTTTAAATCCCTCTGATTCAATAAGAAATCTGGCGGTTGATGGCGTGAAAATATTTATATGACCGAACGATAGAAGATCTTTAGTTGGAATATTATCACTAAAATCAATTGGCACTTCAATAAATGCTTTTTTGCAAACTCTATGAATTTCTCTAAGGAATTGCCTTGGATTTGGAACATGTTCAAGCACATGAGTTGAAAACCCAAAATCTATTGATCTGTCTTCAAGAGGAATGTTATAGCCATCAAATTTGAGACTTGATTTGACACCACTTTTTTCTTGCGAGATATTAACCCCATCTTGAGAGATATCAACTAACGTTGAAGGAGGAAAATGGTGTTCAACATATAATATTTCAGAAACCTCACCTGTTCCTCCACCAATATCTAAAATCTCAAAATTATTTTTAGATCTAAAAGATTTAGCAATATTTTTTGCCTTATACTTTGCGGCTAATTTATAAAAGCCTTGTTGGATTTCTTCGAATGAGTTTCCAGCTGATTTTTTATACCAATGATCGTAAATGTTTTCAATATCTTTAGTTTTCATTTGTAATTAACAATATCTATTTTTTTTAATAATAAAGTGATCTAATTTTTAAAGATTTTTATTTGTAATAATTCTTCAGGTTTTAAAAAATATATAATCTTTTTACAAGTCAATATGTCTATTTTAATAAGATTTTTTATTTAAAAGTTTTTAGTTCAACAGACAAGCGCGTTAATTTTCACTAAAAGTTCACTTATGTTAGTCCACTTTTTAAAATCTCTCTGAGATCTTCTGCAATTAATTATGTTTCAGATAACTTTTAAGAATAGAGCCTTAAACAATACCAACACCCTCCATGGGTGATTTTAAATTTTACAAAATAATTATTCATCAGATTAGATCTTTTAATTAAAAAAAAGTCTTTTAATTGTATGCAGTTTTTGCTTAAAGTAATCTATTGCTGAATCTGTAAAGCATTTAGCCCAAAATCTATTTAATCCTAAAATTCCTGAATATTTAGTATGGCCATAGGGACTTGGACCTATTATTAATTTTGGATTAATAAAAATTGATCCTTGGTTTTGTTTGATTGAATTGTGAAAAGATACATGTTCACAAATTTTTTCACCATTTCTACATAAGCCTATGTATTTTGCATTATCAGGTATACTCGATTTTCTATATATAGCTAACCCTCCGAAAGCAGAATCTACAGCAATTTTTTTAGAGGAATTTATGTTAATCATCCTTGAGTATACATTTTTTGATTCCGCTTCAAACTTACTTAATCCAATATTTAATTCTTCTTTTGTTGCTTGCCAGCAATCATTAGGAGACCAATTATTATGACGTAGTGCCCAGATATCGTAGTATGCACCTTTTACATTCGCTGTCTGAACAGACCATCCTTCTTGTGAAATACATTCTTTAATTACTTGACTATTTATATTTCTGCAAACTCCATCTGTATCAACAACAATTAAATAGTCTACCCAACTATTTTTTTTACTTTTTAACTCCTCTAAACATCTGTTTCTACATAGGGCTAATCTTTCTGTATGAATTGGTAATTTCGTTCTTAATCTGCCAAAAGATTCATAACGAAAGTTTTTTTTCTGCCTTGAAAGTGTTTTTAGGCTTTCTAATGTTTTATCATCGCTATCAGATTCAACAAAAAAATATTCAATTTTATTAGCAAAATATAGACCCTTATCTAAACATTTTATTGTTTGAAAAATTTGTCTTTGACAATTCCTTATTGTCCCAACTATTAAAAAATTCAAAATCTTTCAGTTTAAGAGGAATCAAACTTTACTTACACTAGCTCAACAAGTTAAATTTTTAAAGATTTTTCTTATTAAGAAAGAAAAATAATTTTTATGTTTAATAAAAATTAAACGATATATTAATACCACTATCCGAAATTCACATTTTCTTGAAATAATCCAAATAAGTTATTACCAACTATGGCAGCTATTATTAATACGAAGGCAACAATAGCGAAAAGAGCACCAACATCTTTTATGTCATAAGGTTCTTTAAATAAAGGTTTCTTGTCTACCATGGTTATCAAACCTATAAATGTGATTGAATCATTTTATTTTAATGCTTGTGAGAAGTATTAAGTTATTTTTTTTAGTCTAAGATTGGACAATAAAAAAGCCACTAAAAGTGGCTCTTTATACTTAATGATTAAATAAACTAGCTTGTATAAGCTTTGCCTCTGTAAGTTAGTTCGTTATGCTGCTTTTTAGCTGCTTCTTTGTTTTGGACGTACTTTTGCCCTCTGTAAATTAGAGTCATTTTTAAGCTCCGGTTTCGCTTAAGTCCCCGTTCCATGGCTTAAGTCGATTTGCGGCTTGCTAAAAGCAAGTTGAACGTTTTGGTAGCGGTTGCTACAAATTTATAATAACATCCAAGAAAATTATTTGTCTAGCTCATTAATAAATAAACTTAATATATTTATGTTAGGTTAGGTTTCTTTTAGAGACTATCAATATATCATCTCTATTTAATTGCTTGCAGGTTACATTTTGTTCGTTTTTGAGAAGTATTTTTTATTTAATGAACTTTTAAATGTAAAATTCTTAAGATTATAAAATTTGTTTTATGTTTTCTAGAAGCAAAAAACCTACAGTAAAAAAATCTGCACTAGTTGAAGAGACTCCATTATTTGCTCAATTACTACCATTCGCAAACAGAATGAATGATAAAGTTCAATTGGTAAATGCTTTAGCTTTTACTTTTATTATGGGATTCTCAATTTTTGGAATTGCTCTGTGGAAACTTTCAGCGCTTACTTAATTATTTAATTTTTGCAATGCATTAATTTTAGATTCTTTGTTTTTGATTATTGTTACTAACCATTTAGCGGCAAGTCCCCTAGATATTAATCTATTTTTTAGAAATCTACATATATATATGTGTAGATTTTTTTCATTTTTGGAGTTAAATTTTTCTTCAAAGTCTAATATTTCTTCTTCTGAGGTCCTTTTTCTTAGCTCATCCACTAAAGCATTACTAGAGGAATCATTAAATAAGTTCCGAATATTTAAGCTTAATGTCATAAATAATTTATGTACCTATTTAAGAGGTAGCCATAAATTGATTTTTTAAAAACTAATTTATATTTTTTATTTACAAATAATTTAAAACTTAATCTTTCGGTTTAGCTAGAGGAAGCAGGCACTTATCTGAATCGCACCCAGCTGGCCCAGCTTCAGATAGTTCTCCCACATCATATTTATTGAGAGCGTCAAAGAAATCGTTATTAACTTTCCTTTCTATTACTTTATTTTGCAATGATATATATTCCTCTTTACTTATTGGTTCAAAAGGCAACCTCGGGAAAGTTGCGTTAGCACTAAATCTAGCTAGTAATGCTGCCGAAATATATCCTTCATTATTTTCTATTGCATTATAAATAGCTTTCGCTAGATCCTCGATTTCATTTTCTCTAAATTCTACGGTTGCAGAAGTGTTATGCTCTGTGTAAAATTTTTGCACCTGCATATAAAAATCAAATTGGGCTAGTGCTGAGAAATTATTGATGTCTATTTGGTCTGCTCCTTTTATGTTTGCCCAGCTAACTTCAGTAGGTATTTCAACTAACCATTCAGTACATCTTGGATCAAATGGATTATCAAGTAAGCAGCCATTTTCATCTTTATCGGACTGAGATGGAACAACTGAGTAACCATAATCCATGCATGCTAAAGCAATTGGATCATTTTTCCTGAAAGTTATTCTTCTAATGAATCTTTGAGCTTTTGGCGGATGCCATCCTGGGGCTGCTCCAGTTAGAAGACTTTTAGTCCCAGCCGGCTGAACTGTTGTGCATCTATTTGGTCTCCTTAGATTATGCTTATCACAATATTCCCATACAGTTTCTTTTACTATTTTTCTCCAAGAATCTAAGAATTTAGCTTCCTTTTCTTTGAAAGCCTTCCCTTCTTCGCTATTTGGTCTTCCTGCTTCCCACCATTTCAACCATGGAGTCCCAAAGGCATGGACACAAAAATCAAATAATCCAGTGAAACTTACTCCTACGATTGGATCATATTCTCTACTTTTTCTGTAACGCTCAACTTCAAATTCATGATTAAGTAAGCATGCTACAGAAAGAGCGGCTGCTTTAAAAGCTTTTTTTTGCTCTTCAAAATTTCCTGGATCAATCTGATTTAAATGAACTTCAGCCAAATTGCAGTGGAAATCATTTCCCAAGATCTCCCCACAAGGGTTGAGTCCATATCGGCTCATCCTGTGGTCTAACTCTTCTTCTGAAAAAGGACCATAACTACTATTTATCCAATTTCTCGCTTCATCCTTGCCTTGTTCTGAGTATATTTCAATAAATTCCTTTCTCAATTCATCATCTTTGAGAATATCTGCATTTGACCTTGCTATTGCTTCTGGAGCAAATTGAATGGCTCCCTCACCTGAATGGAATTGTTTTGTTACTGCATCCAAAACAGTTTGGTAAGTAGGTTTTGTATGGTAAACCCTAGTATGATTGGCCATTCTGAGGGCATCTTTTTCAGGATCTATTCTCCAATTACCATACTCATCTTGACTCCATAAATTTTCTTTTGCTGATGCGGCTTCCTTATCATCTGAAGCAAATTGTCTCATTCCAGCACTTCTTCTTATATTCCCAGCAACTATGGTTACTGCAGCTTCATCAATTAATAAACAACACTCTACTGTACTTAATTTCCTACCAATTGCCTTTCCAAGAAGTGATGCGACTCTAGAGTAAAGATCTTTCAATTTGATAGGATTTGCCATACCACCAAAACCTTTTAATGATTCTCCAGCAGGCCTAATATCTTCCAAATCAATGTAAACATCAATTTCTCTTTCAAGACTCTCGTTACTTGATGCCTCAAGAAGATATTTATAGCTATCTACCCATCCTCTTCTGCTATCTCCAACTTTGATATGAAGATCTTTTCCTTTAATTTCTAGTGATGACTTTTCTTCTCTTTGATCTTTAGGAGTTATTCCAACTTCACTGACTGATTTAATATTTATTTTGTTAATTACCGTAGGTAGATTATTTATAAAATGAGGCTCAATTATTGCACCTGTTCCACATCCCATCATTGCTAAGTCCATCATTAATGCAAAGGCTTCCCAATCAATTAAGTTTGTTGAGGTACAGTTGTAAGCTCCTGAGAAATTTTGGTTCTTATTAATCCAAGGGGTTCCGCCTATCCATAACCATCTTCCTGAAGGTTGAGCTTTTTGGTTACTTTGCATCTCTCTCATTAGGATTAATTCTTCTTCAGAAAGTTTTCCTAATTCTTTTAATCCCGATAAATTCCTTTCGCCTACTTCGCTCCAGTTCTCCCTTTTGCCAGATGAAGTTTTTCTACTATAAGATCTGAAAAAAACTGGGTAAGCAGCTGGCGCAGTCTTTGGAAAATCATCTTTTTTAAGATTATTGGAATTGCTCTTTGAAGAAGCTTTATTTGGTGCAACAGTCACGATAAAAAAAACGTATGTGAATAACCCGTACTGGAAGAATAACTCTACCTGTGGCGTCTGCAACTATTCTTACCACTATTTAACGGTTTGTGTAGAATTATGTTTAATATGAAATCTTTGTTTCAAGAAAGGATATGGAAAGAGTCCCCGAACCTGAATTAATGGAAGAAAAAGAGCAGGTCATTTCTTATGACGAAGCTGATTTTTCAGAAGGGGAAGTTAATCTAATTAATCAAATAAATCAATATCTTTTGAAAAAAAATATTTCTTTAGGTGAAAAAGATTTAATAGTTGATTTAGGATGTGGCCCAGGAAATATTTCTGAGAAGTTAGCAATAAAATGGCCTAATACTGCAGTCGTAGGAATAGATGGTTCTAAAGAGATGATTTTGAGAGCAGAATATAATAAAAGTATTTCTAATAATCAAAAAAAATTAAAAAATTTACGCTACATTTGTTCTGACATCAAAGACATTAAATCAAATAATTTTTTATTTAAAAAAAGAATTAGTTTACTTGTAAGCAACAGTTTGATTCATCACATTACCAATCTTGAGGATTTCTTCAACACAATAAGAAGTTTATCTAGTAATATCACTGTAAATTTTCACAAGGACTTAAAAAGGCCATTAGATGAAAAGTCTGCTTTAGAACTCAAAGCACAATGTTCAACTAAATATAATGAGATTTTAACTAATGATTTTTATGCATCTTTAAGAGCTTCTTATACTTTTAAAGAGTTAAAAAATTTCACCTTAGAGAATGATCTATCCTCTTTAGATGTGTTTGAAGAAGGTGAAAATTATTTAATAGTCTATGGTAATGTTTAAGAACTAAGTGAAAGGCCCTTATATTATATAAATGAGCTTAGGTACTAAAATTCTAAATAATAAAGAAATACTGGACGCGGTAAATAAAAGAAGAAATTTTGCTATTATTTCACATCCAGATGCTGGGAAAACGACTCTTACCGAGAAGCTTCTTTTGTATGGAGGTGCCATTCAACAGGCAGGAGCAGTAAAAGCTAGGGGTAATCAGAGAAAAGCCACCTCAGACTGGATGGAACTTGAGAAACAAAGAGGTATTTCTATCACATCAACTGTATTGCAATTTGAATATGAAAGATCAGTAATTAATCTATTAGATACACCAGGACACCAAGATTTCTCCGAAGATACTTATAGAACATTAGCTGCTGCTGATAATGCAGTTATGTTGGAAGATGCTGCTAAAGGACTAGAACCTCAAACTAGAAAATTGTTTGAAGTTTGCAAGATGCGAAAAATACCAATATTTACTTTCATAAATAAAATGGATAGACCAGGAAGAGAGCCATTTTCTTTACTTGATGAAATTGAATCAGAACTTGGATTAAATACCCTACCTATAAACTGGCCAATTGGGAGTGGCGAGGAATTTAGAGGGGTTATTGATAGATTTTCAAGAGAGGTGATTTTATTTGATAAAGCAGTGAGAGGGAAACAATCGAATGAGAAAAGATTAAGTCTTGAAGATAAAGAGCTATCAAAATATGTAGAGAGAGATTTACTTGAAAACTCACTTGAAGAATTGGAGGTTCTTGATGAGGCAGGATCTAAATTTGAAAAAGAAAAAGTTTTTAATGGCTCTTTAACCCCAGTTTTTTTTGGATCTGCCATGACTAATTTTGGCGTAAGGCCATTTTTAGATAGTTTTTTAAAAATGGCACAAAAACCAACTTCAAGAAATAGTAATAAAGGGGATATTGAACCTGCAAGCGATGAATTTAGTGGGTTTGTTTTTAAGCTTCAGGCAAATATGGATCCAAAGCACAGAGATAGAGTTGCTTTTATAAGAGTTTGTAGTGGTAAATTTGAAAAGGATATGTCAGTTAAACATTCCAGAACTGGGAAAACAATTAGATTATCAAGACCCCAAAAAATATTTGGGCAGGATAGAGAAGTAGTTGATGATGCCTATCCTGGAGATGTTATTGGTTTAAATAATCCAGGGATGTTTTCTATTGGAGATACTCTTTATACTGGTACTCATCTGGAATATGAGGGCATACCATCCTTTAGTCCTGAAATATTCAGCTGGCTAAGAAATCCAAATCCCTCAGCATTTAAAAACTTTAGAAAGGGTGTTAATGAACTTCGAGAAGAAGGTGCTGTTCAGATTCTTTATGACTTTGATGAGAGTAAAAGAGACCCTATACTCGCAGCCGTTGGTCAATTGCAGTTGGAGGTAGTAACACACAGATTAAAAAGTGAATATGGTGTGGATGCAAATCTTGAAGCAATGCCATATCAATTGGCTAGATGGATTTCTGATGGATGGCCAGCCATTGAAAAACTAGGCAGAATATTCAATTGTAAAATAGTTAAAGATTGTTGGAATAGGCCAGTTATTCTTTTCAAAAATGAGTGGAATCTAAATCAATTTGTTGAAGACAATAATCAATTAAATTTAAACAAAGTTGCGCCCGTTGTTAGTGGAGTCGAACCAATTGTTTTATAAAGTCTTAATGGATTATAAAATTAGTTAGTCTGTTAGTATTGGTAAAAAATTTTGGATTCAAACAGTAATAAAAATAATAATGAAAAATCACCTTATGAAATTTTAGGTGTAAAAGAAGGTGCTGCTTTTGAGGATATTCAGAAGGCTAGAGATATTAAAGTTAAAGAGGCTGGTGAAGATTTAATTTTAAAAGCGAAAATAGAATCTTCTTTTGATCAATTACTTATGGGGAGTTTGAAAGCTAGGCAATCAGGAAATGTAAGCTACGAAGCTGTGAGTGCCTCAAAAAAAGAAAAACAAATTAATCAATTTACAAATAATAATTTCCCACTTCTTTCTAAGATAAAAAATTTAAATAAAAACTCTAACAATTCAATTCAGTATAGTCTGCCAAAAATAACTACCCCCTCATTTGATAATCTTTCAATAAAAATATCTGTTGGGCTATTATTTTTAATTTTGTTATTTATCAGTCCAGACTCTAAAAATAGACTGTTACTCTCTATCTCAACATTAATACTTACCTATACTCAAATTAAATCGGGGAAAAGATTTATAGGTTCTCTGGGATGGAGTGTTACCTTTCTCTCGATAGGATTAATATTTGGTGGATTGCTTGAAAATAATTCTTTTATTCAGGAAGTATCAAACAACTCTTTATCAATACAAAAAATTCAAAGTATTCCGGCCATGGTTATTTTATGGCTAGGCGTATTTTTTTTATGATTGATTTTCTATCATAGATTTAATTTCTTCATAATTTATAAGATATTTATTTTTACAAAATTCACAAACCAACTCTGCTTTGCCATCCTTCTTGAGGATGTCCTCTAACTCGCTCTTATCAAGCATTTTCATCGCATTTAAACTTCTTTGTTTGGAACACTTGCATTTAAAACTCACTTGTTGGGAACGAGCTTTTTCAGAGATTGATTTATCGTCAATATCGGGAAATATATTTCTAATTAACGAAAGAAGATTATCTTTTGACTTAAATAGGTCTTCGCTGAAAGAATTAATTTCTTTACATCTTTCTTCAAGTAGTGAGATTAGTAGTGGGTCAGTATCTTTTTTAGGTAGAACTTGAGCTAATAAGCCACCACTACAAATAACACTTTTATTCTGGATTTTTTCTCCAATAAATACAGCAGAGGGAGTTTGCTCTGAATGATATAAATATGAAGCTAAGTCTTCAGCAATATTTCCATTTACTAATTCAACAGTGCTTGTAAAGGGTTCTCCAAATCCACTATCTCTAATTACATTTAAATATCCTCTACCTAACGCTTTTGTAAAATCAAAAGAATATTTATTATTAACTTTTTTGACTAGGTCTAATTCTAAATTAGGATTCCCTACATAACCCCTAACTTTTCCGTCTCTACCTGCATCAACTAGTAATCCTTTTAAAGGTCCGTCAGATCTAACTCTTAAAGTAACTCTCCCATGCATTATCTTCATCGAGCTTGCCAAAAGTAGTGAAGCACTAAATGCTCTGCCTAAGATACAGGTGGTTAAATAAGAAAGACCGTGTCTTTTTTTTGCTTCTAAAGAAGATTCTGTTGTTAAGACTGCAACTAATCTTATTCCTCCATTTGCTGCAGTAGCCCGAACTATCCTATCCTGCATGATTTTCTTTCATAAAATTTTTGATTTTCCCTTTTTCCAAGAATAATATCCTAGAAGGAATCCCCTCAAATAAGGCAGGTTCATGAGTAACAATAATAATTGTATTTTTATTTTTTAAATCAAGAATTAAATTCTTTACATCATTTCTCATTGAATAGTCTAATCCAGCAGTTGGTTCATCAAGTAAAAGAATTGAGGGGTTTCTAAGTAGTTGAACTGCTACAGCTAATCGCCTTTGTTGTCCGCCACTTAGTTGTTCTGGTGGTTGGGCCAGATTAATTTTTTTCAAACCAACTTTATTTAAAACTATTTCTATATTTTTTTCTCTTAAAGATTTATGGCCTATTTTTAATTCTTTCCCAATGCTTGTACCTATAAAGTATCTTTCAGGAAATTGGAATACTACTCCACAAAACCATCTTCTTTGTCTAGAAGACAAAATTTTATTCTTCCAAGTAATTTTTCCTTTTTGTGGATTTATTAATCCGCTTATTATTTCGAGTAGTGTTGTTTTCCCAGAACCACTATTGCCGCAAATTAAAATGATTTCATTTTCATGAACTTTTAAATTTAAATTGTCTATTATTTTTCTTTCACCAGTTTGGGGTTGATAAGATATTTCTTTTAAATCAAGCATTATTAATTAAGTTATAGGTATGAATTTGAATCTAGTAATAACTTACTTATAATAGCTGTAGATCTAAAAAGATATTAGTCAATATGAATATTATTTTTAGGGAAGTTGATCCTTTTAATTGTTGGATATGGATCAGGTTTTCAGAATCACCAACTCAAGACGAAAAAAATTATTTAGATGGTGTTTTTGATAGTTGGTACGTTTTAGGAAGGTTAGGTGGATTTAATTCTGAAAATTTGCAAACTCATGAAGAGGGTACCGATCTAAGTTGGATGTCCTATGATAATGAACAAAAAAACGCATCTCTTCCAGCCTTAATGCATAATTTAGGAATTATGGAATATCAAAACCTGTGGGGAAGATGTTGGGTTGATTTTGGAACTTCAGACTCCATTTCAATAGATATATTAATTAATTCTTTGAATGAGATATCAAATAATTATGTAAAAATTGAAGAGTTAATTATTGGGGGTGAAAATAATGATTGGGCAATTGAAGAACATGAAGATTTAGTTTTTAAAGATTAAGTGTTTTAGATGGAAGACTTAACAAGATTAATTATTTCCCGTGATAGAATTGAAAATATTAAGAACAAAAACTTAGAACTTTCTAAAGAAGAGGCTCATTATTTAAATAAAGTAATGAGGATAAAAAATGGTAAAGAAATATTTATAGGTAATGGAGAGGGTTCATTATGGAAAGCTATAAAAGTTAAAAATGATTGTTTAGAAATAATTCAATTAAAAAAACCTTACTTATTTCAAGAAAAAGAAATTTTCTTATTAGGCATAGCTGTTGTTATACCAAAAAGTGGGTTTGAGGATATTTTAAAAATGTCTACTGAAATAGGAATTGATTTTATACAACCATTATTTTCAGAAAGACAGGTAAACAAAAATTTAAATTTTTCTAGAAAACTTTTGAGATGGAATTTAATTATTAAAGAAGCAGTTGAGCAAAGTGAGAGATTATGGAAACCATCTATTTTAAATGGAATGGATATTATTGAATGGCTAAAAATTAGAGATAATCAAGAAAAAGTTTCAATTTCTATAACTAGAGAAGAAACACTATATGACTTAAATCAATGGTTAAGAAAACAACAAGAATTTGGAAATAAAAAAGGAGGTATTTTTTGGAATGTAATTGGTCCTGAAGGAGGTTGGTCCTCTAAAGAAATTGATTTTTTTAATAAAAATAATATTAACTTTGTTAAACTTTCTGACACTATCTTGAGAACTTCGACAGCTAGTATTAACGCATCATCAATTCTAAATCAGTGGAGAATTGATTTGAAATTAACGAATTAAGTAAATATGGATTTAATTAGAAATCAATTTTTAATAGGTTTTTGCATTAATTTTATTTTGATTTATATATTTTGCAAGATTCCTTTGATGACGAAAAGTGGTTGGGTAAGTGCAGGCATCTTAGGCACAATTTTGTGGGGATGTTTGTCTTGGCAGGGATGGATGTCAGTTGTAATTTATTTATTATTTGGTTCTCTCGTTACCAAAGTAGGTTTTAAATTTAAAAAAGCACAAGGAATTGCTGAAAAAAGAGGCGGGAGAAGAGGTCCTGAGAATGTATGGGGCTCTGCAGCTACAGGATTATTTCTTGCCATTATGACCAAATTTAATGCTGTCAACATAGTGATGTTTAAAGTAGGTTTTGCTGCAAGTTTTGCTGCAAAGTTGGCTGATACTTTTGGTAGCGAAATTGGGAAAAGATTTGGTAAAGACACATACTTAATTACTTCACTTAAAAAGGTGGATAGAGGAACTGAAGGAGGAATAAGTATAGAAGGAACATTAGCTAGTTTTTTGGGATCAATATTTATGGCTTTTATAATGCTTCGTCTATCAATTATTTCTACAAAATATCATTTTATAGTTGTTGTAGTTTCTGGATTCTTGGCAACACTTTCTGAAAGTATTATTGGCGCTAAATTTCAAAACAAATATAAATTAAGTAATGAATTGGTAAATGCTATTCAGACAAGTATTGCTTCTGTTTTTGCTATCTTTGCTCTTATTTTATATTCATATTTTTTAAATTAATAATATTTGGAAAGATCTAGGATTCCTTCCATTTTGTAAGAATCTCCCAGCTTTTAAGTCTTTGGAAAAGCCAGAAATGACCTTCGGAATTTAGATGAATTCCATCATGCGTAATCCAATTTTTACTCCTTTTATCAGAGTACATTTCTCTAAAAGTAGGAAGAAATGGGACATTCTGATTGAGGCATACTTCCTCCATTCTCCTTTCATAAGAATTACAAAAATTATTTGAGTACCATAGACATCCTGCGAAAGGCATTTTGCTTTCATCAACTGGTGTCAGACCAATAACAAATACATTTGTTTGAGAGTTCATTTCATTAATTAGCCTCTCTAATCCATATTCAAATCCATCTATATCTAATTGATGTCTTCCATTTATCTGACCAATTGCTGCAGTGTCGTTAAGACCTACATTTAGTAGGATTGCTTTAGGTTTATTTCTTCTCGTTTCTCCTCTAGATGACCATTCTTTTTCCCATCTAGATGAAACTTTTTCTATCCCATCTCCCCTAACGCCAAGTTGATAAATGACTGGCCCATTGTGGTTATTGGACCAATCTTTTCTAAGCCTCTCACACCATCCACCACCTTCATTATCTCCCCATCCATAAACTGAGCTATCTCCAATTACAACTAGCTGTTTTGGTAAACTAATCACTATAACCGGAAAAAAATAATTACTTGATTTAACAAATTATTCTTACAAATCAAGTTAAACTATTTTTGATTTTACCATTTATTAATTCGCCAACTATTGCGATGGAGCTATAAGCTATCAAAACTATGGTAACTTCTTGCCATGCGAAGGAACTTAGTGATTCTTGCAATTGCCAACCAAGACCAACACTTCCAATAACCCCAACAATTGCTGTTTCTCTAATAATAATGTCAGATCTATAAGCGCAATATGCTAAGTAACTTTTTGCTTGTTGAGAAAATAAACCTAAAAGCCAACTAGTCTTTTTTGAGATTCCTAGAGATTTCATTGCAATATAATTTCTCTTGTCTTGCCTATCTAGATTTGTAAAAAGTAATTTGCTAGTAATACCAGCGTTGTGGAGACCTAATGTTAAAGCTGCTAGAGATAAAGAAGGATTATTAAAAGTTAAAAGAGTTAGAAGTATTACAGGCGTAGGTATTAAACGTAAAAAAAATGCAAAAATTTTTATAAAAAATTTAGAAGTATTGTTGTTAAAAATTCCTATTACTAATGGAGGTAAACTAATTGCGATTCCTGTTGATAAAAGACTCAAAATTATTGTTTCTAATATAAGTTTTAAGAAATCAAATAATCCTAAATCTGAGTTTGATTTAAATAGAGAAGTAAAGGAAGCAAAATTTTCAAAATTATTATTAAAAATAAAATAAAGAAAATATGAAAAAGAAAATAAAATTGTTATGAAAAAAACTGAAATAAAAAAAATAGATGGGATTTTATTTGTAGTTTTAAATTTTATTTTTTTGAATATTAATCCAGAAATAATTATCAAAATTGCTAAGGACCATAAATAAGTCCATAACTCTCTAAAATTTAAAGTTTGGAAAGATAAAAAAATACTGGTACCTATTCCTCCAATCCCAAAAACTCCTAGAATCACCGTACTTCTTATTGAACACTCTAATCGATATAAACCAAAGTTTTTAAATGTATTTATTATTGGATTCCATATTAAAGTTAGTAAAGAAGTAAATTTAGGTGCATTTATTTGATTTATAGATTCAAGACTTTTGTAGTCAATATTTTCTAATTGTTCAGCGAAAACTTTTGAATTTACAGCAATATAAGGTATACATATAGCTATTATTCCTATCGAAAAATTTATGCCATATATCTGCATTAATAATATTCCCCAAACTACTTCATGAATTGATCTAATTATTGTTAGAAAAAACCATATTATGCGGTAGAAAAAATTTGGAATATTAAAGATTTTATAAAAAATATTTGAGGATATTATTCCAAAAATTGCTCCAAAAATAATACTTACTAACCAACTAAAAAAACCAATTAAAATAGTTTCATTTAATCGCTTAATTACGGTAATAATAATTTCATTATCGATCTTGGGATTAAATGCAGAAATTAAGAATTCTTGGAATAATTTAAATCCTCCAAAATGAATGTTGTTTATTAATTGATACCCTAGAGGTATGCATACCAAAATTGGAAGAAAAGATAATGAGGTATAGTTTAATTTTAATTTGTTCAACTAATTAATATATTTTCTCTAAATGAATCTTCTTTAAATTATTTCTTTTAATATTGAAAAAAATTTTACCATCCCTTATTCCAATAACTTTATCGAAATCGTTCAGCAAATCTAATCTATGTAATGCAACTAATGCCGTCTTTGGCGATTTTTTTGTATTATTTTTATCTACATTTTCTAGCAGAAGGTTTTTAATTGTTGTTATCAATTTGGGATCTAGATTATTAAAAGGCTCATCTGCAAGTAATATATTTGATTCTTGAATTAATGATCTAGCTATAGCCACCCTTTGTTTTTGCCCCCCAGATAGTTTTCTGATTTTTTTGTCGTAAATTGAGTTATGAAGTCTACATAATTTCATATATTTATGCGCCTTCTTAAAAGAACTTATATTTAGTAAATTTTTAAAAGCGAAATAAAAATTGTTTTCCGCTAGTAGTCCACAATTAACATTTTGTTCTGCAGAGAGATCTTCTATTAATCTTAAATCTTGCCATATTGTTGTTATTTTACTTTTCTGCTTTCTATCTAATTCCTCGAAACTTTCATTGAATAATTTAACCTCACCTTGAGTTGGCTTTATAGTGCCATTAAGTACTGATATAAGTGTAGTTTTTCCTGAACCGCTTTTACCTAAAAGTGCAATTTTTTCCCCAGAATTTATTTTTAAATTTATTTTATTTAGGATCAGATCATTTTTGTATTTATAAGTTATGTTTTCTAATTCTAGGACAGTATTATTCATCTAATTTTATTTAATTTCCTCCCGATTTCCTCTATATTTTTATATTGTTTTGATTCTGCCTTTATAAATCTTTTTGCATTGAACATATCTAATATCTGTTTATGTGATTTTTGCTTTATATCTAAATTTAGAATTACTGATTTAAGTTCTTTTGTAAACCCTTCCCCGAATCTATTTTCAAGATCACCTTGAGCTACCCAATGATAGTCAACATATTCTGGTGTGATCCAGAATAATTCTAAATTACTTGTTCTTTTGGGATTATTTTTAAGATTGTTTTCCCAAACCTGTTTATTTAAAGCTCCAGCATCAAATGCCCCACTATTAACTAAAGCTATAGTGGCATCATGACTCCCACTAAAACCTGCTTTTTTTCCTTTAAAATGTTTAATTTCTACCCCTGCATGATTTAAAAAATATTCTGGCATTAATCTTCCAGAAGTTGAGTTTTCAGAGCCAAAAGTAAATCTTAAATTCTTTAGTTTCTTAAGTCCTTTAATGTTTGAAATTGAGTTAAGTTCTAAATTTTTGTTTACTATAAAAACACTTTTAAATTCCTTATCGATATCTCTTTGAGCTATGACAATTGAATTAGGCGTTTGTAATCTTGCTTGAACTCCTGATAAACCGCCAAACCAAACTAAATCTAAGTCTTTAGTTCTAAATCCAGTTACTGCTGAAACATAATTAATAACAGGAATATATTTAACTTCTACATCAAGTTGTTTGGATAATTCTTTTGAAAATAAATTAAATCTTTTGTCCAAAACATCTTGGTTTTGATCAGGTATTGCTCCAACTTTTAAAACTTTGGGATTTGAAAATACAGGTGATGAAAAAACAGAAAATAATAGAGATGAACTTAGTAGGAAATTCTTTAAATTAAACATAACTTAGTTAAATTAAAAGTATTTAGAGATTGCTTTTTTTAGCCTCTGTAGTCCATCTTTTATTTTAATTTCTGAAGCTGCACAAGATATTCTTATACATTGATCAGCTCCAAAAGCTTTTCCAGGTACAACAACTAATCCGTAATCTTGAAGAGCTTTATTGCAGAAATCAACAGAAGTGATTGAGGAGTTGGGTAATTTTGGAAATGCGTAAAATGCTCCCTTAGGTTCTGCAATATAAATCCTATTTATATTATTAAGGCCCTGATAGAGAAGTCTTCTTCTTTGATCATAATGGCTATTTATCATTGAGAAAAACTCATTATTAATTTTTAAAGCCTCTAGAGCACCTTTTTGAACAAAAGAGCAAACATTACTTGTACTTTGACTTTGTAATGCTGAGGATGCTTTGATTACATCTTTGGGACCTACTAAATAACCTATCCTCCAGCCAGTCATAGCCCATCCTTTCGCAAACCCATTTATTATAAAAATTCTATCTTTTAAGTCATTTGCTAATGAAGATAAACTGTAGTGTTTAAATTCTTTTTTAAGAATAAGTTCGTAAATCTCATCAGAAAGAATATTGATATTTGGATTTTCTCTAGCTAAATCGGCAATTTGTAATAATTCTTCCTTTGACATAACTCTTCCAGTAGGGTTATTAGGAGAATTGATAATTATAAATTTAGTTTTTGAAGAGATTTTAGACTTCAAATCTTCTATATTTATTTTGAATCCATCTTCTGCAGAAGAATTTGTAAAAATTGGCTTCCCACCCGCCAATCTAACCATCTGGGGATAACTTAACCAATATGGAGAAGGAATAATAACTTCGTCTCCAGTATTTAACAATACTTGGAAAAGATTATATATTGCTTGCTTAGCACCATTTGTGACCATTACATTTTCAAATTCATAATTTAAATTGTTTTGAATTTGAAGTTTATTTGCAATTGCTTTTCGGAGATCTAAATTCCCCGCTGCGGGCCCGTACTTTGTAAATCCATCAAATATAGCTTTACTTGTAGCCTCTATAACTTCTTTTGGGGCATCAAAATCAGGTTCACCTGCACTTAAATTGCAAATATCTACTCCTTCTGCAGATAATTGATTTGCTTTAGCACTTATCTGCAATGTAAGAGAAGGCTCAATTGAAAGTGCCCGATCAGATAAATTAACTTGACTCATTGACTTATGACTTTTCAAATATGACTTTTAATAATGACAAATGCATAAATTAAGAATAAATAAAACTATCACACTATGGTTTAATTTAGTTCATTTTCTTAATCTATTTTATTTTCATGTTTTGAGTTCTTAAGATAAAAATATTTAAAGTTTTATTTTCGGTGAAAAGGTTAGTAATTGGGAGAGGAAGTGTATTTGCAGATTTGTTAGTAATTGGTGAGGCACCTGGAGCCCAGGAAGATTTAGAAGGAAAACCTTATGTAGGTAAATCTGGTAAGTTATTAAACGAATTATTAATACAAGCTGGAATTGATTATAAGAAGGATGTTTATTTTTGTAATGTAATTAAATGTCGCCCACCAAATAATAGAAAACCCACTGCTAGAGAAATTAATATTCATAAACCTTGGTTATTACAGCAAATAAAGTTAGTCGATCCAAAATTTATATTACTTACTGGTTCTACTGCTATGAGAGTTATTTTAGAAGTTAAAGATCCTATAAGTAATTTAAGAGGTCAATGGATTAAAAAAGATGGGAGAGAAATTATGGTAATTTTTCATCCATCTTATTTGTTGAGATTTCCTTCAAAAGAAATCAATAAACCTTACCATCTAACTTTGAAAGACCTAGAGAATGTAAGTGGTAAACTATATGCCGTATAATTTAGTGAAATCCTTTTTGAATATCAAGAATTTTAATGTCATTAACTCAATCTAAAGAGGTTAATAGTCTCTCCAAAAGATATTCAACTCATATTGAGAGAAGGATAACTAGAACAGTAATGGTGGGTGATATAGCTATTGGAAGTGATTATCCAGTAAGAGTTCAATCGATGATAAATGAAGATACTATGGATGTCGAAAATGCTTACTTAGCTATCAAAAGACTTCATGATGTTGGTTGTGAAATAGTAAGGTTAACTGTCCCTTCCTTAGCACATGCCAAAGCAGTAGGAGATATAAAGGCAAAATTACTAGAAAATAATATCAATACCCCCTTGGTGGCTGATGTTCACCATAATGGTATGAAAATTGCAATGGAAGTTGCAAAACATGTTGATAAAGTAAGAATTAATCCTGGATTGTTTGTTTTTGAAAAATCAGACCCTACAAGAACTGAATATACAGATGAGGAATTTGAAACTATTAAGCAAACAATACTTAAAAGATTTACCCCTTTAGTTGAAGTTTTAAAGGCTGAAAACAAAGCTCTAAGGATTGGAGTTAATCATGGGTCTCTATCTGAGAGGATGCTTTTTACTTATGGAGATACGCCATTAGGAATGACAGAATCTGCGATGGAGTTCGTCAAAATTTGTGATGAGCTTGATTTTCATAACATAATTATTTCTATGAAAGCTTCTAGGGCTCCGGTCATGATGGCAGCTTACAGAATGATTGCAGACAGGCTTGACTCAGAAGGATATAACTATCCCTTACATTTAGGAGTGACCGAAGCTGGTGATGGTGATTATGGAAGGATTAAAAGTACTGCTGGAATTGGAACGCTTTTAGCAGAGGGATTAGGAGATACCATCAGGGTTTCCTTAACAGAAGCTCCAGAAAAGGAAATACCAGTGTGCTATTCAATTTTGCAATCTTTAGGATTAAGAAAAACAATGGTTGAATACATCAGTTGCCCCAGTTGTGGTAGAACACTTTTCAATTTAGAAGAAGTTGTAGATAAAGTTAGGAACGCTACCTCACATTTGACGGGTCTAGATATAGCAATAATGGGATGTATTGTTAATGGGCCAGGTGAAATGGCAGATGCTGATTATGGTTATGTTGGAAAAGGTAAAGGAACTATTGCCTTATACAGAAGAAAAGAAGAGATAAAAAGAGTACCTGAAGATGAGGGGGTCAATGCTTTAATCCAACTTATTAAGGATGATGGGAAGTGGATTGATCCTTAAGGATTTGTCAAATTTTTGAATTATAAATAAATTCTTTTTATAATAAAAATTATCGAATAATTTGAAGAAAAGAAAATTGCTTAAAAAAAAATATATATTTCTGTTTGCGGCATCCTTTGCTGGACTATTTTTAAATAATTTTGCGGAGGCAACAGTTTTAAATAATAGTTATAAAGAAGTAATTGATCATGTTTGGCAAATTGTATATAGAGATTTTCTTGATTCAAGCGGCAAATTTCAAAAGTCCAATTGGATTAATCTAAGAAAAGAAGTTTTATCAAAAACATATTCAGACAGCAATGAAGCATATGATGCGATTAGAGATATGCTTTCTAACTTAGATGATTCTTATACAAGATTTTTAGAACCTAAGGAATTTAATCAAATGAGAATCGATACCTCTGGTGAATTAACTGGAGTTGGTATCCAAATAGTTAAAGACAAAGAATCTAATGATTTAATAATTATTTCTCCCATAGAGGGCACCCCTGCATTTGATGCTGGAATTAAAGCTAGAGATAAAATATTATCTATAGATGATATTTCTACTGAAGGTATGAATATTGAGGATGCCGTGAAATTAATAAGAGGGCAAAGAGGTACTAAAGTAAAGCTTGAAATTCTTAGAGGTTCTAAATCCTTCTTTAAGATTTTATCAAGAGAAAAAATTGAAATAAAATCTGTATCAAGTAAAGTCAATCAAACCAAAAACGGCTTATCAATTGGCTATGTAAGAATTAAACAATTTAATGCAAATGCTTCAAAAGAGACTAGAGATGCTATTAAGGATTTAGAAACAAAAAAAGTCGCAGGATATGTTCTTGACTTGAGAAGTAATCCTGGAGGTTTATTAGAATCAAGCATTGATATCTCAAGGCACTTCATTAACAAAGGAGTAATAGTAAGTACGGTAAGTAAAGATGGTTTAAAAGAAACAAAAAAAGGAAACGGTCAAGCTCTAACAAAAAAGCCTTTAGTTGTTTTAGTTAATGAGGGTTCTGCTAGTGCTAGTGAAATAGTCTCTGGTGCTATAAAGGATAACAAAAGGGGGAAATTAGTTGGGAAGAAAACGTTTGGTAAAGGTTTAGTTCAATCTATGAGAACATTAGTTGATGGTTCAGGTCTAACTGTTACAGTCGCTAAGTATTTAACTCCGAACGGTACTGATATAAACAAATCTGGAATTATTCCAGATATAGAAGTAAAAATGAATATCAACCCTATACTCCAAAGAGAGATAGGAACTAGAAAAGATAAACAATATAGAGCTGGTGAAAAAGAGCTAATAAATATAATTAGTAGAAAGAATCAGATAAGCGAATTTAAGCCTGACACTACAAACCTTAATGCGTTCCTAAAAATTAATAAAGAAGATAAAGTATTTTCATTAAATTAATTACTCATATCCAGCATTCTCTTTATTGGCACATAAGCTCTTCTTATTATTTCTGGGTCTAGTTCTATAGACGGGGAATTGTTTTTTAAGCAATCTAGAATTTTTTCTAAAGTATTTAATTTCATATATGGACACTCGTTACATTTACAACCTTCTACATCTGGGACTTCAATAAAAATTTTGTTAGGTTCTTTCTTTTTCATTTGATGAATTATTCCAGGTTCAGTTAGTACCATATAAGTTTTAGATGGATCTTTACTTACGAAATCAAGCAGCTTACTTGTTGATCCAATAAAGTCTGAGAGAATTAGTAAATTTTGACTACATTCAGGATGAGCAATGACTTTTGATCCTGGATTTTGATATTTTAATTTTAGAAGTGCTTCTTCACTAAATGATTCATGAACAATGCAGCTGCCAGGCCATAATTTAAGATCTCTTCCTGAATTTTTCTGTACCCATCTCCCAAGGTTCTGATCTGGTGCAAATATTATCTTTTTATCTTCAGGTATCTTTTTAATTAATGAGACTGCATTACTGCTTGTACATATCAGATCACTTTGAGCTTTTACTTCTGCAGTACAATTTATATAACTCACGACATAGTGATCTGGATTTTCTTCCCTGAACTTTTGAAATTTATCTGAGGGACAATCGTCTGCTAGGGAGCATCCTGCGTCAATATCTGGTAGTAGGACTGTTTTATTAGGGCTAAGTATTTTTGCGGTTTCGGCCATAAAGTGCACACCGCAAAAAATTATTATATCTGCATCATTATTTGCAGCTTTCCTAGATAGATCTAATGAATCGCCAATAAAATCTGCAATTTCCTGAATCTCTGGAGCTTGATAATAGTGCGCAAGAATAATTGCATTAGCTTTTTTGCAACGCTCCTTTATTTCAGAAATCAAATCCTCTTCGTTTTGAACTGATTTCTGTTTTGCAGTAGAAGTTATACTGGTCAGGATTTAGAATATCTCTAAATAGATTATATGCCTTTAAACAGAAAAAATTCTGACAAATTTAAAAATTGCTATTGTTGGTGACTGTCATGGTCAATGGTCTGAATTAGACTTGAAAGTTTTATCGATTATCAAACCAAATATTGTTTTATTTGTTGGTGATATTTCTGATGGGAGTGTCAAAATAATTAAAAAAATAAATGAGATTAAAATTCCTACTTTTGTGATTTTAGGAAATCATGATAGAGGGAAAGATTTTACAGGGGAAACTCTTTCAAAACAGATACGTGTTCTTGGTGAAAAATATTGTGCATGGGATTTGAAAGTTTTTAATAATCAAATAAATTTATTGTTTGCTAGACCATGTAGTTCTGGCGGCGGCTATTATCTTTCGAAAGAAGTTAAAGGTGTTTATGGACCTATCACCGAAGAAGATTCAATAAACAAAATTATCAAATGTTCGGAAAAGACTTTAGAAGATATACCTTTAATAATTATTTCTCATGCTGGTCCCTCTGGTTTAGGTTCAGAACCTAAAAGCATTTGTGGAAAAGACTGGAAATTACCCTCACTAGATTGGGGAGATAGAGATTTGTCTGTGGCTATTTCTCAAATACAAAAAAGAAGAAAAGTTGATCTTGTAATTTTTGGTCATATGCACAGCCGGCTTAAAAGAAATCTTGGCTTAAGAGAGATGTTTAAAATTGATAGCAAAGGGTCAATTTATTTCAACACTGCTGTGGTGCCAAGATATAAAACTGATGAAAATGGGAAATTACTAATTAACTTTTCTTGGATTGAGTTTGAAAAAAATGCATTAAGTCATGTTTCTCATCGGTGGTATTCAGAGTCTGGTGAAATTCGTGAAGAAGATAAATTTTTTTAGGATCAGATATTTTTGTTTATATTTTAAGTATTTTTGGGCTTTTCATATCTTGAAAATAATGTTTGAGACAGGATATAACCCGCAATTCCTGCTGCCGTAAATGCTAAACCATTTTTAAATAAAGGTAATAAATCATTTGTTCTGGATATTATGGGTGCCAAGCCAAAAATTCCAAATAACATTCCCCATAAGGGAGAAAGAAGAGCTAAAAATCCAATTGATATGACTTGATCTTCTTTTCTTGGAGCAGATGCAAAGCCTGCTACTAAACCTCCAAGAATAGATGTACATAAAGTCCAAATATATTGCTCTTTAGGTAGGCCAGGAACAACTTGGCATCCTCCTCTTTCGAGACAAATCTTTACTGAATCAATTGCATCTAACACTGCACCATCCTCACCGTGATCTTTAACATAGTATTGGTTTCCAAATCTTGTTTGAAGTTCAACCCAAAATAACCTTGGCATAAAATTAAAATAAGCCTCTCCGACATTAAAGTTCAGTAAATTTCCCCCTCTAGGATCCGCAACTATCAACAAACTTGTCTCATCTAAATCCCAATAGTCTTTAATTGCACTACCAGGTGAACTCTCAAACTGAGATAAATATTTAATTTTCCACCCACTTTCAATTTCTAAATTGTTGAGCTTTTCCTCTAAAGATTTTTTCTGATTAGGGCTTAATGTTTTAGCTAAATCAATTACTGGTGTTTTTTCCTCAGGTAATAAATTTGGATTATTTATAGCGAAAACGGGTTTATGTGAAATTAAAACTAATATAGATAGAAATATTCCTAATAAATAGTTAATCTTTGAAGGCATAAATAAGTTTTGTCTCTTTATATTTTCGCCGATGAATAGCTTACCCGCGAATAATCCTGATTGGTTAGTAAAAAAAATAATAAAAATGGGTGGGACTATAAGTTTTTATGACTTTATGAATTTTGCATTAAATGATCCTATTAACGGTTATTACGGCAGCGGGAAAGCTGAGTTAGGCGTTGGAGGAGATTTTGTCACATCAACATCTTTATCTGATGATTTTGCTTTTTTGGTTGGTAAACAAATAGAAGATTGGTTGATTCAGTTCAAAAGTAGTTTTTTATCTAATAAGAAATTATCTGTAACTGAATTTGGAGCTGGAGATGGAAGCTTTATGAGTGGATTAATTAAATATTTTTTAGAAAACAGCAAGAATTTTTTAGAAGGAGTTTCTTTTGTAATTATTGAACCTAATGAAGGGATGGTAGAAAAACAAAAAAATAAATTGGAGGAATTTCTGAACTTAGGTATTGATATTTTATGGAAAGGTTTGGATGAAGTAGAGGAAAATAATATAAATGGAATAGTTTTTGCAAATGAGGTTTTAGATGCTTTGCCAGTAGAGAGAATAACCTTCTCAAATGGAAAATTAATTCGACAAGCAGTTTCTATAGACAAAAAATCTCATAAATTATTTTTTGATGAAATGCCAATTACAAGTGAATTGGAAAAAAGTATTGAACTTGCTAAAAGCAAGTTGGGAATTACTATTCCGCCTGAAGATGCTCCTGAAGGATGGACAACCGAATGGCATGTAGATAATTCAAAATGGTTAGAGGCTATTTATGGAAAAATCAATAATGGTATTTTATTGATAATTGATTACGCCAAAGAAGCTAAAAAATACTATAACTCTAAGAATTCTGATGGGACCATAGTTTCTTATGAAAATCAAAAAATGATGAATGATGTCTTAGATTCTCCTGGAAATTGCGATTTAACATCTCATGTGTGCATAGAAACTTTAATTAATGATGCTGAGACTCTTGGATTTAATACTCTTGGAATAACTAAACAAGGAGAGGGTTTGTTGGCCCTTGGATTGGCAGAGAGACTTTATGGAATTCAGAAGGAATTTAAGGAGGATTTATCAAATGCTCTTTTAAGAAGAGAAGCATTACTTAGACTCGTTGATCCTGTATGTCTAGGTAATTTTAAGTGGTTTGTTTTTAATAAGTTTAAGGAGAAGGAAATGAATATAAATTCAACCTGTTTGCGTTAAGAAAAAAACTTTAAAAATAATGAATCTTCTACGTCATCATATATATCAACAGCACCAATTTCTTTCGGTAATATAAATCTCATTTTGCCATCACGAACTTTTTTATCGCCCATAAGTATTGTTAGAACGTCTTCTTTATTTATTTTGGGGATCTCGGTAGGAAGATCATAACTCTCTAAGAGAATTCGCTGTCTCTCTAATTCTTCTTTAGACCATAACCCTTTTTCAATTGCTATTTTCCCCGCAATATTCATACCAATTGATATTGCCTCACCATGCAGAAATTTGCCGTATCCACATAAATTTTCAATAACGTGACCAAAAGAATGACCATAATTCAATATTGCTCTAACACCATTTTCATGTTCGTCTTGAGAAACAACATCAGACTTTGTTTTAATTGAACTATTAATTATTTTAATTAGATATTCATTTTTCAGATTTATAAGTTCATTTTTGTTTTTTTCAATTTCTAAGTATTCGAAAAGTTCTTTATCTCGTATTACTCCGTATTTTATTACTTCAGCCATGCCTGCACTAAATTCTCTTTTGGGCAAACTTTTTAAAGTTTCTGGATCAATAAAAACTGCTTTAGGTTGATTGAAAGCTCCAATTAAATTCTTACCTTTTGGATGATTTACTCCTGTTTTTCCTCCTACAGATGAATCAACCATTGATAATAATGTTGTTGGAATCTGAATATATTCGATACCTCTCAGCCAAGTCGCAGCTGCAAAACCACTTACATCTCCAACAATTCCTCCTCCAAGGGCAATAATTATTGAATTTCTATCTAAGCCAAATTCAAATGCTACATCATATATTTCACTTAAGGTTTTTAAGTTTTTATATGATTCTCCTGCCTTGATAAGGAACATTTTGGCCTGAAATTTATTATCTTTTAAATTATTTAAGAATTTTTCACCATACAAATTTGATATTTCTTCATTTGAAATCACAAGTATTTTTCTTTTCTTTGTTATTCCAATTTCTAAAAGTTCTTCGCTGATATTATTAAGTATCCCTGCTTCTAGAGTAACTTCGTATGACTTATCACCTAATGGGACTAATATTTTTCTCTTATTCACAATTGATTACCTAGTTAAAATTTATAAATATTTGGTATTAAATACTTTATATATTAGCAAAATCCAAGCTCTAAATCCTTAAAAATTCAGTTGTTAAGAATTAGAAATGGTAATAAAATCATGCTATGAGTTTTAAAAAAAATATAAACGATATCAAGAAAAATTATTCCCTAGGAATAATTGGAGGTGGTCAACTGGCATTGATGTTAACCGAGGCAGCAAAAAAAAGAGATTTAGAAGTATGTGTGCAAACAAAATCTTGTGATGATCCTGCTGGTTCAAAAGCAGATCATGTCATAGAAGCTGATCCTTTAAAGATAAGAGGCAATAAATCATTAATTAATGAGTGTGAAAAAATAATTTTTGAAAATGAATGGATAAAAATTGATAAATTAAATTTAATTGGCAATAAAGATATTTTTGTTCCAAGCCTTAATGCAATTAAGCCATTAGTAGATAGGTTTTCTCAAAAAAAATTAATAGATAGAATGAATATTCCCTGTCCTAAATGGATAAGTATTGAAGATTTTAAAAATCTCTCGGATGAAGAAATCAATAATTGGACTTTTCCTCTAATGGCAAAATCAAATAAAGGTGGATATGACGGCAAAGGGAACAGAAAAATAAAGACAAAAGAAGATTTAGATTCTTTTCTAATAGAGAATAATTCTGATGAATGGTTAATAGAAGAATGGATAGAGTATGAAAAAGAACTGGCTCTTGTTGGTTCGAGAGATAGGACCGGTAAGATAAGATTCTTCCCAATAGTTGAGACATTCCAATCAAACCATGTTTGTGATTGGGTTCTTGCACCTGGAACAAATGAATATGATTTGAACTTATTTGCAATAAATATTTTCTCTTCAATAGTCAATGAACTTAATTACGTTGGAGTTTTAGCTATTGAATTCTTCTATGGCGATAATGGTCTTTTAATTAATGAAATAGCTCCTAGAACACATAACTCAGCTCATTTCTCTATTGAAGCTTGTACTTCAAGTCAGTTTGATCAATATGTTTGCATTTCTTCTGGGATAATGCCACCTGAAATTAAAATGAATTGTGAAGGGGCAATTATGATAAATCTACTGGGATTAAAAAAGAATTTCCCAATCTCAATGGAAACCAGAATTAAAATGTTATCTGAAATTGAGGGTTCTAATATTCATTGTTATGGCAAATCTCGAGAAATTCTGGGAAGAAAAATGGCTCACATCACATTTTTATTGAATGGTAAAACGCATTCAGAAAGATATGATGAAGCTCAAATTTTATTAACTATGGTAAGAGACATTTGGCCATCTCCAAATGCATAAAAAAATAAGTTAGAGTTAGATTACTGGATCTTTGGTTAAGTTCTTCTTTATGTGCTCTGATCTGACTCTCTTTCGACATGAGGAGACTGTCGTGATGCGGTAGTAAACCGATCTTGTAATCGGAAACGAAAGCCCACTTTGAATCCTCTTCTGGCATTTCCAGGTCGATGCAGCAGAGAACTGACGGGGATCCGGTGTTACCTATCAAAATGCATGCTATAACAGGCTTTTGGTAGGTATTTTATTTTTTTGGAATAACTGAGCTGTTTTTATTCTCTATCAGTGTAAATAATTTATTTACCAAAACACTTGACGATCCATTTCTAATGTATTTATATTAGTAGTACACATGTATTACTAAGTAATGACTTTAGGAGGAGCTAATGTTTGGACTAATTTTTCTTACGGTTATCGTAATGAGTCCCCAAGTGGTTGGTTGCTTAGCCCAGACCGCAGCAGATTAATTTTATTTATAAGGAATAAAAAATCTCCAAGAAATAGTATGAGAATTTTTGCTCATACATATTATGCAAATGATCTTGGTGAGCCAATGGCAATTAAATCATCCACTCAAATGTATTTGGATAATGCTTGGGATAAATGGCATGACCTTCAATTAGAAGGTTGGACTTTTGAAGAACTTGAATTACCTGAATCTGTATGACTAACTTAAATCCAATCAAAAAGAAATTATCAAAAGTAGATAGAAAGATATCTATGCAAGACCCATCAAAATTATTAGCAGAATTTTTTAATGGTGTTGTCATTGAACTTGATGAAGAATATAAATATGACTCATAATGAATTGATAGATCAAGTTTCCGCAAATTTATTTAAACAAAGTGGAAAGTTAGAAAGCAGAAGATCTTGGTTGGCAATGAGAAATTATCTTGAACAATTAGATACCGAACAACTTAAATCCATGCTTAAGGACCACGGATGATTTAAAAACTTTATTTAGTTTTTATTTTTTTCTTAATTCTCAGAAAACCGTATGTTGCAAAGCCAACCAAAAACATATCCAAGTAAATATGCCAAGTAGGAAAAATCTGGTGTATTAATTCCATTAACGTTTTATTGCCACTTGCCAATAAGGATAATCTAAATTTGATTTTTCTCTAATCAATTGTAATTTTCTAGAATTTATTTTTACTACTATTCCATCTGTTGGATATTTACTAAAAAGCTTCCCTTCTAGCCATTGTTTTCTAAATACTTCAACTTGGCTCGTAAAGTTGCATGAAATATCCTGAGGGATAGTGAAGCCTAGCTTTGAAAGACTTTTTTTGGACTCATATTGGTTAAGTGTTGAATTAAGTATTTGAAATGCGCAGAAGCTAAGACTTTCAGAAAATCCTTCTTTAGCTCTTAGAAATCCAGAAGCGATTCTTTGGGAGATATTTGGACTTTGGTTGGGTGCATATAATTCACCTCTAACTTGAAGAACTCCTCGTAAAGGGAGATTATTGGGAATGTCTTGGACTTTAATAAGTTTACTAGTAACGTCTGCCCCTTTTCTTGAAATTGCTTTCTCCAAGGTTCCATCCCTATATTGCAAAGCAACAGCACAACCATCAATTTTTGGTTCAATTAATAATCTGGTATCTACTAATAATCCTTTCAAAAATTCATCTATCGAATCCTTTTCTAATGACGGTAAAACTAGTTTATTTTTCTTTTTAAAGTAATCACAATTTGGGTTTGTTCTTAATAAATTTTTTTCAAGTTGGTCGAACTGCTTATCAGAGATTAAAGCATTACCATTTCGATAATTATCGTCATACCATTCAATTCGTTCTTCTAAATAAGTCTTCATTTAATACGATGGCTTAAGTTTTTGGTCAGGTATCCAACTTGGTTTATCTATAATCCATTTTTCTCTATCTTCATATTTAACAGTCCATACAAGAAATGAAGAAATTTCTTTTAGAGTTATGCCAACCAAATATCTTGTTTTTGGACTTATTGATATAAATCCAAATAATAATATTAATAAAATAAGTTTAAAAATACCTTTAATCATTAAAAACTCAACGTAATTTTTGCGAACTTTTTAATTAATGCAATTCTTATAACCTTCAATCTTTGCTAGTTCGTCAATATTCAAACCTGTTTCTTCTAGTAAAGTTTCTCCTATATCGTCCTTATTAAATTTTGTTAAAGCTCCTTTAGTAGAGTACTTAATACATTGGTTTTTGTATTTTGCTTCTTTGACAACAGGAGATAAATAAAAACCAAACAAGATGATAAAAGCCCCAAAGGTTACCACTTTTCTATGGTTTTTCCACCATTCATAAAATTTATTGGACACAAAAAAATAAATGATTATTTTCTATTTTAAATTGACTGTCAACAAATTACTTTAGAAATTGAAGGATAGGTTAATTTATTGTTTTTTCATTAATAGATTTAATCCAAGAATAATATCTTGATTTTCTAATCCTTTGCTCTTTCGAGACTAATCTATCCGCAGATTCTAGAGGTGATTCTCCTTTCTCAACTTTTGTTGTAATAGAAATACCAAAACCTTTTGCTTCAATTTTTGCAATCCCACCCTCTAAAAAAAATAAAAAAGACCAACCTTTGTTCCATCCTAAATAGAAGGGATTTCGATACATTGCATTCTTTTGGAGATACTCTTTAAATGATATTTTCCTTTTCAAGGAGTTACTTGTATTCACTATTACCAAATAAGAAGTTTACGGCTGATTATTTCTGGAAAGTAATTTTAGTATTTAAATAATTACCAGAGGAATACTTGACGCCTACGAGTAGTACATCTATATTAATAGTACAACTGTATTATCTTCATGACCTCAGGAGTTGCTAATGTTCGGACTAATTTTTATCGTGGCAGCCTTATTGACCCCCCAACTGGCTGGTTGTTTAACAAAAAAAGTGGTTTGTTAATTTTTTTTGAGATTTATAAGAGATCTGTATCTAATAACTTAAAAGTATATACTCATCTTTTCTATGCAAATGAATTAGGTGAACCAGCCCAAATTAAAAATTCAAGACTTCATTCTAGTGAGGGTGCTTGTGAAACATGGAATGAATTAATTTCAGGAGGTTGGCAAATTGTTACTAATAAATTCCAGTAATCATGATCAAGGTAAATCCGTCAAAATGGGAATATCTAAAAGAATCTACCCTAAAACGAAAACGAACAAAGATTTGTATTACTTGCAATCACTTTCGCTACAGCACTACAGAAACTTTTGCTACTATCTTGATCTGTCCAAAATACGAAAAACGCATACCAGAGGGTGATCATTTACTTAAAGGTTGTAAGTATTGGCAAAAAAATAGGACGGTATTTTCTCCTGAAGCATCTTAATTATTCTCTAATTAAACTTTTCTAAGAAGAGATATTTAATTATGTTAATAAAGCATTATTTTATACAACTTAAAAAATTCTTTTTAATTAATTTTGAAGCATGATTCAATTCTACTTTTCCATATTTTTATTAGTTGTGCTTACATTTTTTGCACTTTTATTAGATGCACCAGAATTGGCTTCTTTAATTCAAACATTTTAGAAAATAATAAACCAGCATTTTTACGGATTTACTTTCTTAATAAGTAGGTCGTAGGTTTAACTAGTTGAATAGGAGGGATCTAATGATTGACAGTCCACCAGAGGAGTTAAATTATAAATTTAAATCTAGATAAAACTAATGCTAAATCTGGAATGAATCTTCTATTTAAGATTCATTCCTTTTTATTTCTTTCTAAAAAATGTAAATATTAAATTTTAAAAGTAAAAAATCTCTTCATATTAAAATGATTTGAGGCCTTAGTCTCTTCTTAGATAGTGGCTAACTTTATCTGAATCCAAAACCAGTTTTTTGTTCTTCTTTTTCTTCCCATTCATTAATAATTAGTTTTAGTAAACTTATAAGTTCTGAATTCGAAGCATCAGTATCTTTTTGAAGATTTATACAAATGTTTTTTATTTCCTCAAAAGCATTATCAATTAATATTGTTTTTTGATCTGGGTTAGCCATAGAATTTTAAAATGCACCATTACAGTTGAAGCCACTGCAGTTGATAACCCTGAAAATATTCATTACAAAGTTGTGGAATCTTTCATCATAAAAAAATGCCCAGGTTGTAAATATAGCAAAACCAGAGACAGCAAAAGCAGCATATTGAAGCCAATGTATTCCATAGCTATCTAATCCATTTTTATCAAAATCAGAATTACTCAATTGCTTTTTTACTTATAATAAAAATTTTTTTTTTAAAAGGAGAGTTTGTTTTGAACGAGAGATTTATTTTTTCTACAAGACCTTAATGTATTGATAGTTTAAATAAAACCAGGTATTATCCACCCAAAAAAACCGTAGTTTATTATCAAAGCTAAAAAACCAATCATAGCTAATCTCCCATTTGTTATTTCGGCATTTTTCCAGAATTTACCCATGTAGTTTAAATTTTTTTTAAAGTTTTTATCTATCAAATAATTTGGTTCTAAAGGTTCCTGCAACCTTTTCATGGCGTATAAAGAGAATTGAATTGTAATTGCGATGATAACAACTATAAAACTAGTAAGTGCATCCATTTTTAGATTTCATATGTGATCAGTTAGTAAGCTAAAGAGTAGATGACATTTGTATACATCAAAAATTCCCTCATTTATGCTTTATTGACAGAGGAAACCTTAACTTGAATTATTAAAGAATGTAACATATTTAAAAAAAATTAGTATGAATTCTTACTTTTTCTTTGGATTTCACATTTTTAAGGACTTTACTGTTACATTTATGTTTCAGTTACATCCTAAGACTAGTCTTAATTGAATTACAGAATTAGTTTCAAAGTTTTTACTTTAAATCAGGTAAATATTGAAATATTTTTATAAGAAATATATTTTCAATGTTATTTATTTAAAATTTTTTAATAATTAGAAATTATTATTTTTGTTTGATTTCCGGAAGGTAGAATTTATTGCCTAATGTGTAACCAATTGACATCAGTACGAATCCAATAAGTTGAGGTAAATGAGAATTTGCTAGAGAGATTTTTTCAATCATTTCTCAATCTATAAATTAATATAATAATAAATAATTTTACATACTGTAAGTCTATTTCCTTTTTGATTCTTTAATCTCCCCAGATTTTTTTAGTGAATTAACAAGTCTTTCATTTTCTGTTTTTAAATTTTCTAATGCAGATTTTGTGAATTGTTCTTTAGCCTCAAATTTTGCTGAACTTATAACTTTTTTATTAGGGAGTTTTTTCTTCGGTTCTGACTTCATATTAAACAGCAATTTAAAAAATTTTAGAAGTTATTTTTTTTGAGTTAGGTATTATTTTTTACCGTTTTCTTGTTAATAATATTTGTTTACATAGACAAATTAATTTCTATCTTTTGGGAGTCTTAACCATCCAGTAGTCCACTCTGATTTTAGTTTTGCCCATGAGATCCTTTTTATATCTTTATTATTTTTGGTAGGAAAAATATCAACCCATCGATCTTCATTTTTCCCACCATAAGCTTTAACTTGAAAATGCCTATTACCATTAATAGTTTTTGGTGCTGTCCAACACAAAGTAGGAGGCCATTTCATGAGAAATTTTTAAAATTTGAAAAACTAAAGGTTGCTTTGCCCAGTTAAAACTAAACCATAATATGCAATCGTACCAAGGATAAGTACGATACCTAATATTCTAATAATCATGATTTAGTATTTTAAATTCAAATTATATTAGAGAAATTTTATAAATTTGCGTTGAAGATTTAATATTTTCTAATTTTTCCTTTTTTTATTTCTAACTATGGAGTGGCAAGATTCAGGATGCCATTCATTCTGAATCTTGCCAATAAAATCATAAATAAATGAATCGGGACATCCAGTTTTTTTTTGAAGTTCTGAAAGTTCTTCTTTAATGAATTCATATACACTCGTTATTACCCCTAAATTTTCTTCTTGGGTGGGGGCCCATTTTTTATTATCCATTAATATTTTTTAAATTAATTTCCACAATATCGTAATAGGTTATGTCTCCATAATCAGCATCTGAACAACATAAATCTCCATATAGTTCCTCTAACAAATCGTACGCATCTGAATACTTATCAAAACTTTGAGCTGTTAATTCGTCATCTTTCCCATCAATTCTAATTATTTTGTAGGTCATATTTTACTTAGATGAAAAAGTATTTTTTTTGATTCATTAGATCATCTTATAAATAAAAATCTTATTTAGGAGTGTTAGTTGGGTAAAGCTTCTGAATTTTATTTTTCTGAATCTCTATTTTTCTTCTTTCATATTTTTTTGCCATTATTTTTCTGATAAATAATTGTGGAATAAGCCAAACTAATGCAATAGCTATAGCCATGAAAGCAGGATTTCTCCACGTTAACCTAATAATTTCTTGAATAAATTCTTTATTGAAAATTTCCATACATTAAATTTTGATGATAAAAATATCTTTGCTTTCTTTTATAAAATCTTTTAAATTTCATAATCCATCATAACCTTAAAAATTCTAATAAGGAATTTTATAAATTTTTTCTTTTTCTAGATCGTTTTCTTTTATATTTGGATTTAGATTAATTATTTATTTTTTAGTTTAGAGATGTCGACTTATCTAATTACAGGATCAAATAGGGGTATTGGATTAGAACTATGTAGGCAAATTCATAAGAGGGGAGATAATGTAATTGCAACGTGTAGGAAATCTTCAAAAGAACTTAGAGATTTAGGAGTGAGAATTGAAGAGAATATAGAAATTTCTTCGGAAGAGTCGATAACAAATTTGTGTAAAAAACTTTCTAGAGTTAATTTAGATTGCTTAATTCATAATGCAGGAATTTATGAATTTAATTCTTTCGAAAACTTAGATAAAAAAAGTATTTTGCGGCAATTTGAAGTTAATGCATTGAGCCCAATATGTATGACCCAATCACTTAAACACCTTTTAAAAAGATCTTCTAAAGTTGCTTTTATCACAAGTAGAATGGGATCCATTGAAGATAATTCATCTGGAAGTTCTTATGGTTACAGGATGTCTAAGGTAGCCTTGTCAATGGCAGCAAAATCACTTTCTATAGATTTATCAAGAGATGATATTTTTGTAGCTATTTTGCATCCTGGGTTAGTGAGTACAAGAATGACTGGCTTTACAAGAAATGGAATTAGTCCTGAAGAATCAGCAAATGGCCTTTTAAAACGTATTGATTCTTTAAATAAAAATAACTCGGGTACGTTTTGGCATGCCAACGGAGAAGTTTTACCTTGGTAATATCTGTATTTTTATTTTTAAGAGATTTATATCCTTAATTTGTTAAAAAACTTTTAAATTTTTGACGAATTTCTTTCTTTATTAAATTCTTTTAGTTATCTTAAGAAAAAATTAGTAAAGGAGGTGATTCATTGTCGTATCTACCGAAAAATACGGTTATCGAAGGGACCGTGAATTCAATATCTTCATCACATTCATCGGTCTCTTTTTCTTTGATTAAGAAAAAAGGTTTTATAATCAATAGATTTATATAAATCAGTTACTTAATAATTAAAAGCTCTGCATCTCATGAACTTGCAGAGCTTTTTTTATGAATTTAAATAGTCTTTCAAAATTTACTCTATCTTTTTTGGCCGAAGTAAATTAAAGCTAAAAAAGATAAAATGCTTACCAAAGCAATTAAGTACCAACCAGTTGAGGAGTTGCTAGCTATTTCGTTCATTTATTTTGAATTATCGGAGGAATTGATTATTTGAGTGAAAATTACAATTGATATCATTAAAAAAACTAAAAGGATGTAAGTTACGTTCATTTATAGAAAAATGCTAATTATCAAAAAGATTATTCCTAGAACTACCGTAACAATCGCTCCATCTACTAATAAGTCTTTCCATGTATAACTTTTAAGCATCCTCGTTTTATCTTCTTCACTCATAAGGTTTTTTAACCACGTCCAATCTAAAAGCTGTGTCAATGCAACGCCAAAAATTAAATGACCAAACAAAATACCAATTAGATCAATTCTAGAAATATCTTTAGTGAGACTTGTAATAATAAAAAAGTCCACTAGCTTTTTTCTTTATTAGATAAGACACCACCTTCTTCTTTGTATTTTTCCCAAGCTTCGCTTATTTTTGCTTTAGAGAAATTTTGTTTCCCCTCAAAGAATTTATTTTTGAGGGTATTAAAACTATTAGTCAGCTCTTTTTTTGTTGGTTCATCAAGAAAGTTTGATGTTAATTTCCATAAGTACCAGCTACTAGCTAGAAGAAGAATTAATCCCAGTAATTGCATATTGGTTTTTTACTATGCTACAACTTTTTAAATGGTTTCGATAAGTTAATTTATTTAATACCTGTAGAATTTTTTTGATATGGATAAAAATTAAAACTTTAACCAGTGGAAAAATATCCTATCCAGCAACCATATAGTGAGACCCCCTTCCAAGAAAGCCAACCAGTACATCCCATAATCAGAAAACCCCATTTGTTCTTTTACGGTTTTAATTAATTTTTTGTGAGCTTGAATGAGATCTTTCATGAACAATCAAATTTTTTAAACCTGCTTAATTTCTTTAATTAAAAACCCCCTCCCGTAGCAAGATAGACATGTTTTAGTCTCATCTAATGAAATTCTTAGAAAACCTGCTCCATTACATCTAAAACAATTTACTTTAGCGTTTGAATAGATTTTTGATTTAATTTTAGCAGCACGATTTAAGTAAGAAACAGTTTCTTTACGACCGTTTGCTTTGACAGCTTTGTTTAGAAGCTTTTTGTAGTTGATTTTAAGTTCTTGGGTATTCATTTTTAATACAAACTATGATGCGAATACAGGAAAACTAAATGTTAAAGTAATTTAAAAAAGCTTTGGATTTCCTGTCTATATTTCTAATCTGATCTCTTACTGAGATCTGAATAATATAACCAATATTTGTTTTAGATGTTTAGTTTTCAGAGGATTAATCTGTATATTTAATAGAAATTTTATATTTGATAAACTTAAAATTTTGAGTGATCATTCAAGAAAATATTATTTTGGCTTAGAAAGTAAGTTTGGAAGATTTATTATTTAAAAAATATTTTAAGCTCTAGTAGATCATCCAGCCTTTTTGAGGTTTTTAACTAAAAAATCATTTTCATTAGTAAGAACTTCCAGCTTAGATTTTTCCAAATCTTTTTTGATTTCGGGATTTAAATCCTTTTTTGTCTCATTTAGATTCATAAGATTAGTACTTAAATTTAATTTTGAAAGACAGTTGGGATCATAGTGATCCCAAAAAAAATTTGTGGATAGTTTTTCCTAAAAGAAGATAATATTTTATTTTGCACATAGAAATTCAAATTTAATCAACATATTGTGGAAAACCCTGTTGAAAAACACTTAAAAAGTGGATAACTCTTCGGGAGCATTATCAAAACAAGCTTTTCTGGAAAACTTTTTAAGTATTAATACTTCATCAAAAAAAATAAAATATAGTTTAAAAAGTAACATAATCTCTTGTTATAACAGTGGGATCATTACTTTTTTAAAAAGATTAAATATCTATACCAGAAGTTCATGTTGATAAAAAATTTAAAAAATTTTTTGTGCATGATGTATCAAATTGAAAATTAAAGTGAAGAAAAATCAATCTAAACTTGAAATTTTGAATTTTTGTCATAGTTGATAAAAAATTGTTTAATTCGGTTTTCTCTATGAAAATATTTCTCAAACTTAAAATTAATTAAATAAATTGAATTAAGTTAATTACTCAAAATGACAGAAGAAAAAAAGGATTCAAAAAAGTGTTCTGGAAAGAAAAACATAATGTTTGCCTATGGTTTTACACAAATTTGTTCTAGTGTCATCTCTGCTGTAGCTTTGGCTGCAATAGCTTTTGGGTTTTGTTCAGTAAAAAAAGAGTCCAAGCTTTTCAATAAATGCGTTGCCGAAATTATTGAAGATGGTGGTACTAATTCAGAGGCGGTAAGGTATTGCAATGGAGGCAATTAAAAGTCTCTCACAGAATAATCAAGTGGATTCGACAAGTGATTTGATTATGGACTCTTTGAAAGATCCAATTGGTGAGACTAACCACTTTACTTGGTTTATAACAGATATTGGTATTGTTGCTCTATTTAAAAAAAATGAGAACTTTGAAACTTACAGCTCGATTGTCGAAATTGAGGCGAATAAAATCGCTTTGGATATAACGAAAGAAGAGAAAGAGTACCTCAAAATAAAAGAGAGACAGCTTTTCTTGTTTTATTCATAATCTAGGATTTAGTTCTTGATTTAATAGGATGGCTCAAGGTTAAAGGCCGGCTCCATAATATTATTTTCACTAATTAATTCGTAGGTTAGCTCTTTATTTAGGGCATTTATATAGGATGTATAAAGTTTTCCCCAAACAAATTCAAATTCATCTTTACTTAAATTCTTGAAAAGAATTTCTCCTTTGAAGTAAATGTGATAAGAATCATTCATCATGGAAAATAAATCTTATCCTTTTTAACGCAGTGAAATATGTATGTAGTATTAGGTGCTACTAAAAAGAAATTTATATTTAGGGCTTAGAAATACTTTTAGACTATCCGTGTATTCATTTTTTGTTTTTTGAATAATCCGACTGTTTCATCAAGATCCATGCAAGGCTGAATACTAATATCCATTAACCTTCTCCAGGGATGCCATTGCTTCCAAATTGTCTCAAGAGAATCTGCACTCACTACAGAATGTCCAATCCCATTTTGAACCATAAAAATCCAAGAATGGACCTCATAGTTTTCAGGTCTGTTTTGGGGCCCACCTGATTCATACCAATTAATAAGCATTTCTGCTCCTTCTTCTTGATCCTCCCCATCAGTAAATTCGTAGGAAATCAAATACCTTTGCATATAGATTATTATTAAAATCTCTAAACTATTTTAACTCCTGATTTATATATTGCCTGCCAATTTAATTAATGCTATGAAGTTTATATAAGTTATTGTATTGAATGACCGAAAGATTTGGGAAAATTAAAAAGAATATTTTGACGAATTTATCTTTTATAAATAAGACAATCTTGAAGTATTTTCAAAACCATGATCTGTTCGTATAGCTCCAGTTAAAAGATAAAATTTGATACTTTTTAAAATTTCTTAAATTAGTTAACATATTTATACTTTATAGATACCGATGATAAATAAAAAGGATAGTAGTGATCCCATTGATAATTTAGAATACGAAAAAGTTCTAGAAGAAGAAATAATTAATTCATACGAAAGTAAATTTCAGAAAGATACTGAAGAAGATAGTAAAAAGATTAAATTTTACAGACTTAAAAGAACCCCATTAGAAATACTAAATAGGACATTTTTCTTTTTCTTTATTGGAAGTTTTCTTTTCTCTTTGTTTTTAGCTTATTCAGAAAGTAAGTTATGGTTCATACTTTATGTAATAAGTGCATTGTCATGTGTTTTCTATACTCCTAATAGAAAGGCACTTAAAGAATTAATAGCAGCTTGGCCAAATATAGAGGATCTCATTAAAGGGAGGAGTATGTGGAGAAAAGGCAAGTAAATAGATTATGAAACTGTTAAGTTCATTTAAAAAATGGTTATTAAATATCCTTTTGCCATACATAGAGGGCACCAATAAGAAGAAAGAGGATAAAAAATGAGTTTAATAAAGGTTGGAATTATTGTTGAAATTTTTTTGTTTGTGGGAATTTTTTTATGGGTTAGGAAACTAAATAGTAAACAAAGTAGGCAACCATCTCTATCAAAAAAAACAATAAAAAATCTCAAATTTTAGAATTTTGATCACAAAATAAGGAATCTTTATAAAGAGATCAAATTTATGGGATAATTCTTTATTTTTTTCTCTCACTTTGTATGTGAAATAGGTTAGAACATCTACATCGTTCTTAAAAAATATGGTTTCCTCCATTCAAGGTCTTGCTCCAATAACTAATCCTTTAAATAGTGTCTTAGTAGAAAAGAAACTAATAAATGTTGATCAAAAGTTTATTCAACTTGTTTCTCTTGCAGAAGGTTTACCTCGTACAGAAGTTATTGAAAGTGGAAGGAATTATTGGAGAGGTGTTTGTAGAAGCTTGATTTTTAGATTTCCTGACGATCTTGAAATTTTAAAGCTTGATGTAAGAAGTTATGTAGATAGATCAAAAGGAATTATTCAGATAAGATCTGCAGCAAGATTAGGGCAATCAGATTTAGGCGTAAATCTAAGAAGAGTGGAATACTTGTTAAATCAATTAGAAAAATCTTAATTAATCTATTTTTTATAAATCTAAGGTTCTTTTTACTAAATAGGTGTGCTTTAATTCATAAGAATATTTGAAATGCCATGGTAAAGATAATCTTAGTTGGAATTATTGTCGCGCTTGTATATTCTCAACCTGACCTTCGTCTTACGGTCGCTGATTGGTTAAAAGCAGCTTCTGATTTTCTTATTGAATCGGTACAAGTAAAACCTTGAATTAATTTTTAATGAAGCATTAAATAAGACCTGAGATAGTAATCATTTGTTTAATGCATAGAGCCACGAAAATAAATATTATTATTCTGCTTAATATGTATTGCACTTAAACAAATAAATAGTTTTAGGAACATAATAGAAAATTTTTTTGAAATATTTGAATAGTTAACGATAATAAGGAATATGAAGCTTAGATTATTTGAGTTCTATTTTATTAAAGACTATTTAAGGCCTTGGTTTGGTCTTATTTATTCTTTGTTCTTTCTGTTTTTTTTAGGTGCAATTGGCTATCGAATAACAGAGGGATGGGAATGGAGTGATTGCTTATGGATGGTTCTGATCACAATAACCACTATTGGTTTTGGAGAAGTTCAACCTTTAAGTCCTGAAGGCAGGATTGTAACTGTCTTGGTAATTGTGGGCGGATTGATCTTTATTCAATTTACCTTTCAAAAAGCTGTTAGATTATTCGAATCCGGCTATTTTCAAAGAGTAAACGAATTACGTTTTAAAAGACTTCTTAGAAAAATGGAAAATCATGTAATTTTGTGCGGATATGGGAGGGTAGGTCAGGAAATATCTAATCAAATAAAAACACAAAATATTCCAATTATCGTTGTTGAGAGTGATGAAGACAGAAAAAAGATTGCTGAAGAAAATGGTTTAGAAGTACTTTGTGCTGACGCCACTCTTGATGAGACTTTAAAACTGGCAGGATTAGAAAAATGCAAAAGTTTGGTTGTTACCTTACCCAATGATGCTGCAAATTTATATGTGGTTTTAAGTGCAAAAGGGATAAGAAGTTCTATAAGAGTAATTGCGAGAGCTGGAACTGAAGAAGCCGCAAGTAAGTTGAGATTAGCTGGAGCAAGTATAGTAGTAAGCCCTTATATTGCAGCGGGAAGAGCAATGGCCTCAATGGCCTTAAGACCAATCGCTATTGATTTTCTAGATCTATTAGCAGGAAGTGAATGTGAAATTGAAGAATTTGAATTAAGTAATGATATTAGTCTTTTTGAAACAGCAGAGAAAAGATCACTCTCTGAACTTGGAATAGGCAAAAAGAGTGGTGCGAAAATATTAGCCATTAAGGAAAATGAAAAGTTGTTCACTAATCCTGGCGGCAATTTCATACTTCAACCAGGTCAGGTTTTAATAGCATTTGGTAGTAAAGAACAGCTAAATATTTTGAACGGATTATTAGGGAAACTTGTCGTAGCAGTAGAACTATTAAAGTAGATAGATTGATATTCAGAATTAATTGCTAAATTAATTGTGGGTGAAATAAATCAAATGAAAATATTTAAATTTCTCTTTGTAATTCCAGTAATAACTTTAATAATTATTTTTCAAACCTCTTTACAAAATAAATATCTAATGGCTTCTGATATTAGAGATGGAGAGATGATTTTTAGAAATGTTTGTGCAGGCTGCCATGTAAGAGGTGGATCAGTCGTTCTTAAAGGATCCAAATCATTAAAACTTTCCGACCTTGAAAAAAGAGGAATAGCTGATGTAAATTCAATAAAAATAATTGCTAATGATGGGATTGGTTTTATGAAGGGTTATAAAAATAAATTGAGGAATGGAGAGGATAAGGTTCTTGCACAATGGATTATTCAAAATGCAGAAAAGGGTTGGGAATAAATGAAAAGCGTATTTCTTGTTTCGTTTTTATTTCTATTAGCTGAATTTTCTTTTGCTGAGGAATTAACTAATTACACAATTACATCTGATTCTCAAATAAATACTTTAGAAGGAGATTTAGAGGCTAAAGGAAATGTAGTCATTAAGAGTAACAGTGGTAATTTTGAGGCTTATTCGGACAAGCTTTCTTTTGACAAGGATGATAAATCTCTAAAACTTATTGGTAATGTATATGTAAAAAATTTAGAGTCTGATGGAATTGCAATTGAAGAAACATCTGGAGATGAGTTGACCATATTTACTGATACAGGAATTTTTGAATTCAAATCTCAAAACAAAAATAGAGTAACAACAAAAATTAAATTCTAAATAAAGAGTTGATATTTAATTGAAATCTTAATTTCTAGCTATTAATGCCGATATATACATAAAAATTTTTTATATCAAATTAATTTGATTTATTTATCTTTAAATTTTTTAATAGATGTCAAATTATCATGACTTTCATATACCTTTAAGTCCTCTTAAAGTCTTTTACAGCATTTAGTAGTAGATTTATAGAGATATTCTTTTTTTAATGGAAGAGAAATTAACTCTTTTCAAGAATCGTAAAAGATTCGGTATCGAAAAAAATATAGATATTATCTTCAAGAATACTGCCCTAGTCTTGTCTAGTTTTGTAGCAATAATACTTTTAGGAATTATTTTAGTAGTCTTTTTTCAGTCATTTGATTCCTTTTCAAGGTATGGATTGAAGTTTCTAGTAACCTCTGAATGGAATCCTGTAAAAGATGAATACGGAGCTTTTACTGCAATATATGGCACATTACTAACTTCATTTCTTTCGTTATTGATAACTATTCCTCTAGGAGTTGGCACTGCAATATTTATTACCGAGGACTTTGTCCCGAAAGTTTTTAGAGAAATAATAGGTTCATTTGTTGAATTATTAGCAGCAATTCCATCAGTTGTATTGGGACTTTGGGCAATATTTGTTATGGAACCTTTTTTTAGAACCTTTTTTGTCTTTTTACATAATTTCTTTGGTTGGATACCTTTATTCAGTACAGAACCTACAGGCAGGAATTCTTTGTTAGCAATATTGATTTTAGTAGTTATGCTTTTGCCAATAGTGACTTCTATAGCTAGAGATTCTCTTAATCAAGTTCCTAAAAAGTTAAGAAATGCAGCCTATGGAATTGGAGCTAGTAGATGGAAAACAATATTTTCAGTAATTTTGCCGGCAGCGTTATCAGGAATTATGGCAGGTGTTCTATTGGCTTTAGGTAGGGCAATGGGAGAAACAATGGCTGTGACAATGATTATTGGTAATTCAAATGCATTTAGTTGGTCTCTATTATCTCCTGGATATACCATTTCTTCTATGCTCGCAAACCAGTTTGGTGAGGCTGATGGAAGTCAGGTTTCATCTCTTTTTTATGCGGCTTTTGTACTTATGATCCTTTCTTTGGTAGTAAATATCTTTGCGCAGTGGCTAGTTAAAAAATTTAGTCTCAAATATTAGATAATTATGAATTCACTCTATTACCAGAAAAGATTATCAAGAAATATAGGAGATAAATTCTTTACTTCTTTATCAGTAATTTGTGCATTGATCGCAATACTCCCTTTGATTTTTCTGGTGACTTATATTCTCATCAAAGGTGGATCCCAAATTACACCAGAACTATTTACTTTAGAACCAAATCCCCCTGGAGATGATTTAGATGCAGGTGGTATTAATCCTGCATTGATTGGAACATTAATAATAACTACCATTGCTTCAATTATTGCGATACCAGTAGGTGTTGGTGGTGGAATATATCTAGCTGAATACTCTAAAGGCGGTGCTTTTTCAAGGTTTATTAGATTTGGGGTAAATGTTTTAGCGGGAGTCCCCTCAATAATTGCTGGTGTATTTATTTATGCCTTAATTATTTCAACCAAGATCTTATTTGGGAGCATGTACAGTGGCTTGGCAGGAGGTATGGCACTTTCAATATTAATGTTGCCTACTGTGATCAAGACCACTGACGAAGGTTTAAAGCTGGTGCCCAATGAGTTGAGATATGCGTCTCTTGGTGTTGGGGCAAGTATGTATACAACCATATTGAAGGTTACTTTGCCCTCTGCCTTTAGATCTATTGCTACTGGTGTTGTTCTTGGAATCGCAAGAGCAGCAGGTGAAACAGCACCTTTGATATTTACGGCTTTATTCTCTTACTATTACATAACAGGCTTAGGAGACTTATTTTATGAGATGGGTTCTTTGGCTGTATTGATATACAACTTTGCTCTTGAACCTTATGATGCACAGAATAAATTAGCCTGGGCAGCTTCCTTTATTCTTGTTTTATCGATACTATCAGTAAATATATTTTCAAGGATATTAGCCGCTTTTACTGAGAAAACTAAGAGAGTATAAATGATCAAAACTAATAAAAAAATACCAAAGAATATCATTTTATCTCTTGAGAATGTCTCTATTAGCTATGGAACTTTTGAAGCAGTAAGAAATGTTTTTTGTAACTTTAAAAAAGGAAATATAACCTCCCTTATTGGACCCTCCGGTTGTGGTAAATCAACTGTTCTTAGATCATTAAATAGGATGAACGATTTAATTCCTAATTGCTCACTAAAGGGGACTGTCCTTTTTGATGGAACTAATATTTACGATAAAAGAGTAGATCCAGTTGAAGTGAGAAGAAGAATTGGAATGGTTTTTCAACAACCAAATCCTTTCCCCAAATCTATCTACGAAAATATCGCATTTGGAGCAAGAATCAATGGCTTTACTGGAAATATGAATGAATTAGTGGAAATTTCACTAAGAAAAGCTGCTTTATGGGATGAATGTAAGGATAAATTAAATGATAGTGGTTACTCTTTATCTGGTGGACAACAACAAAGATTATGTATCGCTAGAACCATTGCTATTGAGCCTGAAATAATTCTCATGGATGAACCATGCTCAGCTTTGGATCCAATCTCTACTTTGAAAATAGAAGAGACTATGCATGAACTTAAGAAGAATTACACAATAATAATCGTTACTCATAATATGCAACAGGCATTAAGAGTTAGTGATATGACTGCATTTTTTAATGCAATTGAATATGAAGATGGGGATGGAGGGAAGGTTGGTTATCTTGCAGAATTTAATTCCACTAAGAAAATTTTTAACTCTCCAAAAGAAAAAACTACTCAGGAATATATATCTGGTAAATTTGGTTGATGTTTAATTTTTACTTTTAAAAGAATAATTTTACGTTTAAGATGGTCAAGGGGTAGACAAACAGTATAAATACCTATATAGTTGTTTCGAATATCTAAGTTTATCTTTGAAAAACTACCCTTTTCTACCTTTCTTGATTTTTGCAGGTGCTCTCATAACAACTGCAACAATAGGTTTGCCTGTATTTACTTCATAATTTAAGAGTATTTTTATTTCAGGTAATCTTATGGTTTCAATATCCAATAAAGAATTAATTGGAAGTCCTCATAAAACCTTAATAAAGGGAAATTTATTTGACTTTATAAAAAAAAGAGAGAACATGAATCTGTGTGGGAGTGAAAAATCTGTATTAAAACCATTTTTAAAAGTGGTTAATTTCTAATTTATTTATCATGGATAAAACTAAAGAACAGTTAGAAAAATTAAGAGAAGTAGCAGAAGCCTCTCTTACAAAAACGGATGAACTTCAAAAAGTTCTTGCTCAAATCGAAGCTTTAATGTCTAGAGAGGAATCACAAACATTATCAAAGAAGAAATAATTATTTAAAAATAATTTTAGTTTTGTAAGTTTAATTACACCTCTACAATTCCATTCTAGTTATTAATTGGGTATGCAGAACCCGTTCCAAAGTTTTCTGTTAGGTCTCGAGGTCTTACCTTCTTTAAGTAAAAGACCTCTTTAATTTGTTTGTTTTTATTATATTTTTATAACCTGCTTATTTAGTTAATTACTTTATAGATTTCTTTCAAGCAGACATTTACATCAAAAGATTCAGTATTTACAACTTCTAAGCCTGTTTTTTCTGTAACTTCAACGGTGGCATTGCATTCGTCTTGTTTAAGAGCCATGTAAATTGGCTTTATGTCTTCTATATCTAATTCAACACTTGATTCAGTTCCTTCCTTATATTGCTCCATTACTAGTGTAAGTGCTTCTATCTCAACGGAAAAATTATCATTTGCTTTTGCCCCAAATGGGATGAGAAGAAATGGAAATGAAATCAAGACTATTAATTTTTTCATTTCTATAAAATGTGTTTATTTTTTTTATAACGTGTATTGTCTGCTAAAGAAAGGGTCATTAGCTGAATAAATTTTTTATTATCTATTTTTACTTTTAAAAAATAGATCAATAGATTTAAATTAATTGATAAAAAAACTAAACGAGACTTTTAAGTATAAATTGGTATATCTAAATGAAAAATTTAATTCACTTCAATAGGATTTTTATTGAGATTTTATTTCGATAATTTCTTCTTCAGAAACAATTACCCATTTTTTAAACGACTTTTTGCAGGGATATCCTCCTGTTAAGTCTCCAAATGCAGGGATATATAAAACATTTTTATTCATATCCATCGCAAAGCACCTAAAAGATAATTTATCTCCATTGCTTTTTAAATAGATTTTTGGATGATAATGTCCACAAATATTCAAGGTTTTATTATTTTCTAAATTAACTGGCTCATGGCTAAAAGTAATATTTTTAGTTTTTCTAACGTTAAAAATTTTTATATTTTTAAAATCACAACCTACATCATGATTTCCGAGGATGAGTTCAACATTAGTTTTTAGTAGTTCAGGAAGTTCCTCAACTTTTTTTTGAAGATTTTTATCTATTGAATATTTGCTGTGGAATAAATCACCCAAAATTATTAATTTATCAGGACTATATTTTTTTACTATTTTTTTTATTCTTGCGAAATTATTTTCATCTGAATTATTTGTAAGAGGGATACCATTTTGCTGAAAATACTCAGCTTTCCCAAGATGAATATCGCATATTAACAATTCTTTTGTTTCCGGTAGAAATAAAGCTCTTGAAGGAAGCATCTCAAACAATGTATTTTCCCAACAAAATTTAAAAGAACTTTTTTTCATTTAATCACTATACTTTTTTATAAGTTTTTCTACTCTTTTTTCTATTGGTTCATTGCTTAAAGTATTTTTAAGTCTTTCCACTAATAAAGGGAAAGCAAAAGGAGTTGGAGTTTTTATCTCGTTAAATATAATTTTTAAATTTTTTAATCTTTCTAATGATCTAGATATTCTTTTATTTTCTAATTGATATTCTTTAACTTCTTGATGCGATTGTTTTATCAAAAGATGTCCTTCTTCATATTTAGTAAAGACATCGTAGAAAAGACTTGAACTTATTTGAAGTTGAGAGGAGGTTTTTGTTTTGCTTGGATTATTTTGATTTATAAGTCCACTTATTTGGGCAATATTTTTAAATCTACGTTTTGTTAATTCTGAAAAATTAATTGCATTTTCTAGATCTTCTTCTAATTTTTTGTTATTCAAAAAGTAATCAGCTTCTTTTTTTATTATGGAAAAATCATAATCTTCTGCGGTAGTTAAGCTGAATCCAAAATCATTAGCAGTAATACTAAATGTAGATTGTTTTAATTTTGCTAATCTCAAAGCCCATAAAAATGCAATTCCTTCATTTACAAATTTTCCATCAAGTGTAAAAACAAAAAGATTTGATAAATCCTTGGTTTTATATATTTCTATAAGGAATTCATCTTTCTTTGGAATATTTGAAAGAACTTTTTGTTTCTTCAATATTGGGCGTAATGAATTTAGTTCAGGATTTAAGTAGTCATAATTTTCTAGTTTGTTGCATATATCTATTTCTTTTCTCAAACTTTCACAAAGTAGATCAGAAATTGCCATTTGACCTCCAACCCATGCAGGAATATGAGAACTTTTTTTTGTTGATTTTTTAACGTATAAAATCATATCTCTTATTCTTACAAATTGAAGCATTTTGCCTGCAAAGTAAAATGTATCTCCAGGGTTTAATTTTGAAGCAAAATTCTCCTCTAAATTACCTAAGTATTTACCTTTCATATATTTGACATTCACAAATTTGTCACTTGTAATTGTCCCAATATTGAACTTATGCATTCTTATTAAAGATTTGTCTTTTACAAAATATTTAAAGTTTTCATTATTATTTTTTGATTCTTCCTTAACTATTTTTTTATATTTTGGGTATGCTTTAAGACATTTCCCACCATATTCCAAAAAGTCAAGACACCAATTCCAATCTTTATCTTTTAAGTTTCTATAACTCCAACAATTTTTAATTCTTTCTTTCTCAATTTTCGGATCAAAGCCATTTCCGCATGCCAAGCTTATTAGGTGTTGTAGAAGCACATCATAAGATAATTCAGGGAGTCTAATTTCTTCCGATATACCACTTTTTATTATTCTTCTCATCGCACTAATCTCTAATAACTCCAAAGAATTTGTAGGCATAAAAATAATTTTTGATTTTCCACCTGGTCTATGAGCACTTCTTCCCGCTCTTTGGATAAGTCTAGCTAAATTCTTTGCGCTACCAATTTGAACTATTTGATCTACAGGTTGAAAGTCAACGCCCAAATCTAATGAGCTGGTGCAGACTACCCATTTTATTAGTCCATCTTTAACACCTTCTTCAACTCTTTTTCTATCTTCTTTATCAAGGGAGCCGTGATGAAGTTCAATTTTGTCTTCCATCTCTGGGAGAAAAAATTTAAGACATTGATACCATCTTTCAGATTGGTTTCTTGTATTAGTGAATAATAAGGTGCTTTTATTTTTATCTAGGATTTTTAAAAGTGAAGAATGACTTCTTATTCCTAGATGACCACTCCATGGAAAGGTCGTTTCCTCCTCTGGCAAAACGCTAATAATTTCTATCTCTTTTTGAATAGTTGTACTTATAATTTTGGGTTTAATAGCGCTCATCCCAACTATTGCTCTTGCTGCTTCTTCAATATTTCCAATAGTTGCAGACATTGCCCAAATTTGTAAATTTTTTATATTACCTCTTAGCCAACTTAAAGATAACTCGCACTGGTTTCCTCTTTTACTACCCATCAATTCATGCCATTCGTCAATAATTATTGATGACAACTCCTTGAACATATTATTAGATCCTTTATTAGAAAGTAAAAGAGATAAGGACTCTGGAGTTGTAATAAGAATATTAGGTGGTTTAGCTAGTTGCTTTTTCTTTTCGTATGGTGTTGTATCCCCATTCCTAATTTCAATAGTGATCTCTTTATTAAAATGTAAAGCTGCTAATTGTATGGAATTTTTTAGATCTCTACTTAGTGCTTTTAAAGGCGTTATTAACAATATTTGCACACTTTTATTATTTTTGGGATCTTCTATCTGTGATAAAGGTCCCATTAATGCAGCGTAAGTTTTGCCGCATCCAGTAGGAACTTGTATTATGCCGTTTTCCCCATTTAAAAATGCTTTCCAAGACTCTACTTGGTAGGGTAATGGTTCCCATCCATTTGAGAAGAAAAACTCTTTAATTTTAGAAATTGAAAAATTTTGCCTACTATTTTGAGTAATCTTTTTCATGATATTTTTTTCATCAGTTCATAAGCATTCTGTAGGCTATCTGCATCATTGATTTTTTTATCTTTCCTCCATTTTGTTATTCTTGGAAATCTTACTGCTATGCCAGACTTATGACGTTTTGAAATTTGTATTTTCTCAAAAGATATTTCGAAAACCATTTCTGGTTTTAATGATCGAACAGGACCAAATTTTTCTATTGTATTTTTTCTTATCCATTTATCTAGCTCCTTAATCTCAATATTTGTTAAACCAGAATATGCACTCGCAAATTTAACTAATTCTTGGTCTTTCCATAATGCAAAACTGTAATCTGTATAAAGACCAGCTCTTCTACCACTTCCGCCCTTAGCGTAAATTAGAACGGCATCCAGTTGCATAGGATCAACTTTATATTTCCACCAAATACCTTTTTTTCTTCCAGAGGTGTATGGAGATCTTATGTTCTTAATTATTAATCCTTCAGTATTATTTTCTCTAGATTTTTCTTTAAAAGTTAAAGCATCAGGCCAATCTTTAGGAAAGATTAAATCACATATTTTGAAAATATCAGAGATATTATTCTCAGTTTTATTTTGCCATTTTGAAAAATATTTTTCTAACTTATTTCTTCTATTTTCTAATTTAATTTCTCTTATATCTCTTCCATTAATCTCTAGAAGATCATAAGCAATAAAAATAATTGGATATTTTATTTGGATTGATCTAGTAGGAGACTTTCTATTTATTCTTTTTTGAAGTAAAGAAAAATCAAAGGCAATTTGTTCTTTAAAATTCCAAACTAATAATTCCCCATCAAGAACAAAATCATCTTTTATATGCGACATTTTCTCTACTAATTCAGGGAAAGATTCATTGACTAATTCTTGCCCTCTTGTCCATAATGAAACATTGCCTGATCTTTTAATTAATTGCATCCTTATACCGTCGTATTTCCATTCAAATTGAAAATCATTTATTGAATGTTTGAAGATTTTATCTTCGATAGTATTCGCTAGAAGAAATGGAAATGGTTTGGAATTTAACTCTTGAAGATTGATATTCTTATTAATTAAAAATTGATATGAATCAATTGAAGGCTTGAAATTACCCATCAACCTATGAGAAATAATTTCTTCATCAATATTAATTAGTTTTGATAGTGATTTTGTAATTAATCCGATAGAGACTCCTACTCTAAAAGTGCCTGTAAGAATTTTATTGAAAATTAAATGGTAATCTTCAGGTAACCTTTCCCAAATATTTTTAATTTGTAAATTTTTGTCCTCCTCATTAAGTTTTGATAACTCAGGTATTGTTTTGCTTAGTAATTCATTGAGACTTATATTTGATAATTTTTTATTTATGGAAGTAGTTTTATTTTTAAGTAATAACGTTATTACCTCAGCAGAATCACCAACTTTTAAATAACAGGTATCAATTAACCATTCAGGATATTCATATATTTGAGAAAAAAGATTTTTTAAATATCTTCCACTAATAAATCTCTTATTACTTTTTCCAGTTAGTAAATATATTGCCCATGAATTATCTATTGGTTCATTTGATAAAAAATATCTTTTTAAAACTTCAATTTTATTATTTGTACTATTAATTGAATCTAGATCGCCAAATAATTCTGAAAACTTTTTTAAGCTCATAATTATTTACCTAATAAAAGGACATTTATTGATTCCTTTTCAACTAAATATTTACTTAACGCTTCACTATCTCCATGATGAAAAAATACATTTTTTGCTTCAGACTTTTTTACTAATTCCAGAATCCCATCCCAATCTGCATGATCAGAAATTGCGAATCCTTTATCATATCCTGATCTTTTTCTCATAGCTCTTATTGACATCCATCCACTCGCAAAGGCTGTTTGAATATTTTTAAAATTTTTTAGATAAGAGCTCTTACTTAAAGATGGCGGTAATAATATGAGACTTCCTTTAAGTTGATCAATCTTTTTTTTATTTTCAATTTTTATAGTATCTTTAATATCAATTCCAAGTTCCTTATAACAATTGTTCATTTTATAAATACTGCCATGAGAATAAATATTACCTTTAAAATTTGTTTGACTAATTTCTTTCAACAGTCTCTGAGCTTTGCCAAGTGAATAGCAGAAAAGTATAGAAGTTTTTTCTGGCGAATTAGTTATCCATTTTGAAATATCATTTACTATTTTATTTGTTTCATCCCACTTAAAGATTGGCAAACCAAAAGTACATTCACTTATTAAATAATCAGTTTTTACTATTTCATATTGTTTGCAAGTGTAATCTTTTTGAAGCTTAAAGTCACCTGAAATCAGCCATTTTTCTTCTGCAAAAATAAATTTTATTTGACTAGATCCAAGGATGTGACCTGAAGGATGAAAAGAAATATTGATACCATTTATCTTGAATTCTTCTCCATAATCAAAAGTCTTAATTTTGATGTTATTTCCAACTCTTTCTTTAAGAATTATCGCAGTCTCGTTAGTAGAAATGTATTCTTCACAGCCAAATGTAAAGTGATCAAAATGAGCATGGGTTATTAATGCGCTCTTTACTGGCTTATTTGGATCAATCCAAATATCAGCAAGTTCACAATAAAGACTACCATCCTTATATCTAATTAAATCTTTTTGCTTAGTTCTCAAAACTACATCTCTTACAATGAAGTTAATTTAGCGAATTATGCCCATGCTTGTTTTGATAAAGCTATTGCAGAAATTGTTAGTAAAGCAATAACTACAAATTTGTTGCTCCAATTAATCATAAATGAACTTATTCTTTTAAAAAAAACACTCTTTGATGGCTCAGTCCTTGTTTGATTCGAAATTTGACGATTATCGTTATTTTCTAAGTAATTTAAATTTTTGATCTCATTTATTAATTTAGATTCACAAGTTGAGAGTTGTTCTACTTGATTTAATAAATCAATATCTTCTGGTCTTAATAATGAATTTAATTCTCTAATTTGTCTTTCGTTTTTCACAAGAAATTCATTAACTATCTCAGCTGTTCCTAACCCCTTCTTTATATTTAAAAGAATATGATCTCTTTCCCAGGATTTTTCAAGAGAATTTAAAATTTTGCCTATGGTCATCTTAAGTATTTTTACTCATAATAAATTATTATTTTTTTTTTCTGTGGTTTATTCCTTCAAGTAATTAAAAAAAATTATTTTTATTTAAGATTTGCGAATAAGTCTGTTTGGAAAATAGTTTATTTTTACTTTTTCTACAATTTTCTTTGAACTGATTTTAGCTTTAACTTTATTTAAATTAATCACTTCATCTGATACATTTTTACCCGTTTCAAAATAACTTTTAATTTTTTCTAATTCTTGTTTATTTAATCTTTTTGTCGCACCTTTTGCGTTGATGCCAAGTTTCTTGCATGCTAATAGTACTCTATTACTTTCGACATTAAGATCTTTGGCAATAGTAAAAATTGGAGTGCTTATAGACATTATTTTCTTAACTATGTAATTTATTATTTATAGTATATTTATAAATTAGAAATTAAAAATATTTTTAACTATTATTAATTTCAAAAACCTTATTTAATTAGGCTACTTCCTCTTCGAAATTATTTAAATCATTAAACTTTTTCTTCATGGTTGGGTTATTTTTAGTTAATTTCTTTACTGTCAAATCTTGAGATTTGCTGTCAGCAGATAAAAGATGTTTTTTTGAGAGAACTAAAGCCTCCTTAGTTTTTTGTAAATGTGTTATTGATTTATCAATTTCTGAAATTGCATCATTAAATCTATCTTGGGCAAGTGAAACATTTTTACCAACTGCACTTTTGAATTGCTCAAGAGTACTTTCAAAATTAGTTATGTCAAAATTCTCACGTTTCATTAATTCAATTTTTGATTTGTATTTTAGGGTTTCCATAGATGCATTTCTTAGCAGAGAAATAATGGGCAAGAAAAATTGCGGTCTTATCACGTACATTTTTGGGAATCTATGCGAAACATCTACTATGCCAGCATTATATAGTTCGCTATCTGGTTCTAAAAGCGTTACAAGTACTGCATATTCACAACATTTTTGTCTTCTATCTTTATCTAATTCTTTTAGAAAATCTTCGTTTTTTCTTTTATTAGTTCCATTTAAACTTTCATTCTTCATCTCAAACATTATAGATACCACTTCAGTTTTATTTTCATCAAATTCTCTAAATATATAGTCACCTTTACTTCCTGAAGTGGCATCATTATCCTTTTCGAAATATGAGTTTTTAAATGCAGAAGCACGATTCAGATTAAATTGGGTTTCGCAATGGATTTCTAATGTTTCTCCTACCATCTTTGTAGATAATCTAGATTTCATTTCTCTTAACTCCTGAATGGTCAGGTCCCTTTCACTAATTTTGCTTTTAAACTTTTCTTCAATTAATTTTTCATTAATTGAATGTTCAAGCTTCATTTTTTCAATCGAATTTGATAATGATGAGTTCTCTTTTTCTAAATTAGTAACAGCTTCACTAATTTTGTTTTTTAAAGATAATTCTGAAATTAAAGACTGGTTTTTGATTTCATCCTTCAACTTGATTAATTCATTATTCAATGAATTAATTTTATTTGTTGCTTGATTTTTTAAATCATTAAGGGCATTTGTTTTCTTTTCTTCAGCTATTTTTAATTTAGATTCAAGAGTTTGGATCTCGGACTCTTTAATGCTATTTTGCTCTATTAACTTTATTTTTAACTCACGTTTTAAGATTTCCAATGCTTTTTTGTTATCTTCTTCAGCCAAAATAAGTCTTTCTTTTATTTGTTTGTTAAATTCTTCGTCTTTTATCTGAAGAAGTATTTCTTCAAAGCTGCTAGGATCAATTCGGAAAGTTTTGCCGCATGAAGGACATTTAATATCTTTCATTTTTTAATTACAAAATTAATATTAGAAAGGATTTAATATTCAAATTATGTAAAAAGAATATTGTTCTTGACTAAGAATAAACAATGATCCAATGTTATGCATTAAAAAATAAAATAATTACTCAACAAAAGTCATATTAATCCTGATTCCTTAAGAATATTAATTTTATTTGCTAATTCAATATCTTCAGAAGATATTGAGCGGTCTAAAGTTTTATGAGATGAAACTGTGTAACCACTATCATCAACAAATTCATCCTCAGCATCTTTTAAGTGGGTATTCTCATTTTGGAGATCTTTAAAATTATTCGATTTGTATATATTTTCCTTACTGATATTACTATATCCAAAATTTGCAATTCCTCTAGCATCTAATGCTTCCTCAACTAATATTCCAACTACTTTAGATCTACTTATAGATTCGCTCTTAGATATTTCATCAATAATTTCAAGAACTCTTTTTCTAGGAAGATATCCTATTCTTTTAACTTTATTTTCCATGAGTCTTACTATATGACGATATTGTAACACTTCTGTCAAATTAAATCAGATTTTGATTAATAGCACTTAAGTATAAATTCAAATAATGAGATTAAAGTATAATTTTTAGGGAAACTCATAGAAAATTATTTCTCAGACATTCATGAGGGTAGTTTTATATGAATCTTCTACTGAGTCTTTCAGATTGGCTCGTATTTCTGAAAATTTCTTAACTCAAATTCTTAATATCATGAAAGATAAACTATATGACAATGCTGATAACTTTGCTATGTCATTTGATGAGGAATGGCAAAATATTGATTGTGATGATTTACGATTAAAGATAGATAAGGTATTTGAAATTTTATCAGACCATCCTTTTTTAATCTCTAATCCAGATAATGCAAGGAAAATGGCAGAATTTAGGATATTTTCATTAAAAAAATTTCAATAATTATTTTAAATTTTATTGAAATTAATTATACAAATTAAATATTTAAATTTAATCTTCATTACTTAAGAATTACATATTTGGCGGACTAAAAAATCCCTTACTAAATAAAAAGATTATTATGCCAATTATTGGACCTATTCCGAATACAAAAAGTACTAATTTTGCAGAATTTTTTGTTTGACCTAACTTCTGATCTTTTAAATTTGATTTAGCTTGAATTTTTTTTGATTTTTTCTTTTTCATGAATGATATATTACAATAACGCAACTTTAAAAGATTCTGATGTGTTATGGAGTTTGAAATAATTTTTCAATTTAACTAAATTAATATGGGGTTCAAAAAGACAATATTGTATAATGTTAAAACTATAAAGCAAATATGAGTGCAACTAAGAGAGAGGAAGTATGTTCTCACCTTAGATACATAAGGTTAGAGCTTAGAGAGATGCATCAAATGCTTATAAAAGAAGATTTGTTGCCCGATCTTAATGAAGCTAAGGAAGTTCATGCACAGCTTGATGCTTTATTGGATTTATTATCTGAAAAAAGAGTAAATAAGATAAAAAGCCAATTTTGAACTTTTGGTTAATTTGAATATATTAAAGATAATTTGTAGCCGATTCTATTTTTTTTCGATTATCGTGCATCTGTTCTAATTTATTGTAAATCTCTTTAATTTGGATTTGTATTAGATCGGTTGAATTTATATTGCTTAATGCGTCTAATGCCGATAGAAGGCTTTCCTTAGCTTCAATTAAATGTCTACATTCCTTACTGCCTGCTTCGTATGACATGAGATTTTTGTAAAAAATAATTATCTCAAATATATAAAAAATTCTTCCGTATTGCTTGATACTCTTATCAAATCAACGCTTATTAATGTAATTTTCAATACAGAATCTGTAATTATTTTTACTAGTATTTAATAAAAACTTATGCAAGAAAAAAACAATGACTATAAATTCTGTATTAAATTAGCTTTAGATAATGCAAAAAAAAGAATTAATCTACTAGATAATTCTGATAAAAAGTGTGTCCAAGAGGAATATAAGGAATGGATTAATGATGGTTTAAATAAGCATACAGTTTTACTGCTAAGAGATGATCCGATAATCTAAAATCAAATAATAAATTTTAATTATTTGTATTCGAAGTAACCCTAAATAAAAAATAAAGACTTGCAATAAAAATAATTGCCAAAATAGCAGTTAATGAAGAGAAATTACCCATATATCATCTATATAATAATTTAATTCAAATATAGCAGTTAATTTAAATACGTATTACATTCAGTTTTCTTCGAAAAGTGAAAGAACAAATTTATTCAAACTTTCCTTTTCTAAAAATATTTTTTTATTCTTGTAGTTTTTTAATTTCTTAAAAATTAAATCAACTAAATTTTCTGATTTTGAAGTCATATTTTAAATTTATTTTTCCAATAAATAAATTTTCTCTTCACCTATTCTATCTGGCTTTGTTATTTTACATCCTTTATCATTTTCCATATTACAATCTTTTGTGGCAGGAACAGATTTCCAAGTGCAAATTTTTTCTTGAGAATCTTCTTTCAAAATATTCCAGCCATCATCTAAATATTCTGAAATACCATCCTCTCCACAAGAAAACTTTATTTCCATTCTTTTTTTATCTGAATTAGAATTCTCATTAATATTTTTTTTCAAATTTTTTATGGGATACTCTTTATTGATTGATGTCCTACAAGAAATTAAGAAAATTGCAATTAGAATTATTGGTGGAAATTGTTTTATTATTTTCATTTTTATTAACTATTCATGATTTCAAATTATTTGAATTATAGTTTATTTTGATTCTATCAATTTTAAAAGTTTATCCATTTTATTCATTAATTTTTTTACATCATCTGGCTTTGGTAATATTAATTCTTCTGTAACTTCTAAATGCATTTTCTTTAAGTTTTGCCTCAAATCTTTTAAATGCAATTTTACCTCTTCTTTCTTGTGTTTTAATTCAGTCATAGGAAAAAAAATTAAATTTTATTTAACTTAAAGTAATATCATCATTTTGGGATGGTTATTTATAGAGAATAATTAAAAATTAAATTTTTTAATTTCTCAACTCATAGATTTCTTCTCCACCATAACAAAAATTTGTAGATAACATTTTTATTTCCCTTTTATTAATTCCGTTTGTATTTTTATTTTTAATAATATAATTTTTAGCAACCGCTTCACAATCTAATTTGTTTTTTGCATGTTTAATAACTGGATAAAAATATACAAGTGTAACAATTAAAAATAAAAATGTTATTAATGATTTTTTATCATTTTTAATAAATTCTTTGGATGTTTTTTTGGTTTTTAATATTTTTATTAGTAATTTATCTGGTAATCCTATTTGAACAAATAATAACTCTACCCACCATGGAAGATCCATACCTTTCTTTTTCTTTGAGTTTTCATATGTATTCATTTTCTTAGCTTCATAGTTTTGGGCTCTAATCTCTTTAGGATTAGTTGTTTCTTTTTTACTCATATCATCGAATGATTTGTTTGGAATGTAGAGGTTTTATTTTGATTTGGAAACTATATTTTTATTTTATAAGTTTTAATTTAATTTATCTATGATTTTGAGTATTGTGAATTTGTATTTAAAAAATTTTGATGGCAAAAAAAAGAAGGAAGTTAAATAAAGATTTTGAGAGAAAAATATATACATCAAAAAAAAATGTCGAATTAGTATTGGCAAAAATCTATGATATCGATGATGAAGACATACAAAAGGAATATATTAGTGCTTTTAATAGAGTGGTTTACTTATATGATGAATTAAAACAAGATTATGAACAATTAGGATTTTCTGATAATTCAGAAAATCTTCTAACAAGCTATAAAAATGCTTTTAATCTTTTCGAATCAGAATTTGAAATTTAATTTAATTTCTTATTACCGTTTGTAAGGTGCTACAGGTATTTCAATATAATTTCCTTTTTGGAGATTTGATCTTTTCTCTTTTAAATCTTTTATACATGAGGATACTCTTCTCTCTTTTGTGCAATATTTTTTTATTTCGTAATCAGAAAGTGATAATAATTCATTACTAAATGAAAAAAAAGCCAATAAAAACAATGATAAATTTAATCCCAATTTCATCGTTTTTCTCCTGAATGCTTTCTAATTATGTTTTATTTAATTAATTATTATTGTAAATATCTATAATTTGTTTTAATTCATCTTTACTTAAATCTGTTGAAATAAAAACTTCTTGGGCTGTTTTACCCTTTCTTGCTATTGCTTTATATCCGTTTATAGTTTTTACTGACAATCTAATTATCAATTTAGAAGATCTTCCCCTAACTCTTGATATAGCAGCTGGTGTGATTGTCTTTATATTTATGTTTAGTGCTAACTTTTGGAGTATGGGAATCAGACCTTCTATATTTGAACTATGATTTAAAACTAATCTTCCCAATTTTAATTTTTATTTATTCTATTGAGAAAAGCTTGTTTCTGAGAAATTAACTTTGGCTTTGAAATGATAAAAATTTTTGAAATTCTGTTATATTTATAAAAACGATTTAAATCTAATGATCTTTCAAATAGGTTGGGCAGCGTTAGCTGCTATTTTTACTTTTTCAATTGCCATGGTTGTTTGGGGAAGAAATGGTGACGGATCAATTGATGTATGATTTCATTTTTAACTTATGAAGTCTATTTAAGTAAGTTTCTAATCTTAACGTCATTCGCTTTACTCATATTCATAACCTTAGCTGTAATTTATATTTCCTATATCTCTTGGAAAGATAAAAGAAGATTAAAAAAATAGATATTTAATCTTTTAGGTCTTTTTTCTTATCTTTTATTCTAAGCTCTTCAATTAATTCTTTTGCTTGTTCCATTTTTGATATGCTGCTTTTATAAATTCCAATATCTTTTTCTGCTTTATTAGTGGGTAAGCTTAACTTCTCAAAAATATCAGAGGTTAACTTATTTATTTCTGACTCATTTTTTTCTTTAAGATCTTGGGCGTTTGAAACCAATAAATATATCCCTAAATTCAAAATCCTTGAAGGATAAAGTTTAGAATTGCTTTTTTCTTTTAATAATTTTAAAATATTTTTAGATGTTTTATCCTGGAATTCTTTTTGTGATTTTTGAGATATTTCATTAATTTCCTTTGCTTCAAAATTTGTAGAACTGCATAAAGATTCAAAAAGAAGATCCAAATGTTTCTCAGGTTTGTATCCTTTCATTAATTCTTTGAATGTTTCAGTGAGACCAACACAAAAGAGGTAATCTTGGGTAAATTCATTTTGATGATTTAGAAGATTTAGTTCGACAAGCATTTCATCAACTATTCTTTTATATAAACCAGGAATAACGTAAGGGAATTTTTCATGAAATAACTTTTTGCTATCTGAAACAGTCAATTTTTCTTTCAATTTTTTTATATGTAAACCTTAATAAGGTTAGCGTATGTTGACTCAATATCGTTAATATCTAATAAACAGATAAATATTATTATGATCCCTTTAGTCTTAGAAGAATCTGGCGGTAGTGAAAGAGTCTTTGATATTTATTCGCGATTATTAAGAGAAAGAATAATCTTTCTGGGAGAACAAGTTACCAGTGAAACTGCTAATAGAATTGTTGCTCAATTATTATTTCTTGAAGCAGAGGATCCCGACAAGGATATCTATATGTATATAAATTCTCCAGGAGGGTCTGTTTATGATGGGTTGGGTATCTTTGACACAATGCAGCATGTTAAGCCTGACATACATACAGTTTGTGTAGGCCTGGCAGCAAGTATGGGTGCATTTTTGCTGGCAGCCGGTACTAAAGGCAAAAGAAGCAGCCTTAGACATTCTAGAATAATGATACATCAACCACTTGGAGGTGCTAGAGGTCAAGCCAGTGACATAAGAATTCAAGCCGATGAAATTTTGTTCTTAAAAGATCGACTTAATACTGAATTATCTGAAAGAACAGGAAAAGATTATGAAACTATAAAAGAAGATACTGATAGAGATTTTTATATGTCACCAAATGAGGCTGTTGAGTACGGATTAATTGATCTTGTATTAGATAAGAAGCCTATTAAGGTCTAACTTAATAGTTGAGGTGTTCTCTCTTTCTTAGGAATTTTGGTGAATTTGGAAAGAATACTTACAAATTCTTCACCATCTAATGTTTCTTTTTCTATTAATAAATCTACAATTTTATCCATAGCTTCCCTATTTTTACTGACTAAATCATAGGTTTCTTTATAACATTCCTTTACCATCACCCTTACACTTTCATCTATTTGTTTAGAGATTGAATCGGAAACTTCACTTCTAGTCATTAAATCTCTACCAACAAATACTTCTTGATTACCACTTTCTAAAGCTATGGGACCTAAATTACTCATTCCAAATCTTGTAACCATTTGACGTGCCATAGAAGCAACTTGTTGGAAATCACCTCCCGCACCTGTTGTAATCTCACCTTTACCAAAAACTACATCCTC
>CACGPQ010000005.1 GCA_902574955.1 uncultured Synechococcaceae cyanobacterium
AAAGCACTTTTCTGGCGTAGGAAGAGAATAATTGTGGAATTTTTCTACAAAATTGTCAATTAATTTCATTTGGTTCTTTATTAGTTTTTAGTTCACGAATAAACATAAATGCCCCAAATGAAAAAGCAAGCGAAATAATAAATGTTAGCAGGAAATAAATACCCCACAAACGTAATTTTAGTCTCCTCCCTTCAGCAGATAAAAAACAAAAATAGCTATGAGAAGAACCGCTGTATCAGCGGATATAAAACCTGATGTAGGTGTTATCCATGCATCATCAAAAAAGGCGTTTTCTATATCTATCGCTGACCCTTGAATGTTTCTATTTCTTACCAAATTAATAAACTGATTAATAAAATAAAATGGCCAAATTATTCCTGCTAAAGCAGTAGTTCCGTAAATGGCAAGCCTGATCTTAGACCACATAGTTTTTAATATTTATAGCTAATGTTGACGTCTTTTTGATGTATAAAATAGTATCTATTTTTAAGAAAAATTTACATAATGCATATTTAGAAAAATAATGCATTATGTATTTGCAAATTTACTCTGTTATTGATCATTATTTTCTGCTTTTGGGTTTAATTAATCACATCTTGATTTTTCCTAATCAGCTATAAATAATTAAAGATCAAATTACTATGTCTCAATATCTTTATGTTGATTTTATTTTAAGTTTTGTTGTGGTTTGTTTATACATTTTAGGTTTAAAAAAAGTTTTATTTAATGACCCCAAAAATTATCAGGATTAAAATAAAATGGATAAAAAAATAATGCCAATTGATATTGGAATTTAATAAATTTCCATTTTCAAGTCTTGAGGATTAATACCAGACAAAATTCCCTATGATTCTAAAGAGATCTTATTGCGAAGTAAAATGGGAATTTTTTGAAAACCCCTCTTAATTTGACTAATTTTAAACTAAATAATTTCTTAGGTATTAAGATTTAAGAAAGAAAAATTTTTAAACTTTTTAAGAAATATCTATGTCAATTACAAAACAACTTTGGGAGGATAATTATGAGATTGCTTTACTAAGTTTAAATACAAAATTTGTTCAAGGTTTAAAGAATGGAATTCTCCCTAAAAATATATTTCAAGAATATTTAGCTCAAGATTATTTCTTTTTAGAGACTTTTGCTAAGGCTTATGGTCTTGCTGTTTCCAAATCAAAAGATAAGTACTCAATAAGGAAGTTAAGTGAACTGTTAATGGGAGTTTCAGAGGAATTAATACTTCATGAAACGTATGCAAAAGAATGGGATATTGATTTGACTAACAACTATATAAAAAAAGCTACTAAAAATTATACAGATTTTCTTAATGATACTTCCAAGAGACTTAGCTCCGTTGAAATAATGTTTGCAATGACTCCATGTATGCGACTTTATTCTTGGATAGGAAAAAGTTTGTATAAGGAGGATTTTGACATTAAATATAAAGAATGGATAATTACTTATTCTGATGAGAGCTTTGAAAAGCTAGCAGATTCACTTGAAAATCTTATTGAGACTAATAAAGAAACATATGACATTAATCAGGCCAAATATTTATACAGGAGAGCTATGGAATTGGAGTTAGATTTTTTTAATGCATATTCAGATTTCTGATTTAAATTAAAATTTATTTATAGTACTTTCAAAAACGAGTTAATAAATTATGTATTCTAAAATTGCACTTTCAATAGGCGGTAGTGACTCCGGGGGTGGAGCAGGCATCCAGGCTGACTTGAGAACTTTCATGGCCCTTAAAGTACATGGATGTTCTGTTATTACATGTATTACCGCACAAAATAGTATAGAGGTTACATGCGTTCAACCAGTAGAGAAGAATACTTTTTTAAATCAGTTAGATACTTTATTTGCTGATTTTGGTATTGATGCCTTAAAAACTGGAATGTTATTAAATGAGACGATAATTAATGATACTGCTTCAAAATTAAATACATACAAAATAACCAAAATTATTGACCCAGTAATGGTTACAAGAACTGGTTCTAAATTACTGGAAGATTCTGCGATTAATGCTTATAAAAAACTTCTATTGCCAGTTGCAGATTTGGTAACTCCAAATATTTATGAAGCAAATCTACTTTCTGGTTTAGAAATAAGGAGTGAAGAAGATATCGAAAATTCTGCAAGAAATATTATTGGTCTTGGAGCTAAAGCGGTACTTATAAAAGGTGGCGGTTTAATAGATATGAAAGGGAAGGATTTTTTTCTTGACATAAATGGTAGAAAAGAGTGGCTATTTAATAATTTTATAAATACAGAAAATACCCATGGTAGCGGTTGCACTTTGAGTGCTGCTATTTGTGGTTACAAGGCTTTAGGTTTTGATTTATTTGATTCCATTAAAAAAGCGAAATTATTTGTTGAGAAATCTTTAGAAAATTCTTACAAAATAGGATCTGGCCCTGGTCCCTTAGGTCATCATTAATTATTTATAGAAGTGGAGTTAGAACCACCATTTTCTGTAGGGCTTTTTTAAAAATAAGATTTCTTCAGTCTCCCATCCTCCCTCTAACCACTCAAGATGCTCAAGTAATAAAGACTCACTTTCCCTTTTGCTTAATTGCCCAATTCTATTAGCAATACCATCGAACCTTACTTTCATCAATTCCTCAATCTTGATGTTATTCATAGGTTAAATAATAAATTTTTTCTACTCTTACTTGTATACATTTTCTTGTCAACGATTTAATTTTATTTGTTTACTATCAGTTGTTAAATATGTATTAAAGACAACTTTTTAAAATAGATAGTAATTAAGACTTATTCACATAGATTAAATTAAAGACTAATTTATATAAAAATACTCTAACTATGAATAAAGAAGAAACATCAAAGCAAAAAACTATTTTAAATGTAGGTTACTGTGAAACGACCTCTGAATGGCTCAATAGAATCATTACTGAACTGGCAGATGAAAATAAAAATTTTGTAGATTTGTCAGTTATTTGTGCTTAATTTTTTATAAAGTATAGTTTATTTTGATTTATTTTCAGTTAGGACTTAAGTATAAGGGAAATTTTAAAGATATTTTTGTGATGTGAATCCTAATAAAAAAAACATAGAAATAATTAAACAATTCAATTTATCTCCTCATCCTGAGGGTGGATGGTTTAGAGAGATAGTAAGGAGTGAGAATTCTCTAATAAGGGAAGATGGCCAAAGTAGAAACTTTATTACGGGAATTTATTATCTTTTGGAAAGAGATGCAAAAAGTGCTTGGCACAGAGTAAAAAATGCTGATGAAATTTGGATTTATCTAAGGGGCGATCCTCTGAATTTATGGTGCCTAGATAATGATAATAAGTTAATAAGAAATTTAATTTTAGATTCCAATAATCCAGTAGAAATGATCCCATCTGGATATTGGCAAGCTGCAAAAAGTACAGGCGAATTTACTTTAGTGAGTTGTTGTGTTGGCCCGGGCTTTGATTTTAAGGATTTTGAATTACTAAGAAATACAAATCATACTTCTAGATTGGATAAAGCAATTAATGAGCTTATTTGAGACATTTTTTTGTTTATGTTTTTGAGATTATCCTTTAGATTTATAAGGCTACTCAATCAATCTATATTTAATGAATCAAAATTCTGTCAAAACAATTGGTATTAATGATGAACCAAGAAAAGATTCATACTTAGTATATGTAAATCAGGCTGATGGATTAAAAGGCATCCTTAATAGGGATTTTGATGAATGGTCGAATTTTGATAGTTGGGAAAGCATTTCAGTTCAGCAATGGATTTTTTCTAGAGCTTTAGAGGTTTTCAGAGGTAAGAAAATTGATATTAAATGCGACTGTTGTGAACATAATGATTTAATCCCAACTGATTTTGAGAGTATTAAAAAAGAAAAATGTTTTGGTAAAAAAAGTGCTTACATGATTGAAAAAGTTGTAGATGAAATTGTATTAGCTAAGGCAAGAAGAGAAAGTGATGGAACATATTCTGCGTAAGATTCATAAATATTATTGGAGTGAAAAATCTTTTATTTACCAGTGAAAATTATCAGAAGAACCAATCGTTAAATTTCTAGTGGACATCTTATGGAACTTAAAGTGTACCGAATCACTGAACTCCTTTTCATCTGAGTAATTCAAAAGATCCACTGGGTCGATGTTTTCATCGAACCATGCATCATATTCAATATGGTTTGGTTCAGCAAAATAACTCATATACAATTAATAGCTTTCAAAAAACATATAAACGGTACATGCGATACCAAATTAAAATTCTTCATTTTTAGATAATCCATATTTTTAACTTGTTTATAAAGATTAGTTGCTAAAAAGATAGGAGAAATATCTATAAATTAATGTCTCTAGATACAACAATGGTTTCTATCCATCCCCATTTCACAAGCAAGGATGGGAAGATAGACCAATGCATAGCTCTTTTAGAAGAAATTTTGGTACTAACAAAAGCTAAATGAACCTGACTGCCTTTTTTTTAATATCACTAGATGCGGTTCAGATAAGGCTTATGTAAGAGAGGCATATAAAGATGGTGCCGCCGCTTTATTTCATCTCAAAAATATGGGACATATGATTCCCAAGTTTTTTGAAGTGTCAGATATTACTGTGCAGGTCCAAGGCCCTGCCAAGGAGATTGAACCCTTGAAGGGAATACTGCCAGACGCTGATTTCTATGAAGCAATATCTGGATTCTGATTTAGATTATATATATTTAGAGTCGATCGCTGGGGGCTTTTAGCCCCCTTTTTATTTAGGAATTCAAAATAATTAATCTTACCTTTACTTATATCAAGTAACTTAATTATCAGCTCAAATATTATTTTTATGGCATCAACTTTTTATATTGTTCATCACGAATTTAAGGCAGGAAAAGCTGAAAAATGGTGGGAAACAGCTTATGCTGCAATGACACCAGGTGGTGGATGGGATGATGCGGTGGCAGCTAATAAAGAAAAAGGATTTTTTAACCATTCTGCAAATGCCGTAACTAAAACTGGTCCTGTGTATTGTTTTTGGGAAGTAAAAGAGGGTATTTCAGCTGAGGAGTTTCAGGAGTTCATAGACGGTCCCACAGGTCCAGGTTTCGGACAAGATGCACTGATGAATATCTGTAAACCAATTGACATATCATTAATGAATGGACAAACACCTTATCCTCCAGTTTTTTCTTGATTATTGACAGTCTATCTAGAATAGGGAGCAACTAGCTCCTTTTTTTATGTCTCTTGAAACTACCGTTTTCATATTCAAAATTAGCGTCCCTTTTGAAGAATGGGCTGCGGTTTATGACAGCGAAGAAAATATACAAATGAACAAAGAGCGCGGAATTATTTGTTTATACAAAGGTGTAAAGAAAGATGATCCAACAAGTGTAATTCTTATTGAGCAGGGTGAAGAAGGCAAATCAATAGCTATGTTTGAAGATCCAGCAGTGAAACCATTAATTGAGAGTGCCGGTCATATTTACGATTCAACAGTTATATCCAGTTATTTTTAAGTGAAAAGCTTAATTCTTCCTGCAATATTATTATTATTTCCTTTTTCTACTCAAGCTGGTTTTCCAGAAGGTGAGAATGGATATGATTTAAAAAAAATTGAAGAGTCTTTTAGATTACCTTGTGATGAAATTGGAAATGATGATTGTATTGCACGAGCATTAGGAGTTGGTGCCTGTACCTGGATATTTGGAATAAACAAAGGTAAAGAAACTGCGGAAGCTTTAAAAATTTCAGATACTGTTTTAATTGCTCTTTTGAAAGGAAATAATCTTGATTTAAAATCAATGCTTGAAAAAGATGGATTAATTAAAACGAATATAAAAAAAGAAGCTACTCATAGAATTAATTTCTGCAAAGAGGAAACAAAGAAAGCTATTCCAAAGTTAATTAAGAAATTACCAGGGGGTGTTGTATTGGATGAAGAGAGAATAGAAAATTTAACCAGAGTGTTTCCTCTACAGTATTTAAGTATGTTTGAGCGATTTAGCAAATATAAGCAATGAAACGTTTACTATTGACTCCTATATTCAAACGTTTTAAAAAAAGTTCTTTTTTCTCCTCACTTAATCAGAATACTTGTCCTGTTTATGATGCTGAAGAAATAAAAAAACAAGAACAAAAAGAAGCTATTAGAAAGTTATACCCATAAAAAAAGGGCGATAGCTTCGCCCAGTCAAGACGCAGGATAATCCCCATCACCCAGCATTTATTAAAATCTTATCACTACATATAGTGTTTGTAAGTAATAAAAATTTACTATTGGTGGAGTTGTTAGTTTCTAATTAATTTGTCATGATAGAGATCCCCATCACTCAGGCTCGCAAGAGTCTTTTTTTTATGTCTAGTTTTGGATCAGATACTCCATTTATGCTTCTTGCAAAACTTAAAGTTAAGGAAAATAAGGTTGCAGAATACTTAGAAATTGCAGATAAGACAGATAAAGCTGTTGAAGCTGACGAACCAGGAATGCTCCATCATACTTTTGATCAAGATCCTGATGATCCTCTTCGTTTCGTATGGTCAGAAGTTTATAAAAATGATGATGCATTACTAGCTCATTTAGCTAATCCAGCATTAAGTGTTTATCTTGAGGCTCATGCTGAACTAGGAACTGATTTTTCTGTTGAATTTTACGGAAGTGTGGGAGATAAAGTTATTGAAGCCATGAATGGAACAGGAGTTCCATATAAGATCTTTAAAACAAAATTAGGATATAGCAGAGTTTAAGGATAAGAGTATTAACTAATTAATTCGACTAAATTATTAATAGGAATCTGAGTGCTAGAGGTAACCATAGACATAGAAGAAGCATTAGTAAAATAGTAATAGCATGGATATTTGGAATGTAATGCTCTTTTAAAATTTGTGTTTTCATAATTTATCTCGCCTTCTTAAGTTTGATTTCTCTTCTGATAAGCAATGCTATAACTACAACACACATGTTCATTAGAAATACGTCTAATGGCATTTAATAAAAAAGTCTCTACTTAATTAATAGCAAGATTTTTGATCTGCGAATCAAGAAATTATTACTAATATTTATTGGCTTAATAAAACGAATTTTAAAATTAAATTTATGCTTAAATATCTCAGAACTTTTAACTATTAAATGGCTTATTCTGAAACAAGAATAGTAATAGGTGGTCTAGCCCATGTACCTTTTCTTATTTTTATAGCCAATTTTATAAAAGGTAAGTTTGGAATTAAAACTGAAGAGACAAAAGATACTGTAGTTAAAGAAGAGCCTGTTAAAATTATTGAGCTAAAAAATACCGTAGTTAAAGAAGTAAAAGCAGAAACTTTAAAGGAACTTTCAAATAAGCTGGATAATATTGAACAGAAGGCTGATGAGGTTTATGAAAAGGTAAAGAAGAAAAAAAAGGATAAGAAGAAGAAAAAAAAGAATAACTAAATTGAGATCCTATCAAGCAGCAATATATCTTTAGCTTGGATTGTATCACTCTTATCTTCATCTTCGGGGTCTTTATAAGATTCAATTTCAGCTTGAATTTTTCTCTTGTAAACACCTTTGATATAGTCAATTTCTCTACTCTCATTATTCAAGATTGAGAATGGTGATCTTTTTAAGTTCATAACTTTCTCCTAATAAGTTTTGATTAGCTCCAGTTCTTATCAGATTCAACAAAGCTATCCAAAGTTTGCTGATTCCTGATTTCTTCCTCAAGAAGTTCATTTTCTGATCTTTCTTCAATCTCAGATTTATGATCTTCTTTTAGAGTGAATTTGGTAGACATTTGCTCATTACGACTACAAACATGTTCTAACTAGTCAGGCAATCTATCCGACTAAAAAATATGTACGGTTTGAGGAACTCCCATATACGGATAAAGGATCAACAATTGAATTTGAATATGGTTAAAATGGGGAAAAATTCGCTTGGTTTTTTTCCTTTAAAAATCATCAGTAAAGGCAGAGCAATAATTATAAGACTTCCATCAATTAGTAAAAAAAATATTTAGATTCATTTATCCATTACTTCGGGTCTATCCTTGTTAAGTGGGATCCCTTTTTTAATGGCCTCTTTTTTCATATCATCCATCGCTTTTCTGATTTTGTTGTAGTAGGCCAACTCTTCTGCATCATCAGAACCCAGACCATAATTCATTGTCGCTGCAAGATAAATTCTCTGCATCCGGTATGACGATAGTGACATTACTGAAGACGATCTATCCCCGCGAGTGCCCTCGTCGGGACTTGAACCCGAGACCTCTCCCTTACCAAGGGAGTGCTCTACCGCTGAGCTACAAGGGCAATTTTAAAGTGGGCCGGGTTGGATTTGAACCAACGTAGGCAGAGCCAGCGGATTTACAGTCCGCCCCCTTTAACCACTCGGGCACCGACCCCCACTATTTGAACTTATCAGTTAATGGACACTTTGTGTGAAATTGTTTTGGTTTTTTTGTTTCTTTCTAGATAGCATTTGTAAAGAAAACACTTTATTGATGATGAATATTTTATTGATAAATGGACCAAATCTAAATCTTTTGGGCACAAGAGAACCTGAAATATATGGTAATAAAACATTGAGTGATATAGAAAGAGATTTAATTAAAGTTGCTAAAGAAAAAAGTATTAATCTTGAATGTTTTCAAAGTAATCACGAAGGAGAAATAGTAGATAAAATTCAGGAGTCTGTAAAAAGTATCCAAGGCATTCTTATAAATGCCGGCGCTTTTACTCATACCTCGATTTCTATTCGTGATGCTTTAATTGGATCGAAAATTCCTTTTGTAGAGTTACATATTTCAAATATTTTTAGTAGAGAAGATTTTCGTAAAGAATCTTTTCTTACAGATAAAGCTATAGGAATTATTAGTGGATTTGGCATATCAAGTTATTCCTTAGCTCTTGAAGGAATCATTGGATATTTAATTAGTAAGGATTAAATGCTAGTCGATTTTACAAGGCCCACTTCTCATATTAAATATTTATCGTCATTTACCTCAAATGAGTGGATTAAACTCGCATTATCTAATCCAATTGATATTCTTATTGACCATGCTCATTGTGAAAGAAAAGCAGCAGGAGTAGCTATTCAATTGATGTTTAGATATCCATCAGAACCAAATCTGGCAGAAGTTCTCAGTCCAATAGCGAGAGAGGAATTAGAGCATTTTGAAAAAATACTTTATTTTTTAAAGGATCTTGGACATTCTCTTGAGTCCTTAAAACCGCCTCCATATGGGGCTGAATTGTCCAAGAATATAAGAAAGGAAGAGCCCAATAGAATGCTTGATAGTTTCTTAATAGCAGGACTTATTGAAGCAAGAAGTCATGAAAGATTAAGCTTGCTTGCGCTTAATTCTGAAGATAAATCGTTTAAATCCCTTTATGAGTCTCTTCTTGAGAGTGAGGCAAGACATTTTGGAGTTTACTGGAAACTAGCGCAAACTAAATTCTCTAAAAATCAAACTTTCAAAAGGTTAGAGGAATTGTCTGAAATTGAGTCATCAATACTAGCTGAAACTTATGTATTGCCAAGGGTACACAGCTAAAGTTAATAAAATAAAAATGATAATAAATAAGTTCTTAAGTTTACTTAATCGATATAAAACTGATTTACCAACATTCACCATCGTTGGTGTAGGACCTGGAGATCCATCGCTTTTAACAATTGCTGCTGTGGATGCAATAAAAAAAGCGAAAGTTATAGTTTTCCCAATATCGGATGATAATAAAAAGAGTTTCGCTGCGGAAATAGTCAAGAAATACACCAAATTTAAAAAAAATATTCCTATCATCTTTCCAATGGCTAGGAAGGATTTTGATCCAGATGAAATATGGTCTAATGCTGTAGAAAAAATTGTTAAATTTATACAAAATGGCGAATCAGTTGTTTTACTTTGTCTTGGAGATACTTCACTATTTGCAAGTTCTTCTAATATTTTGAGGTTAATAAAAAATAATCATGCTGAAATTATTACCAAAACAATACCTGGTATTTCCTCTATTTCAGCAGCAGCAGCTTTGAATGATTTTGATTTGGTAAAAAAAGGCGAGACATTGATCATCAAAGAATGCCCTTCTTCAGAATCTGAATTAACAACCCTAATTAGGGAAAGTAAGGCAAATAAAACGGTATTGGCAATTATGAAGGTTGGCAAAAGATGGAATTTAGTCAGGGAAATTTTAAAAAAAGAGGATATCATCAATACAACATTAATAGCTTTAAGTGTTGGGATGCCTGATCAAATTATTAAATATGCATCACAATATAAAAAGAAATTTATGCCTTATTTTTCTTTGATTTTGATAAGGTTCGATTAATGTATAAAAAAGAAAAATTAGTTGAAAATCAATTTACATGGCCAATATGTAAGGATCTATTATTTCTTGTTCTCGAAGATAAGGTTAGTGATGTTTTTGTTTGTGAATTGGTTTGGGAAAGACTTTTTTATACTAGACAACTCTCTATAAATGATTGGGCCTTTAGCGCATTAACTCCCTCTTATTGGTCAGAAAAATTTGAAAAAGCTCCTCAAATCATTTCAGAGCGACCAGCCTCAGTACATTTGACTCGATCAATTCCAAAAGACTATAAACAGGGATTGAAAAATTTTCTTAATTTTAAAGGTTATAAGATTAATGAACTCTATCCAAGAAGAACTAGAAGAGCGACGGCAGTAAATTGGTTGATTTATTGGGCGATTGAAAATGATTGTTTTTCAAAAGATAGTGGATTAATGCCAAGTCCAAGTTCACCCCCTGTTAATCCAGTTAAAGGACATTTTGGCGATCCAGAAATTAAATAAGTTTTTTTGAAAAAGGTAAATGATTTTATTAAAGGTATAGTTGTAATGGATACTACTTTCTTTGGAGAGAAGAATTGATTCTTCCTACAATAGCAATTATCGGAAGACCTAACGTCGGGAAATCTACCTTAGTTAATCGTCTTTGCCAAAGTAATGATGCAATAGTATTTGATAAGCCTGGTGTTACAAGAGATAGAACTTATCAAAATGCTTCATGGGGAGGCAAGGAATTTCAAATAGTTGATACTGGAGGTTTAGTTTTTGATGATGATAGTGAATTTCTCCCAGAGATAAGGACACAAGTTTTCTTGGCTCTAGAAGAGGCTTCACTCGCGTTACTGGTGGTAGATGGGAATCAAGGCGTTACTGATGGTGATTTATCAATAGCAAAATGGTTAAGAAACTCAAGCTGTAAAACAATTGTTGCTGTTAATAAATGCGAATCGACTACTCTAGGAATATCCCTAGCTTCGGAGTTCTGGAAATTAGGATTGGGCGAACCTAACCCTGTTTCGGCTATTCATGGTTCAGGTACTGGAGATCTTTTAGATCTCGTTATTGGCGAACTCCCTGAAAATAATGTCCAGGATGATGAAGAAAAGATAATGATGTCAATTATTGGTAGGCCTAATGTTGGTAAATCTAGTTTGTTAAATTCAATCTGTGGAGAAAAAAGAGCAATAGTTAGTGATATTAGTGGTACGACAACTGATTCAATAGATACGCTTATTAAAAAAGATGATAATCATTGGAAAATTATTGATACTGCAGGGATTAGAAGAAAGAAAAATGTTAAATATGGCACTGAATTCTTTGGTATTAATAGGGCTTTTAAATCTATAGATAGAAGTGATGTTTGTGTTTTAGTTATAGATGCTATAGATGGAGTAACTGATCAAGACCAGAAGCTGGCTGGGCGCATAGAAGAACAAGGCAGAGCTTGCATAATTGTTGTTAATAAATGGGATCTTGTAGAAAAAAATAGTTCAACAATTTATCAAGTAGAAAAAGAACTTAGATCTAAACTTTATTTTTTACACTGGTCAAAAATGATTTTTATATCTGCCCTAACTGGTCAAAGAGTTGATAATATTTTTGAGCATGCTCTTAATGCTGTAAATCAACATAGAAGAAGAGTTACAACATCTGTAGTTAATGAAGTACTTAAAGAATCAATCAGTTGGAAAAGTCCTCCAACGAAGAGAAGCGGCAAGCAAGGTAGGCTTTATTACGGTACTCAAGTAAAGAACAAACCTCCCACTTTTACTCTTTTTGTAAATGATCCTAAATTATTCGGAATAACTTATAGAAGATATATTGAAAAACAAATTAGAGTAAATTTAGGCTTTGAAGGCACACCCATCATTTTACTTTGGAGAGGGAAACAGCAAAGAGCTTTAAATAAAGAAGTCGAAAGAGAAAATATTGAGTTAATTCAAAAAGATTAATGAATTTGCTTACCAAATTTTCTGTTGGCCAATACGTTCATGGTAATAGAAGTTGGCTAAGAATTATAGATAGTAGATTAAAAATAATTATGGTAATGATATTTTTAATCACTCCAATTTGGGCAGGTCCAATATGGAGATTGAGTTTAGTTGGTTTTTTACTATTAATTACTTTTCTAAGTTTATTGCCATCTAGAGTATGGTGGCGATCATTATTTTTTCTCTCATGTTTGTCACTATTAGTTGGATGTATATCAATACTTGCCTCGTCTGATATTCAATCTCTTGATGGCTACTTAAGAAATCCCAATGAGTTGGAAGTAGTACTGGAAAGCCAAAAAGAATGGAATATTTTGCAAATTCCTTCGCAGAAGATATGGTTTATTAATTTTGGTCCCTACAACTTATCAAGAAAAGCTTTTGAACTAGGAATAAAAACCTCCACTTTGATATTTACCGTTATTCATAGCGTAAATTTGATGCTTTTAACCACATTGCAGGAAGATATTGTATGGGGATTAAGTTGGTTTATGTATCCCTTAAGAAAGATTGGATTGCCAACTAGTAAGTGGCTTTTTCAGTTGTTAATTGCATTACGTTTTATTCCTCTAGTGCAGGAAGAACTTCAAAATATCATTAAATCAGTGTCAGTTAGATCAATTAATTTTCGAAATTTAGGATTAAAGAAATCATTTAATGTTTTGTTAATCTTAGTGGAAAGGTTATTTCAAAATATATTTCTGAGAATTGATCATGGAGCAGAATCATTACTCTCAAAGAAAAAAATTATTATAAAAACCAACAGATTTAGAACTCTTTATCCTTCAAAATCTCTCAATGTAATTGTTAATACATTATCGATTTGTTTTATTTGCATAGCAATTTTTCTTAGAAAACTGTATGGTGCATTATAAATAACACAATATTTTAGGTTTGAGTTCTGAGCGTTATTTAAACCATCCAACATTTGGTATGTTGTACCAAGTTTCTCCTGGAAATGATGGGAGAGATATTTATGCGACTTTATACGCTCAAAAAATGTTCTTCTTGGTAGAAGTTCGACAGAGAGAAGTTTTTTTTGAAGTTATACCTTATTTAGATGCTCGTAATCAGGCCGAATTAAACCTCCAAAAAGCAAGAAGAAAAGGATCTGAAGAACTATCTAAATGGGAGAATTTATTTACGCAAACTTTCTTATAAAAGGTGAACCCTGCAAATTATTTAAAAATAAAAAATAAAATACCATCAAATGTAAATATTCTTGCGGTAAGTAAAGGATTTAAAAGTCAAGAAATCAAGACTATTCAAAATATAGGTCAGAACGATTTTGGTGAAAGTAAGGTTCAGGAGGCGTTTGAAAAACAATTAACCTTAAAAGATCTTAAACAAATAAATTGGCACTTTATTGGAAGAATACAAAGTAATAAAATAAGAAAAATAGTTCAAAATTTTAAATATATTCATTCAGTAGATTCATTTGAAAAGTTGCAAAAGATTTCTAATATTTCACGTGAAGAAGAGAAAAATCCATTAATAATGTTGCAGGTTAAGTTAAGTGATGACCCTACTAAAGGAGGCTTTAATCCTGAATTTTTAATTTTGAAATGGAGAGAGATTCAAGAGTTGAAAAATATTTCATTAACTGGTTTGATGACTATCAATCCTAAAGGACTTAGCTCTAGAGAAAATTCAGGGTTGTTCAAAAAATGTCGTTCTCTCGCTGATTCTCTACAACTCCCAGATTGTTCCATGGGGATGTCAGGTGATTGGGAGGAAGCTATTGACGCTGGATCAACGTGGTTAAGATTAGGATCATTGATTTTTGGAGCCAGATCTTAATTAGTTATTTTTTTATAAAAATCTTATCTATAAACTTGCAGTAAAGTTCAACTAACGTTATTTAAGTATAGGTAGTTTATTCATTTAAAAAATGGATCTATTACTCAAGGTTCTTAAACCTTAGTAATCAATTTCAAGAGGATTTAAAAGGTGTCACTTATTTCTAGATTAAAGGCAGTTGTTGCAGGTGATGAGTATCTCGACGATGATTTTGATGAGTTGGATTATGCTTCAGAGGATGAATTAAATGATATTAATAATTTCAAACAAAATCCAAAGAATGCAAATGCCCTTGCAAATTCAAATCCATTCGATTTTATGAATAACAACAGATCATCAAAAGTAGTTGGTATGCCTGGAATCTCAAATTCATCCTCAGAAGTAAGCTTAATGGAACCAAGAAGTTTTGATGAGATGCCTCAAGCCATACAAGCATTAAGAGAGAGAAAAACTGTAATTCTCAATTTAACTATGATGGATCCTGATCAAGCTCAACGAGCAGTTGATTTTATTGCTGGGGGCACATATGCAATTGATGGACATCAAGAGAGAGTGGGTGAAAGTATTTTTCTTTTTGCTCCAAGTTGTGTAAATGTAACTAGTTCTTCCCCAGAAGAAGCTTCTCCTTCTTCTGTGTCTACAGAAAACACACCACAATATAGTTTGGGCAAAAATACCACTCCTGAACCAGCATGGGGTAATTCTAAATTAAGCGCTTATTCATGATTAATCTGTGACAGATAAAATTGCGATTATTGGTTTTGGAAATATTGCAAGTGCTATAGTTACCCCTCTATTAGATAACAAATTAATACAGCCAGAGAATGTTTTTTGTGTTGTAAAAACAGAAAAAAGTTTAGAAAACATAAAAAAAAATTATAAACATAATATAAACGTTTATAAAGCAGGTTCTAAAGAGTCAAAAATAATTTGGGATTGTCAATATAAACTTCTTTCGATAAAACCCCAACAATTAAATGATATAAGTGAGACCCATCATTTAAAAAATAAGGACAATTTAATAGTTTCAATTCTTGCCGGGGTTTCAATAAATAGACTTACTCAAAAGTTTCCTAATCATAAATGTGTGAGGGTGGTTACAAATATTCCAATAACTATTGGAAAAGGTTTAACAGGGATTTCTTGGGGAGAAGAAATTACAGAAGATCAGAAACAATTTACAAAAAAATTATTTGAAAATACTAGTAAAATTTATGAATTTACTGAAGATTACCTTGATATATTTTTAGCTTTAACTTCATCTGGTCCTGCAATTATTGCTTTAATCATAGAAGCATTAAGTGATGGAGGATTAAGCGGGGGATTAACAAAAATAATTTCAGAGGAACTTGTTATGGAAATGATACTAGGGACTATTTGTCTAATAAAGGAAAATAAACTTACTACTTCTGAGCTTAAAAATTTAGTAACCTCTCCAGGTGGAACAACCATTTCTGCTTTAAGGGTTTTAGAAAAAAAGAGTGTAAGGTCAGCATTAATGGAATCAATAGTTTCAGCTAGTAATAGAAGTAAGGAGTTTCGTTAGGTTTTTGAATTATCTTTTAAGTTCATATAAACTTTTTCAAGTGAATTTATATTTTTAGTAATTGTGTATCTCTGAAGTATACGTTCTCTAGCTTTCTCTCCAAGATCTTTTGTAAATGAAGGGTGTTCTACAAGAATTGGGATTATAGTTTTTAATTGTGCAGCCACATTATCAGTTGAAATTACTATTCCTGCTCCGTTATCTAAAACTTCACCGTCAGCTCCGGCATCTGTAGCTACACAAGCAGTACCAGCAGACATTGCCTCTAAAAGTGATAATGATAAACCTTCTACTAAGCTTGGTAAGAAAAAAACTTCTGCTATTTGCATTATTGCTATCCTAGTTTCTAAATCTAATTCGGCACCCCACCAAATTAATTTCTCCTTACCAAGGTTAGAAAAACTATTTTCAAGTGTTGGCTTCATTGGTCCATCCCCAACAATAACTAATTTGCAATTTTGAGTTTTTGTTTGGCGCCAAGAACGTAAAAGTGCCTCGATATTTTTCTCATTTGCAATCCTTCCCATATATAAAAAGATTCTTTCATTTCCAAGTTTGTTTTTTACCTGATCATATTTTTTACTTTTTTCGCAAAAAGGTTTCCAAATATTTTCATCAACGCCGTTTGGAATAACTATTTGTTTTTCTGTAGGTACTCCTAATTTATCAAGAACATTTTTTTGAGGTTCAGAAAAAATAATTATTTTATCGAACTTTGCTAAAGATGGAGCATAAAGTTGATAGGTTAATTGTTGAGTGCTCGCAGTTAGATTTCTATTTTTTGCATCAAATGGTGGATGAAATGTTCCTATAAGAGGAACATTAATTTCATTACACAGCTCTGGAAGTCTAAAGTCTAAAGGAGATAAAGTTAGGCTTGCATGTACTATGTCAGGTTTTAATCTTTCCAATGATAGTCTTAGCTCTTTTTCTGCTCTTGGTGAGGGTATTGTATAAACTTGAGATTTAATTAAATATGGGAGACTTACATCAGGATCATTTGCAAGAAATAATGGTTTTGATGAATTTGAACTAGAGGGATTGTCGAAATGAATAAAACTAATTTTATGCCCTCTGGCCTTCAATTCCTTAGTAGTTGAATTGCCATAAGTTACATTTCCGCAAAAAGGGGATTTTTTACCCAACCAGGCAATATGAACCACATTAATTGATTTAGCTATTTATAAAGTTAACAGTAAGAGCCGCTATGATCATAATTTTTAAATTTTTTTATGATTTATGAAAATCTTAACTATATATTTCTCTCAACATTTTTAGTGAAGATAATTCTTTCTCTAGTTGAGCAGAGATCCAAGTCTCAATAATAAATAATATTTTCAGCCAGACTTTTTTAGGTCCCAATAACTCTCCATTAGATTTAATTGGTAATTCGGGAAAAAGAAGTCTTTGTAATAGAGCAACTTCAGATGCATTTATTTTTAGATTACTTTGAGGATCTTCAATTAACGAAAACCCTTCACTTGGCAAATAATAACAACTCCATTCCCAATTTCCTAAAGGCGGAATAATAGGTTCTCCAGTTTTACAGCAATGATGTATTGGTAAATTTATACCTCCAATGGCTAATAGATGGATTAAAGATTGAATACTCATTGAGAGCATTTTAATATCTTCTTCTTTAGATTCTTCATACAAATAAATCCTATCTAGATGTGCAAGAACACAAGTTAAATAGTTTTGTTGCTTATCATTATTACCTACTAATAAAAAAGTTAATTCAGTTATTGCTTGCGCGGCTGCAAGACATTCAATATTTTTCCCTAGACCAGAATAGCTTTTTAATATTTTAATTTGACGTACAGATTTAAGATTTCTTTTCCCAAAAATTTGCAGACTTAAATATGTTAATGGAGTAGCTGCGGCAAGACTACTTTTAGGACGTCTAGCACCAGGTACCGCTAATCGAACAATCCCCTGCTCATCATTAAGAATAGTTATTAATCTATCATTCTCGCCTAATGGAGAAGCTTTAATACAGAGACCCTCTAGTCTGCACTCACCAGAACCAGACATTTAAAAATTTACTTCTTGGAAAATCTCACAAAAATTAGAAGTTCCAACGCAACTAATTCCATTATCAAACAAATCAATAACTTGTGTCAGTTTTTTTATACCACCTACAACTTTAATTTGATTTTGAGAGCCTGTTATTTTTAGTATTTCGAGGACATCATTAGATGTAAGAGTAGATCCAAACCCGTCCCCGAATTGAAAATTTTTTATTCCTAATTCCAAACATATTTCTATCGCATTAATAAAAACTTCTTCTTGTAGTTTTGATTTATTTATGATTATTGAAACTGGTAATCCAGATAATTTAACTTGCTCAATTTCAGCGGCGAAAGTTTCTAAATTTCTTTTGGATAAATTGATAAAGTTTGGGATATATTCAATTCCTTTTGCACCCTTATCTTTTGCAAAACAAACTAATTCTTCAATAAATGAAACTGGTAAATCTGCTAAAGGGTAAGAAATAAGTGCGTTTATATCCGCACTGTAATTACCTAAACAGTTTTTAAGATCAGTTAAATAATTTAGTGAAGTAGAAATATTTTTGATATTGTATTTTCTTATTAAATCGCAATTCACACAGAAATCTTCCCATGATAAATAGGGGTTAATAATAATCGCATGAATTTTCTCGTTTAATTCATATTCAATATTGGGCATTTAAAACTTATTTAGATTGAATCAATCCATAACCTCCATGATTCCTTTTATATATAACTTGAAGTTCATTATTTTTCTTGTTTCGAAAAACATAAAAATCATGATCAATTAGATCTAATTGTTTTCTTGCTTCGTCTGATGAAATTGGAGTCATTTCAAAGTATTTATTTTTTATAGATGGCTCAGGCAGACTTGCTTCAGTTCCTTCTTTAAAAAAAGCTTTATCTAAAAAATTTGATTCCATACTTTCAATTGGTAAAGAATCTTTATTTTTAAATTGTTTATTATGAATTGTTTTATTGTTTCTTTCTTTGTATTTGCGTAATTTTCTACAAAGTTTATTTGAAACTAAATCAATGCTTGAGTATAGATTTTCAGTTTTTTCTTCAGCTCTAATTACTGTACCATTTGCAAAAATAGTAACTTCTGCAGTTTGGAACGAGACTCTTGGATTCTTTTCAATTGAAAGGTGTATGTCAGCTTCTTTAACGATATCCTTATAATGATGTGTTGCTTTTTCTATCTTTGCCTCAGTATATTCTTTTAATGCTCCAGTGAGCTCAAGATTCTTTCCATGGATTAAAATTTTCATAACAAATCTAAAAATATTTACTTACTTTCTAAATCTACTTAAATATGGATAATAGAACAGCAATAATTAAACAACCTGATAATATTTCTTCTTTTAATGATGTTTATAAATTACAAAAAGAATATCAGGAGGCATTGATTTTAGATAATTCTAACCCTGATTTTATTTGGATAGGGGAGCATCAACTCTGTTATACATTGGGGAGAGGATCTAATTACGATAATTTATTATTTTCTCTAAATGATGCTAAATATGATGTTTTTAAGATTGATAGAGGTGGTGAGGTAACTTGTCATATGCCAGGACAATTAGTAACGTATTTGGTTTTAAATTTGAAAAATTTTAATAAAGATTTAAATTGGTACTTAAGAAAAATTGAAGAAATTATTATAAAAATCCTTGGTGCTTTTAATATAGATTGTCACTCTAGAAAAGGGTTTACTGGTGTTTGGATAGGAAATAAGAAAATCGCATCAATTGGAATTGGTTGTAAAAGATGGATTACGATAAATGGATTTTCAATCAATATTGACTGCGAATTAGAAAACTTTAATAAGATTGTTCCTTGCGGAATAGAAAATTGTCTTATGGCAAATATGATTGATTACAACAAAAATTTAAATATTCAAGAAGTCAAGAGAATTGTTAAAAAAACCATCGAGGAAGAATTTAATTTTGATTTTATATCAAAATAGAAATTAAAATTTCAAAATCAATTTAATATGGGTGATTTAGCGTATTGGCCTGCAGCCAAACCTCTTTCTAAAAAAAATACATTTGCCAAAAATAGAGATTTTATTAAGAACCTTGATCACATAGATCAAATTTGGGAAAAATTAAAATTTAAATGTGGTGATACTTTAGCTGTTTGCGATTTAAGAGGGAAATACAAAGAAAAATTTTCTTATTCTGAGCTGGCTGATTTAATAACAAAAGTCTCTTCTTCTTTCGAAAATTATGGTTTAAAAAAGGGGGATGTAGTTACTGTAATATCTGAAAATTCTCCAAGATGGCTAGCAGTGGATCAAGGCTTAATGCGTTTAGGAGCTATAAATGCAGTGAGAGGTATTAATTCTCCTTCAGTAGAATTAGACTATATTATTGGGCACTCTAATTCAGTAGGACTAATAGTTCAATCTAAGGAAATTTGGCTAAAGTTAAACAACAAAGAAGAATTAAAAAAAAGACTGAAATTTATAATCAATTTAGAAGATGAACAATTTGAAAGTTTAATAAGTTGGAGTACATTTATAAGTTCAGTAGAAAAAGAAAATTCACAAAATAATAATCTTGAAAAATTTAATCCAGAAATTGATGACGTCGCTACCATTCTTTACACTTCTGGGACGACCGGAAAACCTAAAGGTGTGCCTTTGACTCATGCAAATTTTTTACATCAAATAATCAATTTAGCCTATATCGCTGATCCAGAGCCAGGTACCTCTGTATTAAGCGTTTTGCCTATCTGGCATTCTTATGAGAGAAGTGCTGAATACTTCTTTTTTTCATGCGGTTGTTCTCAATACTATACAATTCCAAAATTTCTTAAAGATGATATTACACAAATAAAACCTGTTGTCATGGCCACTGTACCGAGACTATGGGAAGCAATACATGATGGTTTTTTTCAGGCTTTGAAAAAAATGCCTTCCAAAAAGCAAAAACTTATTAAGTTTTTGATAAGTAATAGTTCGGTTTTTAAAAGAAGTCTTAGAAAGATAAGAAATATAGATATAAATCAAATAACTTTTAAATCAAAAATCCCCTTACTGGGTTCTGTTATTAGCCGATACCCTTTACATAAATTGTCTACTATTTTTTTATGGCCGAATATTCTTAGACAACTATGCGGAGAAAAACTGAAATTTCCTATTAATGGTGGAGGTGCATTGCCAGAACATGTAGATCTTTTTTTTGAATCTTTAGGTGTAGATGTTTTGGTGGGATATGGACTCACAGAAACTAGTCCAGTATTAACTTGTAGGAGAAGAGAATTAAATGTTAGAGGATCATCTGGGCAGCCTCTTTCATTTACTGAAATCAAAATAGTGAATGATGATAAAAAAAAGATTCTTAAGTTCAGAGAAATCGGGAAAATTCTTGTTAGGGGGCCGCAAGTAATGAAAGGTTATCTTAATAATGAAATAGCTACAAAAGATGTTTTATCCAAGGATGGTTGGTTTGATACTGGTGATTTAGGTTTTCTAATACCAAATGGTTCTCTCTTTATAACCGGAAGAGCCAAGGATACAATAGTGCTATCAAGTGGTGAAAATATAGAACCGAATCCCCTGGAGACTGAAATTCTTAGTTCAGAATTTATTAATCAGATTCAATTAGTAGGACAAGATAAGAAATGTTTAACAGCTCTCGTAGTTCCTAATGTCGAATTGGTTAAAAGCAAGTTTTTGGAAGAAGACCTTTCAAAATTAAACCTGAATAAGAAAATTGGTACATTTTTCAAATCACAAATTAATAATTTGCTTAAAAGTCGATTAGGAGCAAGATCAGAAGAACAAATATTAGATTGTTATTTTGTTGATGCCTTTACTCTAGAAAATGGGTTATTAACACAAACTCTTAAACAAAAAAGAAAAGAAATAGAAAAAAAGTATTCATTACAAATAGAAAATATGTATGAAAACAAATTTAGTAAGAAAATTTGATTTGTTCTATCTATATTGAAAAGGCAATTTAATTTTTTATGGAAACAAAAAACTCAATATCTATAAAGCGCTCAATAGCTATAAAAGCTGTAGTTACACCAACTTGGAAGGAAGATGCTGAAAAAGAATTAAGTAAAGCAATTTCAAACATTGATCAGCAATTATCGCAACTGGAGCAAGAGGGGCAGCAAATAGTAAATAATATTAGATCCCAATCGGTTAATCCCCTAGATCCAAGAGTTCAAGAACAGGTTAGTCAGGTGCAACAACAAGTCGCAGCAAAACGAAATGAAATTGAAGAACAAAAAAGAAATCTTCTTCAACAACAGAGTCAAGTTCGCGAATTAAAAATGGACGAAATTGTTGATCAAGGGCAAGTGGATAGTTTCTGTGATGTCACTGTGGGAGACAATCTAATTGAAAAAATGCAAGTATCGATTACGGTTAAAGATGGAGTTATTCAATCTATAGATAATAATTAAAGAGAAGATTTAGTATTTTTGATAAATATAAGTAAATCTTAATTTCGAAAAGTTTTAAATTCTAATCGATCTAAATTATTACTTTCTTAAGTTTTAAGAGTTCCCACTGTGAACATGATTTCGTATAATTAAAACAAGAGTTTAAAGGATTCTTAACCATAAAAACTTTAGGAAGTTTGGTAGAAATCCCTTGAAACTTATGCAATAACAATTTTCTTATGCCTCACGAAATATTCATGCCTGCCTTGAGTTCTACTATGACAGAGGGCAAGATTGTGGAATGGTTGAAAAATCCAGGAGATAAAGTTGAAAGAGGTGAATCTGTCTTGGTTGTTGAATCTGACAAGGCAGATATGGATGTTGAATCTTTTCAAGATGGATATCTTGCAGCTGTTTTAATGCCCGCTGGCAGCACTGCACCAGTGGGAGAGACTATCGGTCTTATTGTAGAAAATGAGGATGAGATAGCTTCTGTTCAAGAACAAAATAAAGGAAAACAACCTGAAGTTTCTAGTTCGGACCAACTTGAATTGGTAAGCAATAAAACGGAAGAAAAACCTGAAGTTCAAAGTGAAATTGTTGAAAAAAAAGAAAAAGAAGTTGTATTAATGAGTGAAAAGGCAGCCCCATCTTTCAGTAGCGATCAAATAAATGCTGCTACGAGTAATGTTTCTTCGAGGGTGATTGCATCTCCAAGAGCTAAAAAACTTGCCTCTCAAATGGGTGTTGATTTAGCAAAGGTTCATGGATCCGGACCTCACGGAAGGATTCAAGCCGATGATATTTTAAAAGCTAATGGCCAACCAGTCTCTATACCATGGATAGGTGAAGGTGGTTCGCCTGCAAGTGTACCTGGTGCAAATTTGGGAGTTGAAAGTAAACCAGAAACTTCAGGAAATAGTTTTGGTAATCCCGGAGAAACAGTTCAATTTAATACTCTTCAAAAAGCGGTAAATAAAAATATGGAATCTAGTTTAGATGTGCCATGTTTTAGGGTGGGTTATTCCATTAACACAGATAAATTAGATAATTTCTACAAAAAAGTAAAACAGAACGGAGTTACTATGACTGCTTTACTAGTAAAGGCAGTTGCAAAGACACTAAAGAAACATCCTCAAGTTAACTCAAGTTTTTCAGAAAATGGAATTTCTTATCCAGAAAATATAAATATTGCTGTTGCTGTTGCGATGGAAGATGGTGGACTAATAACTCCAGTTTTAAAAGAACCATGCAATACTGATTTATTTGAATTGTCTAGGGAATGGAAAGATCTCGTAAAAAGATCAAGATCAAAACAATTAGAACCTGATGAATACTCAACAGGAACCTTCACTTTATCTAACCTTGGGATGTTTGGCGTTGATAGATTTGACGCAATTCTTCCTCCAGGTACCGGTGCTATTTTAGCCATAGCATCATCGAAACCAACCGTTGTTGCTAATAGTGATGGTTCAATATCTGTTAAAAAAATAATGCAAGTAAATCTAACAGCTGATCATAGAGTGATCTACGGAGCTGATGGAGCTTCATTCTTAAAAGACTTGGCTTCCCTAATTGAAGATGAGCCAGAGACTCTTGTCTCCTAAATTTAATTGATTTCTCAAATTAATAATGAAGAAAAAGATTATAAGCTTGAAGCTTATGATTATTTACTTGATCCTTCATTAATTGCTAGTAAACCTTCTGCAATTAGGCATGAATCAAGATTGATGATAGTTAGAAATAGTTTTTTAGAAGAAGATTGTTTAACTAATAAATTTACCAAGAATCTTTTAGATGAATTTAGAGAAGGGGATCTTGTAATTGTAAATAATACTAAAGTTATGAAAGCTAGGTTAAAGGTTGAATTAGAAAATAAGACATTAGTTGAATTATTAGTTTTAGAAAGATCCCATGAATGTGTTTGGTTATGTTTGGCAAAGCCAGCAAAAAAGTTAAAAATAAATAGAAAATTAAAATTAAAATCTCCATTAGCACAAGATATTAATTTGATTGTTGATGGAGTTGATGAAGAAACTGGAGGGAGATTTATTAAATTTCCGGAAAATATAACTTGTCTCAATTCAATGAATGAACTTCTTGATAAATACGGGGAAATCCCTCTTCCTCCTTATATAAAAAATTCCGAAGAAGAATTTTTTCATGAGAAAAGTTATCAAACTGAGTATGCAACTAATCCGGGGGCAGTTGCTGCACCAACAGCTGGTTTACACTTAAGCAAAAGTCTTATTTCCAATCTAAAAAAAAAAGGCGTAAAAATCTTACCGATAACTTTGCACGTGGGTTATGGAACATTCAAACCAATTGATCAAGAAGATTTAAGTAACTTAAAACTTCACAAAGAATGGGTAAGTGTTAATAAGGAAGTAGTGGAGGAAATAAAAAGAATAAAGAAAACAGATAGAAAAATAATTGCTATTGGTACAACTAGCGTAAGAGCTCTTGAAAGTTGTTATTCTCACGAAATTAATGACTTTATTCCCATAGCTAAATACGTAGATTTAGTAATTAAGCCAGGTTATAAATTTAAGGTAGTTGATGGATTATTAACTAATTTTCATCTCCCTAAAAGTTCATTATTACTTTTAGTAAGTGCAATGATTGGTAGAGAAAGATTATTAGATCTATATAAAAAAGCCATAAAAGAAAAATTTAGATTCTTCTCTTATGGCGATGCGATGTATATTTCACCAGATTCATTACTGGAGAAAAAATTGATTTAGGCTTTGACTGGTTCTTGAATGATTCCGCTTGGAACTTCAGTAAACATAATTGATGATAAATACCTCTCTGCTAAATCAGGTAGAACAACTACAATTGTCTTTCCAGCATATTCATCTTGTTCAGCTAATCTAACCGCAGCTGCAGCAGCGGCTCCACAAGATATTCCTACTAATAGACCTTCCTCTTTGGCTAATCTAAGAGCCATCTCTATTGATTCGTCATTTGTTACTTGTTCAACCTTGTCAACAATTGATAAGTCAAGGTTCTTAGGAATAAATCCTGCTCCAATTCCTTGGATTTTATGTGGTCCGGATTTAACCTCCTCTCCATTCATTGTCTGTGTAATAACAGGACTATGTGATGGTTCAACAGCTACAGAAGTGATATTCTTGCCCTTCTCTTGCTTAATGTATCTTGAAACTCCTGTAATTGTGCCGCCAGTTCCAACCCCTGCAACTAGGACATCAATTTCGCCATCACAATCATCCCAGATTTCTGGTCCAGTAGTTTTGAAATGAATTTCAGGGTTCGCTGGGTTATCAAATTGACCTGGCATGAAATATTGAGAAGGATTACTTTCTGCAATTTCTTTAGCCTTAGCTATTGCTCCAGGCATACCTTTAGATGCCTCTGTTAAAACAATTTCAGCACCCAACACTGCCATAACCCTTCTTCGTTCAATTGACATGGATTCTGGCATTGTAAGGATCAGTTTATAACCTCTTGCTGAAGCAGTAAAAGCTAAAGCAATTCCTGTATTTCCAGAGGTTGGCTCAACAATAGTTTTGTCTTTTGTAAGTTTCCCACTTTTCTCTGCATCCCAAATCATGTTTGCGCCAATCCTACATTTGACACTATAAGCGGGGTTTCTACCTTCAATTTTTGCAAGTACTGTAGCTTTCGCGTTTTTAGTAACTGATTTTAATTTTACTAATGGAGTGTTTCCAATAGCAAAACTGTTGTCCTCATAAATTTTTGCCATTTATATATTAAGAAAATATATATTAATACTAACTATTATTCAGAAAAAGAGTATATAAGTTTCTATACGGTAAATACTAGGAATTTAGAAATTATTTAGTGCTTCAGAAAAGCTTTTCCATAATTGATCTTGGTCTTCTAATCCAACTGATACTCTAATAAGGTGCGAGGGTATACCAAAACTTTCAGCCCAATCCAACTCGTCATAATGAGCTAGTAAAACATAAGGACAAACTAGAGTAAATTTTGTACCTAAACTAGGTCCTTTAGATACTCGTAGAGAATCATAAAATTTCTTGGCTTTTTTCAATCCTCCATTTAATTCAAATGATAATAAGCAGCCGTATCCTCCATCAGAAGTAAGTAAAGAATTAAAATTTGGACAATTTTCAGGATGGAAAATATTCTTAATCTCACTATGAGTCTCTAATCTTTTTTTTAATTCTAAACATGCTTTATTTTGTTCAAAAACTCTTTGATTTACATCTCTACTAACTTTCTCTAGATAAACTATATCTCCATCGGAAAGTATTGGAATATTAATCTCGTTTAATGCATTTCTAAACTGATCAATCCATTTGCTTTTTGGATTTAGTATTAATGATCCGGCAAGAATATCACCACTACCTGAAAAAATTTTTGTAAGTGAAGTAAAAACTATATCTGCATGTTCTATGGAATTTATATTTAAATTCGAACCAATTGTATCGTCAACAATTAACGGAATATTGAGCTTTTTTGCAATTTTTGAAATTTTTTTAATGTTTACACATTTGAGCATTGGATTACTTGGAAGTTCAATAATTAATGCTGATGGATTTATTCTTTTGATTTCTAATTCAATATCCTCGCAATTTTCTTCTGTAATTAACTTTGCTCCGTGAAAGATTTTCATTGGTAATTTAAGTACATCTACATATGGAAAACCAACTTGGAGTGTTGGTTTAGCTGGAAATAATTTATATATGATTTCTAATGATGTATGCAATGCAGACATTCCAGATGAAGTTAAGTGAATATCATTAGAGTGAATTTTTGTAGATTTAGAAATTCTATTTTTTATTCTTTGAGAACATTCATTTACGTAAGATTTTGGAGGGCAATCTTCAAGACCTAGTTCTATAGCGGCAGCTCTTGAAGATAGACCAAGACCAGTATGTTGCCAAAAATATTTTGCATAAATACTTCCTTCTTTTTCAGTTATTAAGAAAGCTAAATTATTTCTTTTTTCTATTAACGAGAATTGTTCAGAAGTATTTCTATCAATGTATTTTTTAGCTTTAAAAGCTATTCTTTCATTCGGATATGGCCAGATACTTTTATTGTTGTAGTAATTTTGTTTTTTTACTTTTTCGCATAATCTTTTCACTATGGGGTTTAGCCCGAATCGTGGGTAAATGGACTTCAATAAATTCATACATTCTTGATCTTTTTCCTCGTAATTTATTACATCATTCCAAGTTGGTAATGCTACAGAAACAGCATGAATACTATCAGGAATTGCATATCCCAACTCTAAATTTTTCCATATAGGTTTTTTAAGTAAATCTCTCAATTTTCAGAATTTATTTAAAGCAAATAAAATGTCTGAGATTAAATCGTTTGTATCTTCACATCCAATTGATAATCTGACAAGAGCATCATCTATCCCTAGTAAATTTTTTGTTTTGTCATCAACAGAAGCATGAGTCATCGTTGCAGGGTGACAAATTAAACTTTCAACTCCTCCAAGGCTTTCTGCTAGAGAGAAATATTTGAGAGATTTGCAAAATTTAAAAGTATCCTCTTTATTTAAATTTAATTTTAGGGTGATCATTGAACCTCCAGATTTCATTTGCGATTTTGCTAAATTAAATTGCTGATGTTCTTGATTAAAAGGGTAAATTACTTTACTAATAATTTTATGATTACCTAATTCTTCAGAAATAAATTCTGCACTTTTAGTTTGTTGTTCGATTCTTAAAGGAAGAGTTTTTACTCCTCTCGTAATGAGCCAACTATCAAAAGGAGATGGTTGAAGTCCGAGAGCTTTTTGAGAGAAACGCATCTTACTATTCCATTCCTCATTATTTGTAAGTACTGCTCCGCCAAGTGCATCACTATGTCCATTAATGAATTTTGTGGTGCTTACAAGCGATAGTGTTGCACCAAGGTCCAATGGTTTTTGAATAAGTGCAGTAGAGAAGGTATTGTCTACAACCACTGGTATTTCGAGTTTATTCGCTTCATCACAAATCGCCTTAATATCGAGTACCTTCAAAAGTGGATTAGTTGGACTTTCTAGCCATATCAAGGTTGGCTCGAAGGTTGAAATCTTTTTGACATTATTTTCGTTTGTAAAATCTGTGTATAAAACTTCTAGTCCAAATTTCTTGAAAACTTTTTCGAACATCCTCACTGTACAACCATAGAGATTTGACTCGCAGAGTATCTTGTCACCTGATTTCAGTGTTGATGAAATTGCAGTTACCGCGCTAATTCCAGATCCAAAAACTGTACAGTATTTAGAATCTTCTATTGATTTAAGGATGTTTTCTAGAATTCTAAAGTTGGGATTGCCTGATCTGGTGTAGTCGAAATTATCTTTATTTCCATGTTTGAAAGTAGATGTAGAAAAAATAGGAGGCATAACGCATCCAGTTTCTTCAGCAAATGTTTCCCCATGGTGAATAGATAAGGTCTTAAAACCTGGCTTTTTTATATTATTTTCCTTATTTCCCATTATTTTTTAAAAATAAGAATTAAATTAAATCTCTCATTTTTTAAAAGAGAGATTTAATAATCCAAAGAAAAGTAGTATTAAACTTTTCTTGAATAATATTCAACAACTAGTAGTTCGTTTATTTCAAGAGCCACCCACTCTCTATCGCATTTCCCATTTATTTTTCCCGTTAATTTTGGCTTGTCTAAATCAAGATGAGGTGGGACATTTGCTAAGCCAGGGAATTCTATATTACCTTCTACAAGTTTTTTGCTTGCTTTGTTTTCTTTAATTCCGATTACATCGCCTGATTTGCATTGATAACCAGCAATATCAAGAACCTTTCCATTAACGGTTACATGGCCATGATTTACTAATTGTCTTGAGCCTGGAATGGTGCCTCCAAAACCTAATCTAAAACAAACATTATCAAGTCTGTTTTCTAAAAGTCTTAGTAGGTTAGTACCTGTAGATCCTTCTTGAGCTCTAGCTTTTTTCACATAACGTACTAGTTGTTTTTCAGAAACTCCATAATTAAACCTAAGTTTCTGCTTTTCTTCTAGACGAATTGCATATTCTGATCGCTTGCGACGGGCTTGGCCGTGCTGACCTGGAGGATTAGACTTCTTTGAAGCTTTCCTGGTGAGACCTGGTAGTTCTCCCAAGCGACGCGTAACCCTTAATCTGGGGCCGCGGTATCTTGACATAATTTCAAATTAAATAGAAAATTGCAATAAATTGGATAATTGATTAAATTCAATTAAACTAATTACTACTGGAAATATTATTTTACATCATTAAAGTGTTCAAAACTATTAATAAATCAATTACTTCTATACTTCTTTTTATGATTTCGTTTTATCAAAAGTGGTTTTCTCCTTTTTTTGGACCAAGATGCAGATTTATTCCAAGTTGCAGCTCTTATGGATATGAGGCAATTATTAGACATGGTCCTTGGAAGGGAGGGTGGTTAACTTTAAAAAGATTAAGCAGATGTCATCCTTTAACTCCCTGTGGATGTGACCCTGTGCCTGACTAAATGAATGAAAATATTTATTTTTGTTAGGCAGGGATGTTGCCTTTGTGATTCATTAAAAAACAAACTGGCAAAAATAAATCTTAATGAGTTATTCCCTAATCTAGAGGAGCTTAAAGAAATTGATATTGATAGGGTCGATTTATATAAAGATAAATATAAAAAATATGATTATGAAGTACCTGTTATTGCTGTTGAAAGAATTAGGTACGAGGAGATCATAGAATTGCCTCGCATTTCTCCAAGATTAAAAGATGATCAATTAAAGAATTGGTTTCAAAAAAATATTAGTACCATTCTGGAGAAATAATTTTTTTATATGAGATCTATAAAATTACATAAACTTTTAGATTTGGTAGGAATTATTCCTTCATCAAATCTTATCGATCAAGATATCAATAATATTTCTTTTAACTCTAAAGAAGTACAAAAAGGAACTTTATTTTTAGGAATGCCTGGTTTAAATGTTGATGGAGGAAAATTTTGTATTGAGGCAATTGAAAATGGCGCAGAGGCTGCCATTATTGGCCCCGCTGCAAAACAGAAAATTGGATCTATTGATCGAAAAAGGATTTTGGTTTTAGAGGATAATTTAGATTATATTTTTGGTCAAATAGTCGCTGAGTTTTGGAATAGGCCTTCAAGAAAACTTAAACTTATTGGTGTTACTGGTACAAATGGAAAAACGACAATTACTTTCTTATTGGAATACCTTTTAAAAAAATTAGGGAAAAAGACTGCATTATTTGGGACCTTGTTTAATAGATGGCCTGGCTTCTCAGAAGTTGCTTCTCATACAACTGATTTCGCCGATAAACTTCAAAAGAAATTAAATGCTGCTGTTGAGGCAGAATCTGAATTCGCGATATTAGAAGTAAGTTCTCATTCTATTGCTCAAAAGAGGATATCAGGATGCGAATTTGAGGCGGCTATTTTTACTAATTTAACTCAAGATCATCTTGATTATCACTCAGATATGGAATCTTATTTTCAAACAAAAAGAAAATTGTTTTTACCACCTTATTTAATAGAAAAGGATGGAATTTCTGTATTAAATCACGATGACCCTTGGATATCTAAATTATCATCTGATCTTGAAAAAAGATCTTCATTAGTGTCTACAAAGATTACTGAAAATGAATTTAAAAATCATGATTTTTTTTTCGTAACAGATAAAAAATTTACTGAAAATGGCTCAACCTGCATTTTTCATACACCCAAGGAAAAAATTCAACTTTTTGTTCCACTCGTTGGAGAATTTAATTTAATGAATGCGATTCAAGCAATAACAATTTTGTATAAACTTAATTTTTCTTTAAAAGATCTATCAAAGTTAATACGATCTTTCCCTGGCGCTCCTGGGCGAATGGAGAAAATAGAAATTGATAATGATGACGTTTCAAGATCACTCCCAACAGTAATTGTTGATTATGCCCACACTCCTGATGGATTAAAAAAAGTTTTGCAATCAATTAAAAAACTTTGTAAGGGAAAACTCATTACTGTTTTTGGCTGTGGAGGAGATCGAGATCTTAGTAAAAGGCCTTTAATGGGATCAATAGCTGAAGAGTTTTCTGATCAACTTTTTATAACTTCAGATAATCCAAGATCAGAAGAACCCCAAAAGATAGTAAATGATATTTTGATGGGTATAAAAAAAAGAGAAAAAATAACAATTGAGATTGATAGATTTAAAGCAATAAATGAATCTATTAAATTTGCCAATAAAGAAGATATTGTTTTAATTGCAGGCAAAGGACATGAAGACTACCAAATTCTCAATGATAAAGTTATTAATTTTGATGATAGAAAAATAGCTTATAAATTATTAAAAGAAAAAAGAAAATCTCAATAAAATTTCCTAATCAAATAAGAAAGATCTTTACGCAAATCACAGGAAAAGTTTCTTAGAATTGATTGAGTTATTTTTAATAAAATGAAAGGCTTAGCCTTAGTTGTAGGCGCAGGTGGAATTGGAACCCAAATAGCTAAAGATCTGATTGAAAGTGAAAAAGATTTAGAAGTTGTTTTGTGCGGAAGAAAAAGTGAATTTAATTCTTTTTGGAAATTAGATATAGAGGATTCTCAATCCCTTTTGCAGTTGAAAAATAAAATATCAAATCAGCCTTCAAAATTAAGGCTAGTTGTTAATGCTACAGGTAGACTTCATAGTGATTCTCTTCAACCAGAAAAAAGATTACAACATCTTGATAAAAAAAATATGATGGAAAGTTTTTCAATAAACGCCTTTTCTCCTATTTTATTAGCTAAAGCGATTGAAGAATTTATACCAAAAGATTTGGATTTTAATTTTGCAAGTATAAGTGCAAGAGTTGGTAGCATTGGAGATAATCAAACTGGAGGTTGGTATTCATATAGAGCTGCAAAATCTGCGCAAAATCAGTTTTTTAAATCTCTAAGTATTGAATGGGCTAGACGTTTCCCAAAGGCTACTATCACATTGCTTCATCCAGGAACAGTAGATACTGATTTATCTAGACCTTTTCATAAATTTGTGCCAGAACATAAATTATTTAGTAAAGAAAAATCCTCCCAATTTTTGATCAATATTATTAAAAATCAATCCCCGGAATGTACTGGAAAATTTATTGCTTGGGATAGCTCAGAAATACCCTGGTAATTTTTTAATTTCTTCAGAAAGTAAATTAATCTCAGCTTCTGTAGTCATTTGATGTACGCATGCTCTAAACCATTTTGGATCTTCTAAAACTCTAATCCAAATTTTCTTTTCTCCAAGTTTATTTACAAATTTATCCTTATCTTTAATATTTTCGATATTAAAACTAACTATCCCATTTAAGTACTTTTTTTCTAAAACTAATTCAACACCCTTTAATTGATTTAATTCATCCCAAAGTTTCTCACTTAATCTTTTGATATTTTCGCTTTTTTCTTCTTCATGGCAGTCTTTATCCAAAAGATCTATAGAATTACGAAGCCCTGCTAGTAAAGGAATGCAAGATGTAGCTACTTCAAACTTCCTTGCATCATCATGAAAAAGATTATCTGAAGGCTCATAAATGCCTTGTTCTTTTTTTAATGATTTCCAACCAATTATTGTTGGATCTGTTTCATGAATAAATCTATCTGAGACATAAATGGCTCCAAGTCCTTCTGGTCCACATGCCCATTTATGAGAAGTTATTGAATATAAATCAGAATAAAAAACTTCTTTTTCAATATTTATGTGCCCAAAGGTTTGAGCACCATCAACAAGTAAATAAGAATCTGCTCGATTATTTTTTAATTCGATAGAAATTTGTTTTAAAGGAATTTTATATCCAAAGTTCCATAAGATATGAGAAATAATTAGTATCTTAGTCTTACTATTTAGATTTTTCAAAATCTCTAAAATTATATTTTCGTCGTTTAGATTTTTAAATTTTTGGATCGGCAAAATTTTGAATATTAATTTATTTCTTCTGCAAAATTCTCGACTTGCAGCCACTACTCCAGGATGTTCACAGTCACTTATTAACAGCTCTTCTCCCTCTTCTACTTTTATTCCCCAAAAGGGCAAAATCATACCGGAAGAGATATTCTCGGTTAAAGCTACATTCTTTGAATTTACACCTAATTTTTGTGCAATGAGCCTTTTTGTGGTCAATATTTCTTTGTAAATAAAAGGCCACATATTGTTAGTAAATGGTCCTAAATCTTGGATAATTTCCCACGTTTTAACTATGGCTTCTAAAGAAGATTTTGGTAATGGTCCTTGACCTCCATAGTTGAAATAATACTTATTTTTTAATGCTGGTATTTGATCTCTTAGATTATTTCTCATGAAAATTTAAGTTATATTTTTAAACTCTTGAATTTTTTAAATATTGCCTACTAAAGTTACTGTTCTAAATTCTATATCCTCAATTACTTTCCAAGGTTCAGCGCTCCTTTCTGCAAATTCTAAATTTTTAAATCCTAGTTCTTTAAAGTCACTTATAAACTCTGGCTCATACCATGCTCCACTAATACATCCTGTCCATAGATCATGATCATTTTGCAATCTTAAAGGAACTTTTTTGTTAGAGACAATATCGCTAATTGCAATTCTTCCATTATCGTTTAAAACTCTTTTTATATTTCTTAGGAGGTTATTTCTAGATTCTGGACTTACCAAGTTTAAAACGCAATTACTTAAAATAATATCAACTGATTTGTCGGCGATTAATGGACTTAAATCTTTATCTAATTCATCAAGTTTTTCAATTGAACCTTCTAGAAATTCTGTATTGTTGAAACCTATATTTTTTGTAACTTCTTTAGAGGCTGATCTAGATAAAGAAAGCATATCAGGATTCTGATCAACTCCAATAACTTTCCCTTCTTTCCCAACAATTTGGGCACAAATAAAAGCATTTTTGCCGCTACCACTTCCAAGATCTAAGACTATATCATTTTTTTGAACATATTTAGTTGGATCCCCACATCCATAGTCTCTATCTATAACCTCTTGAGGAATTGCTTCAAGTAAAACGGAATTAAACCCAACTGGTGTACAAAGACAACTTTCTTTTTCTAGTGCGGCTGAACCATATCTTTCTTGAATAGCATCTTTATGATCGAATTGATTAGATGCTTTATTAGATGTGGTTGTATTACAGCAACTTTCAGACATATTTTTTAAAGGACTCACGATAAATATAGCCCAAAAAAAAAGCCCCTGAAAAGGGGCTTTTAATTTGTTTAATTAAATTATTTAGTGTAATTAACACCTCTATAATTTAATTCTGCTTTTTCATTACTTGAAGAAGCGTCATCCATTCTATTGGTGTATACGTTTCTTCTGTAGGTAAGTTCAACAAGTTGCTTTTTAGCAGCTTCTTTGTTTTGAACGTAGTTTTTACCTCTGTAAGTTAAAGTAGTCATGTTTCGATGTGACAACACGGCCATCCCCCGTTCCATGGTATGACTCGAACTGCGCCCTAAAATGAGGGTGAACGAAAAAGTAGCGATTGCTACCAAATTATTATAAGCGTATTTTTAACTTCATGTCTAGCTTTTACAAATAGAAACGAAGATTTAATGTTTTTTTAATTATTATCTTAGGTAAATTTTTTTATAAATAGTCTCTAAAAAGGTTTATGTTTATATTTGGTTTAATCTTCATGTAACTATTTATTTATGACAGGTTTTTTATATTTCTTGGGAAATACTTTAAGGTGGCCAGTTTTAAAGCCAAAAGAATTTTTTTCACTACATGCTTATTTTTCAATTATTTATTTGATAACTTTTACTTTGAGTAAATATGATGTAAGCCAATCAAATTTAGTTTTTACTTTAGGAATTCTTGCACCTCTTTTAATCGCTATTGGCCAAGGACTTCCAATTGATTGCCTTGATATGGAATCATCTTTGTTGAAGGAATTAAAAACTAAATAATATATATTTCAGTTAAAAATTTTTATAAAACCTGGACAACTTCGCTTATTTCAGGAATCATTTCTTTTAACTTTCTTTCAATACCCATTTTGAGAGTCATAGTGCTACTTGGGCAACTACCACATGCTCCTTGAAGTCTGACTTTGACAATTGGACCATCTATTTCTGCAATCTCTACATTACCTCCATCAGAAATTAAAAAAGGTCTTAGCTCGTCAAGGACTTTTTCTACATTTTCGTTTGTCAGCGAGAGTGTTTCAGTACTCATAATTTTGGATTAACTTTATAATAAGCCTAGAAAGAAATCTGATTAATTGCAAAAAAGATAATTTTCTGTTGTGACTTCATCTAAAAATCCCACTAATGATAATAGCTACTTTGATGCAGTCTTAGTAGGAGCAGGGATAATGAGTAGTACTTTAGCCCTCCTAATTTCAGAAGTTTTACCAGATATAAAATTTCTTATTATTGAAAAATTAAATGCTCCAGGAAGTGAAAGTACTGGCGCTTTTAATAATGCAGGTACAGGACATGCGGCTAATTGCGAATTAAACTATACCCCTTTAGATGAAAAAGGAAATCTAAAAATAGATAAAGCGCTCTCAATAAATCGTTCTTTTGAAACATCCATGTCTTTATGGGCCTCATTGTATGAAGCAGGGAAAATTGATATTAAGAAGTTTCTAAAATTTATTCCTCATATTAGCTTTGTTTCTGGTCAGGATAATATTTCTTTTTTAAAAAAAAGATTTCAGAAAATGATCGAAAATCCTGAATTTATCGATATGGAATTTTCTACATCTTTTGATGAAATTTCATCATGGGCTCCTCTAATAACAAAAGATAGAAATCCATCTACTCAAATTGCTGCTACCAGAATAGGTAGAGGAACTGATATTAATTTTGAGGCTTTAACTAAAGAGTATTTGTCTTTAGTTTCCTTAAATAAAAATGTTGAAATTAGATACAAAACAGAATTAGTAGATTTAAAGAAAATTGATAAAAAACAATGGGAACTAGAAATCAGTTTTGAAGGAAGTAAAACTTCAATTAGAACTGGCTACGTTTTTCTTGGTGCTGGTGGAAAAACAATTAATTATTTACAAAAATCAAAAATTCCAGAAGCAAAAAGTTATGGTGGATTTCCAGTAAGTGGGAAATGGCTTATTTGCGAGAAAAAAGATCTAACAGAAAAACATAACTCAAAAGTTTATGGTAAAGCTGATATTGGATCGCCACCAATGTCTGTGCCTCATTTAGACACCAGATGGATTGATAATAAAAAACTTCTTTTATATGGACCTTTTGCTGGATTTACAACGAAATTTCTAAAACAAAGTTCATACTTTGACTTATTTAGTTCAATTAAAAAGAATAATATTTTTTCTATGTTAGACGTCGGTTTCAAGAACAACGATTTAATTAATTACCTAATATCACAATCATTAAAGAACCATAACTCAAGAGTTGAGAATTTAAAGAATATGATGCCATCAGCTAATCCTTCTGATTGGTATTTAAAGAATGCTGGTCAAAGAGTCCAAATAATTAAAAAAACTAAAAGTGGTGGTTCTTTGAAATTTGGAACTGAGATTGTAAATTCATCTGATGGATCATTATCTGCTTTGTTGGGAGCCTCTCCTGGAGCAAGTACTGCAGTTTCAATTATGATTGAGGTTCTAGAAAAATCTGTTTTATTTTTAAACGATAAGCATAATCTTCAGAAAAAAATAAATGACTTAATTTATCCAGGACTATCAGTCTCTGAAAATTACAGTACCTTCATAAAAGAAATTAAAAAAAGAAATAATTCCATTTTTGGTTTCCATCCATAATTCTAATTAGCTAATATTAATCAAGATGTAATAAGAGGAGAATTTTTCTTTCTATATGACTGATATATCGGTTTCAAAAATTAGAAATTTCTGCATAATCGCTCATATTGACCATGGTAAATCTACCCTTGCAGATAGGTTGCTTCAAGATACTGGTACTGTGCAGCAAAGGGATATGCAAGAACAATTTTTGGACAGTATGGATCTTGAAAGAGAGAGAGGAATTACTATCAAGTTACAGGCCGCTAGGATGAAATATAAAGCTGACGATTCCCAAGAATATGTTTTGAACTTAATAGATACTCCTGGGCATGTTGATTTCTCTTATGAGGTTAGTAGATCTCTTCAAGCTTGTGAAGGCGCCTTACTGGTTGTTGATGCAAGTCAGGGAGTAGAAGCTCAAACCTTAGCTAATGTTTATCTTGCCTTAGAAAATAATCTTGAAATAATTCCTGTTTTAAATAAAGTTGATTTACCAGGGGCTGATGCTGAAAAAATAAAACAAGAAATAGAGGAAATTATTGGACTTGATACATCTAATGCAATAAATTGTTCAGCAAAAACTGGAGTTGGTATTAAAGATATTTTGGAAGCAATCGTAAGAAGAGTACCTCCTCCTCAAGATGAAATTAGACTACCTACAAAGGCACTGATTTTTGATTCTTATTATGATCCGTACAGGGGAGTTATTGTTTATTTCAGGGTGATATCTGGGTCTCTAAATAAGAGAGAAAAAATATTATTAATGGCAAGTAAGAAAAATTATGAACTAGATGAGATAGGAATAATGGCTCCTGATCAGCAGCAAGTTGATGAATTACATGCAGGAGAAGTTGGTTATTTAGCTGCTTCTATAAAATCAGTTGCTGATGCGAGAGTGGGAGATACGATTACTCTTTTAAATTCGCCTGCCAATGATCCTTTGCCTGGATACAAGACAGCAAATCCCATGGTTTTTTGTGGCTTATTCCCGACTGATGCTGATCAATTCCCAGATTTAAGAGTATCACTGGAAAAATTACAATTATCTGATGCAGCTTTAAAATATGAGCCCGAAACTAGTAGCGCAATGGGCTTCGGATTTAGATGCGGATTCCTAGGACTTCTTCATATGGAGATTGTTCAAGAAAGATTAGAAAGAGAATATGACTTGGATCTAATCGTCACGGCACCATCAGTTATTTATAAAGTAAATTTAAATCAGCAGGAACATATCTTTATTGATAATCCTTCTACAATTCCTGATCCACAACTTAGAGAATCAATAGAAGAGCCTTATGTGAAAATGGAAATTTATGCTCCCAATGAATTTAATGGAACATTAATGGGTTTATGTCAGGAAAGAAGGGGAGTATTTATAGATATGAAATACATAACAACAGATCGAGTTACATTGATTTATGAAATTCCATTAGCAGAAGTTGTAACAGATTTCTTTGATCAAATGAAAAGTAGAACCCAAGGTTATGCATCAATGGAATATCATTTGATTGGCTATAGAAAAAATGACCTTGTTAGATTAGATGTTCTAATAAATTCAGAAAGAGCAGATCCATTAACTTCTATTGTTCATAAAGATAAGGCTTATGGAATTGGCAGAAGTTTAGTTGAGAAATTAAAAGAACTTATTCCAAAACAACAATTTAAAATACCTATTCAAGCATCAATCGGTAGCAGGATTATTGCAAGTGAAAGTATAAGTGCTTTGCGAAAAGATGTTTTATCTAAATGTTACGGAGGGGATATTTCTAGGAAAAAGAAACTTTTAAAAAAACAAGCCAAAGGTAAAAAGAGGATGAAGGCAATGGGTAAAGTTGAAGTCCCTCAAGAAGCTTTTATGGCAGTCTTGAAATTAAACCAGTAATTTCTTTTAATTTAAAATTTACAGCTATTTATTTTTAAAATAATTGGGTATATTTCATTTATATCTTTAAAAAAAGATTTTGGATATTAACTCATTTAATCGTGTCGGCGCGAATATCAGAAAAGCTGGATTTTTAATTGTACTTCTTTATCTTCTTGTCGTTTTAATAATGAAATTTTTAGAGGCCAATAATTTTTTTGGCTATTCATTTTCAATGTTAAGCAATGATATATTTGCCCCTCCTTCTCTTAATCATTTTTGTGGCACAGACAGATTAGGAAGAGATGTTTGCTTAAGAACTTTGCAAGGATCATCATTAGCGATAGAAGTTGTATTCTTAGCTATTCTTTTTTCATTAAGTTTGGGTTTGCCATTGGGATTATTAAGTGGATATTTTGGTGGTTTCTTTGATAAATGCTTATCACTAATAATGGATACTATTTTTTCAATACCTGTAATTTTGCTTTCAGTTGTTGTGGCTTTTGTATTGGGTAAGGGTATTCTTAACGCGGCTTTGGCATTGTGTATCGTTTACTCTCCTCAATATTTTAGATTAATTAGAAATCAGACAATATTGGTTAAATCCGAAACTTATGTGGAGGCAGCTCAAGTTGCAGGAGCTGATGTTAAAAAAATTATTTTTAAATATATTCTCCCAAATGTAATAACACCATTACCTATTCTGCTTACCCTAAATGCTGCAGATGCTGTTTTGGTATTAGGAAGTTTAGGATTTTTAGGCCTTGGCGTTCCTGCAGATGTCCCAGAGTGGGGAAGTGATTTAAATCTGGCTCTTGCCGCTTTACCTACAGGTATCTGGTGGACGGCTTTGTTCCCAGGTTTGGCAATGTTTTTTTTAGTTTTAGGTCTTTCTTTTATAGGAGAGGACCTTGAAGAAATTTTTGATAGTCAAAATTCTGAATAAATTTAGTTATCTGTAATAGGATCAAGTTCTCCTTGATCATTCAACTTTGGATATTCTTTAGCTGATTTTTTATACACCGCAGCTAATTCTGGGTAACACCATTCAAAAAGTGTTTTTTGATATTCATCCATATTTAATCCTTCTCCATTAGCGGGCAATATACCTTTATTTTTTCTTTGGCGAACAGCTTCAAATAATAATATAGAAGCAGCAACTGAAACATTCAGAGATTGAACCATACCTCTCATAGGTATAAAAATTGATTGATCAACCATTGATATAAGTTCATTACTTAGTCCCCATTTTTCTGCTCCTAAAACAAAACATGTATTTTGTGAATAATCAAAATTTCTATAATCTACTGATTCACTATTAAGAGTCGTTCCATATAATTTAAAACCTTTATTCTTTAAATCAGATATTGCCTTGATAGTGTTTTCATGATTATTCAGTTTTACCCATTTTTGACTTCCTTGTGCAGTACTATTAAAAGTCTTAACGACATTCGATTTGCTAATAAAATTTGCTTCGAAAACTCCTGCTGCATCACATGTCCTTAATATCGCAGATAAATTATGTGGTTTATTGACATCCTCAACTAAAACAGTCAAGTTTTTCATTCTGCAATCTAAAACACTTTTGATTCGTTCAAATCTTCTTGGCAAAATTGACATTTATAATTTTTTTCACACTTTTAAATTATATTCAAAAAATATTGATTACCTATTAAATCTCTTGGTTTATAATATTTTGGTAGTTTAAATTAACTCAATGGCATACATAGAATGGGACTATACAGTAATAACAAGTATGGTAGAAAAACAAGGGTGGGATTTACCTGATCGTGAATCGGAAGAATGGAATAAATTTAACGATGAATTAGGAGAAAAAATGAGAGGTGTTGGACTTATTTTTGAAAAATATTGTAAATTTACTCCTGACGTAGGAGAAGGAGTTCATCTTCTAGATGATTGATCATAAATAGTTTTTAAACCATTGATGTATCCCTTTATCAATGGCTTATTAATAAATAAGATAATATAATTTCATTAAATTAGAACTGGCAATTATTAAGGCTTTATAAAGCTTATACTCTAAAAAAAAATTTTTAGTCCACAAAAAAGTTATTTAATTTCTATATTTGAATAAAAATATGAAAAAAAAATTAACCTTTTTATTCGATGGTGGTTGTCCACTTTGTTTGAGAGAAACAAATTTTCTTAAAAAAAGAGATACCTTAAATCAAATTGCATTTATAGATATTAATAGTAAGGATTATGATCAATTTCTTTTTAATGACATCTCATATTCAGAAGCTATGTCAAACCTGCATGGGATTATTGACAATGGTGAAATTATTAGGGGACTAGATGTACTTGCATATTCTTATGAATTAGTTGGTTTAGGTTGGGTTTATTATCCCTTGAAGATTAAACTATTATCTCCCTTATTGAGATTGGTTTACAGATATTGGGCAAAATATAGACTTCAAATTACAGGTAGATCCGATATTGAAAAACTTTGTACCTCACAATGTGAACAATAAATATGGAAAGTATCGATATAGATAGAATAATAGAAATGTGTTGGGAAGATAGAACACCCTTTGAAGCTATCGAGTATCAATTTGGTTTAAGAGAGGAAGATGCGATAAAAATTATGCGTCAAAATCTTAAACCCAAATCTTTCAAAGTCTGGAGAAAGAGAGTTTCGGGAAGAAATACAAAACATATGGCCCTTAAAGATTCAACTAGATTTAAATCTACTCATAAAAGAAAATTATAAATTTTGAAAAATCTTTCTACTAAAACTTGTCCTGTTTGCAATAGGCCGTTTGAGTGGCGTAAAAAATGGAAAAACTGTTGGGATGATGTTATCTACTGTTCAAAAAGATGCAGTAACAGGAAGTCGCAAAGATGAAACAAGTATCAATTATTTTCCCGAATCAACTTTTTAGAGAAAGCCCAATCTTAAAAATAAATTGTGAAGTTTTGATTTTGGAAGACTCATTATTTTTTGGAAATGATAAATTTCACAAATTAATTAACCATAAAAATAAGTTAGTTTTTCATAGAGCATCTATGCTCGCTTATAAATATTATTTAGAAATATCTGGCTTTAAAGTTTTATATATCGAAAACAAGAATAATGTTTCTACAGTTGATTACTTATCGGAATTTATTAAAAATAAATATCAGAAAATAAATCTCATTGACCCTCATGATTTTTTAATAATGAAGAGGATTAATAATTTTGTTGAAAGTAATAATTTAGCTTTAAATATCTTGCCTTCTCCTATGTTTATGAGTAGTGAAGATTTAAAAGATTTATTCGCATCAAATGCAAAAAAACCTCTTATGGGGAGATTTTATGAGAACCAAAGAAAGAGCCAAAAGATATTAGTTAATCCTGATGATACACCTGAAGGTGGTAAATGGAGTTTCGATGAAATGAACAGAAAAAAAATACCAAAAAAAATAAATATACCCGATAAACCTAAATTGCAAAAAAATAAATTTGTAGTTAATGCAGAAAGGTCATTAGCCAATTTTGATATTGAGTTTATTGGAGAAAGTAATAATTTTTTATATCCAACTAATTTTGAAGAGGCAGATGAATGGTTAAATGATTTTTTTAAACATAGATTTTTCTTATTTGGAGATTATGAGGATGCTATTTCTAAAGAAAATTCTTTTTTATGGCATAGTTTACTTTCTCCTCTTTTAAATAGCGGCTTATTAACCCCAGATGTAGTAGTAAATAAAGCGTTACTCTTTGCAAAAAATAATAATGTTCCTATTAACTCTTTAGAGGGTTTTATTCGTCAAATTATTGGATGGAGAGAATTTATTTGCCTCGTCTATAAAAAGTACGGAACAAAGATGCGAAATAGTAATTTTTGGAATTTTGAAGATAAGCCAATTCCAAAATCTTTTTATCAAGGAAATACAGGAATTGAACCAGTAGATGTTGTTATAAAAAATATTATTAAATTTGGTTATTGTCATCATATTGAGCGGCTAATGATTGTTGGCAACTTTATGCTTCTATGTAGAATTCACCCCAACCAAGTTTACAAATGGTTTATGGAAATGTTTATTGATTCCTATGATTGGGTTATGGTCCCAAATGTTTACGGAATGAGTCAGTTTAGTGATGGTGGTATCTTTTCAACAAAGCCATATATATCAAGCTCTAATTATGTAAAAAAAATGTCTAATTTTAAAAGTGGCCCATGGTGTGAAATATGGGATGGCTTATTTTGGAAATTTATTAAAGATAATGAAAGCTTTTTTAGAAAGCAATATCGTCTGGCAATGTTAACGAGAAATCTCGATAAAATGTCAGAGGAAAAATTAAATAATCACTTAAAAACGGCCGATAAATTTTTAAAAGATATTCAATGAATTAAGAGTAATAACCTACAGTTGTTTTTGAAAAATTAAAAGAATATTATGTTATGAAGAAATATTAAGTACGGATGTTAACTTACAAAAAATTAGATTTATCTAATGGAAATTGGAACACTTTATTTAAAAAGTAATTCGACGGGAATTATCACATTTTCTGAATTAGATTGGATAACTACTCATCAATCTAATTTCACTAGGTTGGAGGAATCTATAGCAATTAAATTAGGCAGAATGCTTGATGCAGGATCTATCAATATTGGTTGCCGTTTGAAATCCTGAATAAGTTTTTATTTTAATAATGAAGTATCAAAAAGAGAAAAAAATATTTTTTCGGGAAAGAATTCATTCTTTTAATATCTTTCTTTTTTTAGGATTTAATCTTTCACTTATTTCTATCTTAGGTTTTATTTGGTTTAATTCTGCAATTGAAAAAGTAGTTTAAATTTTCAAATTTTTTGTATATTAAAGTTATCTTTAAAAAATTAATTATATTTTGAGCATAGGATATTTACAAAGAAAGGCAGCTTGGGAAATTTTATTAAAAGTTAGTTCTGGTGATTTTTCTGATCATGCTCTTGAAAAGGTTTTAAAAAATTATCAATTTAATCCTCTTGATATAGCTTTTATTACGGAATTATCTTTTGGATGTATAAGGTATAGAAAATTTCTTGATCTTTGGACGGATCATACATCAAAAATTAATCATAAAAAGCAGCCTCCAAAGTTAAGATGGCTTCTACATATAGGTTTGTATCAACTATTAAAAATGGATAAAATCCCATTTCCTGCTGCTATTTCTACCACTGTAGAAGTAGCTAAAAAAACAGATTTAAATGGTTTAGCGGGAACTGTAAATGCGATATTGAGAAATGCATCAAGAAAATTAGAACAAAAAATCTTTCCGGAATTAACTTCTGATAGAAAAGAAAGAATTTCATATCTTGAATCATTTCCATTATGGCTTGTGAAGGATCTTTATAAATGGGTCGGCAATAGCGAGGGTGAAAATATCATTAAGGCATTTAATAAAAAACCATCAATTGATTTGAGAATTAACCAATTAAAAACTAATTTAGATAACTTTTTGAAAGTACTTCATGAAAATAAAATTGATGCTGAAATTATTAATGATTTACATAATGGAATTACTTTAAAATCTAATCCAAGATCTATAATAAATTTACCAGGATATAGTGATGGACTTTGGACAATTCAAGATAGATCCTCTCAGTGGATAGCACCTCTTTTAAATCCAAAAGAAGGTGAAAAGATTTTGGATGCTTGTGCAGCTCCAGGAAGTAAGTCTACCCACCTTGCAGAATTAACAAATGATAGTGCTGAAATCATTGCCGTAGATAGATCAGCAAAAAGATTGAAAATACTACAATCAAATTTAGAAAGGTTAAATTTAAAATCTGTTAATACCCTTAAGGCTGATGCTACGAGTTTGATTGAATTAAATCCTAAGTTTATATCTTATTTTGATAAGATTTTATTAGATGCTCCATGTTCAGGCATTGGAACTCTCTCTAGGAATCCAGATTCTAGATGGTCTTTAAGTAAAGAAAAAATAAAATCTTTGACTTTAATACAGGAAAAACTTTTGGAGAGTATTTTCCCTCTTTTGAAAAAAGATGGCACTTTAGTCTATTCAACTTGTACTATTTGTCCCGATGAAAATAATCTATTAATAGAACGATTTATTGAAAAAAACAAAACTTTAAAATTGGTAAGCCAAAAGCAAATTTTACCTAGCTTGGATTATCCTGGTGATGGATTTTATTCTGCAATAATTTCTTATAAATCTTAAAAATATAATTTATTTTTTAATTGGAATTTTATAAATTTCAGATATGAACTTCTTCCATAAATAAGCTGCATTCCCACTAGATAATTCAGATTCCTTGTTATCGTCGTAACCTATCCAGATCCCTGTTGTAAGGTTATCAATGGAACCAATAAACCAGAGATCTTTATTTCCATCAGATGTTCCTGTTTTCCCATAAATTTTCTTTCCTTTTATAGAGGCTGCTTTTGAAGTGCCTTCTTTTACAGATTTTTCAAGAAGTTTATTTATTTTCTTGTTTATTTTTAAATCTAATATTTTCTTGGAAATAGATTTATTTTCCCAAATAGGTTGTTTTTTAAATGATTCTATTTTTTCTATGATTTCAGGGCTTTGAATATTCCCATTATTGTTTATTGCAGAATATGCATTTGTGATGTTTAAAAGATTATCTCCGTAGGCGCCAATAGCTAATGATGGGAATTCCTCAAACTCTTGCTCGTAACCTAGTCCAAATGAATTCGCTAAATTAATAATATTTTTTAAGCCGATTTTTTTTGTTATTGATATTGGAACGATATTTGATGAACTTTTAAATGATTCAATCAAAGATATTGAACCTCTATAATCTTCTGAAAAATTTTTTGGGCAATAACTTTCCCAGCATATTGGTAAGTCTTCAAATTTATCGTTTAATTTTATTCCTTCTATTAATGCAGCAGCATAAGGGATTATTTTAAAAGTAGAACCTAAAGGTCTTACAGATGAAATCACTCTATTGTATTCATTAATTGATGGATTTTTGCTAGTTATCATTGTCCTGATTAGTCCTGTGTTTGATTCGATAGATAACAGACCAAATTCAAGTTCTTTAGGCCCTGCATATCTTGATATTTTTTGACCTTTTTCTTGCCAATCTTTGTTTATAGAAGATTTAATTCTTAAAAACTTAAAATCATTTTTGCTTCCAATTTTTTTATCTGTTTCCTGAAGAATAAAGTTTATTAGTAATTTATCATCTAAAAAATTATCAGCTGTTTGATAATTTAACTTTATTTTTTCTTTAATAGCTTTATTCTTATTTGTAAGAGAAATATATCCATCAACATACATTGATTCAATAACTTTATTTCTATTTTTAATAGCTAGTTCTAAATTTTGATAAGGTGAATAAATTGATGGAGCTGGAGCTAATCCTGCAATTAATGCGATCTCTGATAATGTCAATTCTTCTATAAATTTTCCAAAATAAACTTGGGCAGCCTCGTCTACCCCGTATGCTCCTGATCCTAGATAAATATTATTTAAATATAATTTTAAAATTTGATTTTTGTCATATCTAAATTCAAGTATGAGTGAGATTAATATTTCTTTGATTTTTCTTTGAAAACTTAAATCATTATTTAGAAAAAGTAATCTAGCAACTTGTTGTGTAATCGTACTTCCTCCCTCTTTAACATAACCACTTCTAATATTTTGAATAAGGGCACGTGAAATACTTTTTAAATCTATTCCATTATGTTTAAAAAATCTTTTATCCTCAGAAGATATAAATGAATGTTTAAGAAAAAATGGAATTTTATGATAACTATTATCTATTTCAAATTTGCGGCTTAATTTGCTTAGTATCTTATTATCAGAAGATGATATTACATAAGAATATTTGGTTTCCCGAAACTTTTTATTTTTAGATACGTCGAATTTTAACGTACTAAATATTAAACTAAAAAAATAAAATGATATTCCAGAAAAAATTAATATTGGAATTATTAAAACAAAAGATCTTAATTTAATCTTTTGCACCTTAAGCAACTAAAAAACTATGTCCTATCGCTAAAGCTGTAACTAACATTCCAGTTATAAGGAAAGGTTGGGCACTTGCTTGATATTTGACATCAAACTTTAGAGGGTCTCTTAGTAACCACATATCTTGAAATGTAATTTGTGGAATTACCAATAAAACCAAAATTACTGAGGCTAAATGTTGACCAATAATGACTAATACTACAACCATTGCTAATTGAAAAATGTCAATCAGTCCTGCACTTATTCTACTTGCATTTTTAATTCCAAATACTACTGGTAGAGAATTTAAGCCTAGCTTTGAGTCTCCTTCAACACTTTTGAAATCATTAATAACAGCAATACCAAGTCCTGAGAGGCTATAAGCAAGTGTTAGTATCGCTGTCACGATAGTTAATTTCCCAAACAAGGCTTGCCCTGCCCACCAAGGTAAAGCTATATAAGATGCTCCTAATGCATAATTTCCAAGCCAACCATTCTGTTTTAATTTGAGTGGTGGAGCAGAATATATATAACTAACAAAGGAACCTCCTAATGCCAAAAGCAAGACGGAGGGGAAACTGTGCTTAGCATATAAATCTAACAGAAAAGCAACTATTAAACCCGCTATAAGTAATACCCAGATTTGTATTTTTACATCTTTAATTGAAATTTTCCCAGAAGGAATTGGTCTATTTGGTTCATTAATTGCATCAATTTCTTTATCAAAAAAATCATTTATGGTTTGGGTATAACCTGCTAGAAGTGGCCCACTCATTAACATACATGCTAGTGAAGCTAAAACATTACTAAATGTCCATTCAAAATTCCCACTTGCAGCTGCTCCACAAATCACTCCCCATATTAAAGGGATCCACGTTATGGGTTTCATTAACTGTATACGGAGTTTCCATATACTTGATGTTTCAGAGGCACCCTTAATTCCTAATAGTTGTTTTGGATCATTCACTTTACTCTTTAACCTTTCTCAATTTCTTCTGGGAAAAACCAATTTTGCTCACCATTCTGAAATTTTGCGGTGATTCCAATACTTCTGCCGTCTGTCATTTTATAGCCTGTTATTACGGCTTTAGGATTCGAGGATATTTGATCGATTAATTTAGCTGGTAGTCTATCTTTTACTTTGTTAATGTTAATTTTGATTTTACTACCGATTTTGGGTAATAATTTTGTTTCAGCCATAAGAGGTAAAATGGAAGCTATTATGCAAGATTAACAGCATTTGGACAATTTTTACTAAAATGGTAGCTCTTCGTTTAATTCCTTGTTTAGATGTCGCCCATGGCAGAGTGGTTAAAGGGGTAAATTTTGTTAACTTGAGAGACTCAGGCGATCCTGTTGAATTGGCTTGTAGGTATTCTGATGAAGGCGCAGATGAATTAGTATTTTTAGATATTAGAGCTAGTGTAGAAAATAGAAATACATTAGTTGACCTTGTCTCTAGGACCGCAAAATCGGTAAAAATCCCATTTACAGTAGGTGGAGGAATAGATTCTCTTTCTTCAATTAATGATCTTTTAAGAGCTGGAGCGGACAAAGTGAGTTTGAATTCTTCTGCTGTTAGAAATCCAGATTTAATTTCTAAAAGTTCTAGAGAATTTGGTAATCAATGTATCGTGATAGCAATTGATGCTAAAAGAAAAGTTAACAAGACTGATGAATGGGAGGTTTATGTCAAAGGCGGGAGAGAAAATACTGGAATAGATGTATTAAGTTGGGCAAAGAAAGTTGAGGAGTTAGGCGCAGGGGAAATTTTGCTTACATCAATGGATGGTGATGGCACGCAGAATGGATATGATTTACATCTGACTGAATCTATTACCAATATTGTTAACATCCCAGTGATTGCTTCTGGAGGAGCGGGATGTTTAGAAGACATCTATGATGTTTTCAATGAAGGCAAGGCATCTGCTGCACTTTTAGCATCATTACTTCATGATAAGAAACTTTCTTTAAGAGAAATAAAGACTTTCCTCCTCGAAAAAAAACTTCCAATTAGACCCTATGAATAAAATATTTAATTTAATAACAAAAAGAAATAAGTTAAAAATTTAAAAATGAAATTCACAAAAACTATCGAAGTCAAAAATATATTTAATAAAATTTCTTATAAATATGACTTTTTAAATAATCTATTAAGTTTTGGGCTGCACAGATTATGGAAAAGGAAATTAGTGAATTTATTGGAACCTTTAAATGGTGAAGATTGGGCTGATTTATGCTGCGGAACTGGAGATTTAGCATTCTTAATTTCTGAGAGAGTTAGTCCCAGGGGTTCAATTACTGGGATTGACAGTGCAGAGGATATATTAAATATTGCAAAAAAAAAATCAGAGCTTAAAAAAAATAAATTTATTAAGTGGGAAATTAAAGATGTATTAGAAATGAATGATTATTCAAAAAATTTTGATGGGATTTGTATGTCATATGGACTAAGAAACTTAAATAATGTTGAAGAAGGAATAAAAAAAGTTTTTTATCTTTTGAAGGATAAAGGAAGGGCAGGATTTTTGGATTTTAATCACTCAACTAAAAGTTCATTATCCAATATTTTTCAGAAAATATATTTGAAATTTATTGTAGTAACCATTTCGCGGCTTTTTAATTTAGGTCCAGAGTACGCATATATTGAAAAAAGTATTAGAAATTTTCCAAAGAAAAATGAGCTTATAGATATTGCTAAGGAAGTTGGATTTAAAAAAGCTGAATATAGGACTATTTGGGGGGGGGCAAATGGGAATACTAATTTTAACTAAATAAAGAATTTAGTTATTTAATTTTTCTCCAACAAAAAGAACACTTTCCCCATCTTTTGATTTCGCCCTCAGGAGTCGGGGAATTACAGAGAGTACAAATGCACATATTATTTTGATGGATTCTGCTTGGATGCTTTGCCCAAACTATCTTTGCATTAGTAGCTTTGATATTTTTATTTTTAATTTCATAATTTTGTATTATTTTGATTTCATTTAAAGTTATTCCTATTTTTTCGATTCTCTCTTTTAATTTATGCTTGTTATAAATTAAGGCTTGGCGCCACTGTGGATGATTTACTGCAATAGTAAATATTTTTTTTTCAATATTTAATGGTTTACATTCTTGAAATAGTTCCAAACCGATTAAGTTCTTCCAGTTTTCGTTGATTTTAGAAAGTTTATCTAAGTCTCCACATGATTTTTTGAAATTATCAAGACAATTTTTTAATAGATGTGCATTCCTTCTATTCACTATTGGCAAATACTTTCTGTCCAATTTGTAAAATTTACTTATTAAGACTAAAGTTAATCTAATCTTCAAAAAGATGCTCGTTGTTTTAATAAAGAATTTGTGAAAGTTATTGGATCTGCATCTAAGACAGTTTTTTACTTAAAAAAAATCCAGGGTCAATATCCCACCTGGAGAATTCTTTACAAAATAAAATGTAAAAGTACCGAAAATGAGCTAACAAACTTCCTTGGAAATTCTGAAATAAGGAAAAATCAGCCAGTAGCGATAATTGCAAGAGAACAGTTCTCAGGGGTTGGCCAAAACTCAAAAACTTGGGTTTCTCCAAAAGGCGGGATTTGGTTAAGTGCGGCTTACCCAATATTTTCAAAAGAATTTACATGTCAAATATTTAATTTGTCTTTAGGTATTAAGTTATGTGAAATGCTTAGACAAGAGAATATAAATGTTTGTTTGAAATGGCCAAATGATATTTTTTTTGGTTCAAAAAAGTTGATTGGATTTTTACCAAGGGTGATAACAAGAGGCAAAGAAATTATCTATGTAAGAGTAGGAATTGGCATGAATGTTTTAAATTACACTCCATCAGAGGGTATTTCATTATCAAAAGTACTTCAAACTAAGAATATTAATAAACATTATTGGACAGCTAAAGTTCTTAAAGCTTTTTATGATTCAATTAAATGTAATAAAAAGAAAGAATATGTGATTAAATCTGCAAATAAGTTTCTTACTAAAAGTTTTTTACCTAGTGGTTATTGTCCTCGTACATGGAAAATTAAAGATATTGATTCCAATGGGAATTTAAGAATTGAAAATCAAACTCAACTGAAGGTAATTAGAGGGTTCTGAATTTAATTAACTTTCAATTCAACTATTCTTCCATCCTTAAATTTGGCTATTTTTTTTGCACGATTTGCGACTTCATCTTCGTGCGTAACTAAAACTATAGTTATTCCAGATTCATGCAGTTTGTCAAAAAGATCTAAAACATCTTCAGTGGTTTTTGAATCTAGTGCTCCAGTAGGTTCGTCTGCTAACAAAATTGCAGGATTATTGATAATGGCCCTCGCAATAGCAACTCTTTGTTGTTGACCTCCGGATAATTGGTTTGGGCGATTATTCATTCTTTCTGAAAGGCCAACTTTTTTTAAGGCATTCTTACCTCGCTCTAATCTTTGTTCAGGCTCAATACCAGCATAAATCATCGGCAAAGTTACGTTTTCAAGTGCAGTTGCGTCTGAAAGAAGATGAAATTGTTGAAAAACAAAGCCTAATTTTTGGTTACGTATTTCCGCGAGCTCATCATCAGATAAATTCTCAACAGGAATTCCATTTAATTTATAAATACCTTCAGATGGTCTATCTAGACATCCAATAATATTCATAGCTGTACTTTTGCCTGAGCCACTTGCGCCCATTACAGCTAAATAATCACCTTTATAAATTTCTAAGTTTATTGAGTCTAAGGCTTTAACAGTTAGAGCCTCTTTCCCATATGTTTTAGATATATTTTCTAAACTAGCGACTTTCTTAGACATCTATTAAAAAATTCTTCTAAGAAATATTGTTTGCTGTAGCAATAATATCTTTTAAGAAAGGAGTTTCTGAAACAGCTGTATTAGCTAACTTAAAGAGAGGATTAGATAGGATTCCTCCAAGAGCAGTTACCGCCACGCAAGTATAAAGTGCAATTCTTAAGGGAGGTAATCCTACAATTCCCCAATTAATTTCAGGATATGATTTGACTATTTCAGAAGCTTCCTGTGGTTCTTTAACTACCATCATTTTTATCACTGAAATGTAGTAATAAATAGATATAACTGAAGTTACTAATCCAACTATTACTAATAGATATTGATGATTTGCCCAGCCTGCAAAGAACAAGTATATCTTTCCAAAAAATCCTAACATTGGTGGTAAACCTCCAAGAGATAGAAGACATAGGCTTAAGCCTAATGTAATGAGAGGATCTTTTTGGTAAAGTCCTGAGTAATCAAGAATTCTATCAGAACCAGTTCTTAGTGAGAAAAGTATTACACATGAAAATGCACCTAAATTCATAAACAAATATGCAGCTAAATATAAAACAGCTGATGATAAACCATCTTGTGTGCCAGATACTATTCCAATCATTACAAATCCCGCTTGCCCAATAGAACTGTAGGCTAGCATTCTTTTCATTGAGGTTTGAGCTAAAGCTACAACATTTCCTAGCGCCATACTCAATATGGCCAAAATGGTAAATAAAAGTTTCCATTCTTCGTCAAAAGAAGAGAAAGTTGTGCTTAATATTCTTATTGCAAATGCAAAGCCTGCTGTTTTTGAACCAACAGATAAAAAAGCTACTACTGGTGTAGGTGATCCCTCATATACATCAGGAGTCCATTGATGAAAGGGAACAGCAGCAATTTTAAATGCAACAGTTGATAAGACAAATACAAGAGCTAAAGAAGTTATGAATGATGGCTTATTAATAATCTCTAAACCTATTGTCGCTAAGTTTGTTGAACCACTTAATCCATAAAGAAAAGAGGATCCATACAAATAGACAGCAGCAGCAGCTGATCCAACAAGGAGGTATTTTAAAGCCGCTTCTGAACTTCTTGGATCCCTCTTGAGGTAACCAGATAGTAAATAGCTTGCTACAGATAAAGTTTCCAGAGATATAAATACACTAATAAGGTCAGTAGATCCACACAAAAGCATTGCTCCTAGAGTGGCAGAAAGAACAATCGCAGCGAATTCGCCTATAGGGCTACCACTTTGTTCTGTATATCGCCAACTTATAAGTAAAGATACTAAGGTTGATAAAGATATTATTGCTCTAAATGCGATTGCCAAATTATCTGAATTAAAGGACCCAAGGAATGCGCTTTCTACCGGATTACTCCATTGCAAAGCCAAACTAAGAAGAGAGCTGCCAATTGATAAATAGCAAATTATTGGTGCCCATTTAGAGGCTGTTTTTTCTCCAGCTAAATCTACAAGAAGTGTCCCAACAATACCTAGTAAAATAAAAGCCTCAGGAATAATAGCTTGAGCATTTAAATTAATTGTAAAGATTTCGTTGGGCACTTTATTAAATTGGATTAAATTAGATGTTTGATTGTAAGGGTCTAAGAGTTAATCTTAACTTGATTATAATTTGTGGGTATGTTTTTTGAAATTTTCAGAAGAAATTACTTGAAAAAGCTTCAAATAATCATAATATGCCCTAACTGAACAAAAACACCAATTTTTGAAATAAACCTTGGATCACACACTTGTTATTGTTGAAAGTCCCACCAAAGCAAAAACTATAAGAAAGTTTTTGCCTTCTAATTATGAAGTTCTTGCTTCAATGGGACACGTAAGAGATCTTCCAAAAGGAGCTGCTGAAATACCTGCTGCGGTTAAAAAGGAAAAATGGTCAAGGATAGGAGTAAATACAACAGAAGATTTTGAACCACTTTATATTGTTCCAAAAGATAAGAAAAAGGTTGTTAAAGAGCTTAAAGATGCATTAAAAGGTGCCACCCAACTTTTACTGGCAACTGATGAAGATAGAGAGGGAGAGAGTATTAGCTGGCATCTTCTTCAAATACTGAAGCCTAAAATACCAACTAAGAGAATGGTTTTTCATGAAATAACAAAAAAGGCAATTAATAAAGCTTTAGATAAAACAAGAGAAATTGATATGGAACTTGTTCAGGCTCAAGAAACCAGAAGAATCTTGGATAGGCTTTTTGGATATGAATTATCTCCTTTACTTTGGAAGAAGGTAGCCCCCAGATTATCTGCTGGTCGTGTTCAATCAGTTTCTGTAAGACTTCTTGTTAGGAGAGAAAGAGAAAGAAGATCTTTTAAAAAAGCTAGTTACTGGGGGATTAAAGCTTTACTAGTAAAAGATAATGTTACTTTCGAAACTAAATTATTTAGTTTAAAGGGTCAAAGAATTTCTAATGGTTCCGATTTCGATGAACAGACCGGTAAATTAAAACAAGGAAATAAATCTTTAATAATTGGAGAAGATAAAGTTAAAGATTTATTGAAGACTCTTTCCTCCGAGGATTGGAGAGTCTCAAAAATCGAAAAAAAGCCATCCACTCGTAAGCCAGTTCCTCCATTTACAACTAGCACATTACAACAAGAAGCAAATAGGAAGCTTCGTTTGTCTGCAAGAGAAACTATGAGATGTGCACAAGGGCTATATGAGAGAGGTTTCATAACATATATGAGAACTGATTCAGTTCATCTCTCCGAACAAGCCACAAGAGCTGCTAGAGAATGTGTCAGTTCTATGTATGGAAAAGAATATTTATCTAACTCACCAAGACAATTTAATTCAACTGCAAGAAATACTCAAGAAGCTCACGAAGCTATTAGGCCGGCAGGTGAAGTATTTAAAACACCAAAGGAAACTAATCTAACTGGTAGAGACTTATCACTTTACGATTTAATTTGGAAAAGAACAGTAGCTAGTCAAATGGCGGAAGCTAGGCTAACAATGATTAATGCTGAAATTAGAGTAGGGGATGGATTATTTAAATCGAGCGGGAAAAGTATTGATTTTGCAGGATTCTTCAGAGCTTATGTCGAGGGAAGTGATGACCCAAGTTCATCACTTGAACAACAAGAAATTATTCTCCCAAACTTAACAACTGGAACATGTCTTGAAGTTACTAATAAGGAACCTACTTTTCATGAAACTAAACCTCCTGCAAGATATACAGAGGCTGCATTAGTTAAAGTTCTTGAAAAAGAAGGGATTGGAAGACCTTCTACCTATGCAAGCATTATTGGGACCATAGTTGATAGAGGTTATGCGAATATATCTTCCAATACTTTGGCTCCAACGTTTACAGCTTTTGCTGTTACTGCTCTATTAGAAGAACATTTTCCTGATCTGGTTGATACTACTTTTACTGCAAAAATGGAATCTTCATTGGATGAAATATCTTCAGGCAATCTTGAGTGGCTACCATACCTCGAAACTTTCTATAAAGGTAAAAATGGTTTGGAGGTAAAGGTTCAGAAAACAGAGGGTGATATTGATGGTAAAGCTTATAGACAAGTTGATTTCGAAGACCTTCCTTGCGTAGTCAGAATAGGCTCTAACGGACCTTGGCTAGAGGGTACAAAAATTGACGAATCTGGTAATGAAATTCAGGCTAAAGGTAATCTTCCAATGGATATTACTCCTGGAGATTTAGATATAAAACAAGTTGATCAAATCTTAAGTGGCCCATCGGATCTTGGAACTGATCCAAAAACTGGGGAAAAAGTCTTTTTAAGATTTGGCCCTTATGGACCTTACGTACAATTGGGAAATAATGATCAAGATAAAGCTAAACCAAGAAGAGCTTCATTACCCAAAGAGTTGAAAACTGATGATCTAACTCTAGATGAGGCTCTTGTACTTTTAAGTTTGCCTAGATTGTTAGGAGTTCATCCTGAAGGAGGAGTTGTTGAGGCTGATAGAGGAAGATTTGGCCCGTATATCAAATGGATTAAAAATGAAAATGAATCTGAAAACAGATCCTTAAAGAAAGAGGATGATGTTTTTACAGTTGATATAGAACGAGCATTAGAAATTCTTGCGATGCCAAAAATGGGTAGAGGTGGTCAAGAGGTACTTAAAGACTTTGGAAAACCGAAAGAATTTAAAGAAAAAATTCAAATATTAAATGGAAGATATGGCGTCTATTTAAAATGTGGCAAAACTAATGTTTCGATTGCTAAAGATACTGATGTAGAAAAAATTACTATAGATGACGCAGTATCTCTTTTAGAAGAAAAACTAAAAGATAAAAAAGGCGCAATTTTAAAAAAAACAAAGATTAGTAATAAAAAAACTACCAGGAAAAAGAAAAGTTAGAAAAAATATGATTTTTAAAAAAAAAGAATTTTTTTTATTAATTTTTTTAATTTTCT